>NZ_JBIRQF010000001.1:822266-968922 GCF_044333065.1 Streptomyces sp. NPDC021115
GCTCCGACACCGGCACCTGCCCGCCCGTCCAGAAGAATTGAATTCTCCCCTCCCTGACGGGAGGGAATTCCTGGCTCAGGCCGCCTCCTGGAGCAGCGCTCCAGGAGGTCTTCCGCCATCAGCACCAGCCGGGTTGAGACCAGCCCGGACGAGCATCACGCGTGCGGAGTTCTTGTCCCGTGGAGACACGGTTCCACACACGGCGCAGGTGTAGGTCCGCTCACCCAGCGGCAGGCGATGCTTGGCTCTCGCATCGCAGTGCGCGCAATCCATCGTGGTGTACGCGGGGTGGACAAGGCGGATGTCCCGCCCATGCTTGCGGCCCATCGCCACCAGAGCGGCCTTGGTGGCGCCGATGGCGGCATCAGCGGCCTTGCGGGCCATGGTGGTCCTGGCCAGGAACTTCGGGCGGAAGTCCTCCACAGCGACAGCGTCGTGGTCGAGGACAACCTTCCTCGCCCACTTTCGCCCGGTGTCCTCACGCTGCCTGGCAGCCTTCTTGTACGCCTTCGCCCGCAGTTTCCTCGCCCTGCGGTAGCCCTTCGACGCCGGTTGCCCCTTCTTCGGCCTGCGGCGGGCCATCATCCGGTCGTACCGGGTCAGCTTCGCCTGGACCTTCCTGCCGTACCCCGCGTGCGGCAGGTCGTGCGCGTCGGACGTGGTGGTCGCGATCTCCTTCACGCCCCAGTCGACACCGAGTACGCGACCCGTCTCCCGCACGGGCTGCACCTGAGCGGGCACGACGAACGAGCAGTACCAGTGCCCGAGACTGTCCTGGTACACACGCACCGAGGACGGTTCAGCCGACAGTTCCCGCGACCACACCACCACCACGACGATACCGCCCGCCAAGTGCAGTCGGCCGTCCTTCAACCGGAACCCGCGCCGGGTGTAGTTGAGGGTCGGCAGCGCCTCGCGCTTGGATTTCCACTTCGGCATCCCGGCCCGGCGCGCCATGGGCAGGCCTGCGCGGATGTCCTTGTGCGCCTTGGCGCGGGAGCGGCCGAAGTCGCGGATGATCTGCTGCTGAGGAACCGAGGAGCCCTCACGCAGCCACCGCGTCCTCCGCCTGGCTTCGGTCAGCATCCTGTCGAGCTGAGCCGGACCACACGTGGCCTTCTGACCGGTGGACTTGTTGCGCAGGTGCACGGCCCTGGACTTGGCGACACATTCGTTCCACACCCAGCGGCACCGGTCCCACTCCGCCACCAGACCGGTGCGAGCGGCGGACGACACGCGCAGCCGGTAGGTATACCGGGCATGCCCACCCTCCGCAGCCACCCCCACGTGCGCCATCTCGCCCCCTCACGGCCCCGGCCAGGACGGCATACCCTCCTGACCCCTCCGAAGGACCATACGTACGACAACAGCACACACGTCCCCCGATCCCACGGCCACCACCTCAACCAGCGAACGCAGGCACACGCGTTCGCATCACCTCAGCGATACCGACAGCGGTACGGGCATTCCGCGCCCTGAACCGGACGCGACGACGCTCCGCGTCGCGACACCCAGATGCGATTCCTCTCCGGCGTGAACGCCGGGGCCTCCTCGCAAGAAAAAGGTGAGCCCACTCCGCGCGCACCGTCCCCGGTCAGGCGCCCAGCTCCGCCTGCACGAAGCGCCACAGGTGCCGTCGCGCGTCCTCGACGCTCAGGGACGGGATCTGGCGCAGGCGGCGGAGGGCGAGGCCGTCGGCGAGGGCCGAGAAGCGGAGGGTGAAGTCCGCCGGGTCGCCGCAGCGGAAGTCGCCCTCGGCGCAGCCCCGCTCGACCAGCGAGCGGATCTCGCCGTGCCAGCTCTCGTACCGCTCGGCCTGGCCGCGGGCGAACGTCTGGTCGCGTTCGCCCGCGTTCCAGTAGTCGAACCACATCCGCCAGTGCCGGTCCGTGTCGTCCGTGAAGAGCGCGTCGATGAGCAGCCGCAGGCCCTCCGCGCCGCTGGTGGCGCGGTCGGCGGCCTCGGTGAGGGCGGCGTAGTAGCGCTCTATGTGCAGGACCATCGCCTCGGAGAGGACTTCCTGCACGCTTTCGAAGTGGTACGTGACCGTGCCGACCGAGACCCCGGCCGCGGCCGCGACCTCACGCACCCCGACCCCCGCCGTGCCCCGCTCCGCGATGAGCGGAACAGCGGCCTCCACGATGAGTCGGCGCCGTACCTCGGTCGGCTGCCGGGTACGGGCCGAGGCGGCGACGGCGCGGCGCGGGGGGCGGCGGTCGGACGGGCGCTCGGAGGACGGCGTCACGCGGACGTCCTCGGGATGGTGTGCTGCCATGCGCGGTTGGCCACTGTCTCTCCGTTCGCCCGTGCCTCGACGCTGCTGTCCATGATGAATTCGTCCGCCGCGGCGCGCAGTTCGGTCGTGGTGCGGATCTCCGCGTCCCAGCCGTCGCGCCGCAGCCGGATGGTCCACCGCGAGCTTGCCACGGCCGACAGCGGGTCGCCGGAGCGGATGCGGTACGTCTCGCGGGCGCTCTCCTCGTACCGCAGCCCGTCGGGGTAGGTGCGGGAACCGCCGTAGTTGGGGTCGACGTCCAGCACCCACTCCCCCGTGGCGACGTCATGGGTGACGGTGCGTTCGGGGCGGGGCTCGGCGGGGGTCTCCACGGTGATCGCGAGCGGCGGGGCCTGTTCGGGCTCCTCGAAGGTGATCGGCACCCGCGCGGCGTCCGCGCCCGGGTCCCGTACGGGCAGCAGCAGCGCGCTCTCGCCGGGCCGTACGGTCAGCTGGCCGCGCTCGCCGTGCGGCCAGACCCACGGCCAGTACGCGTCGGAGACCGCGACCCGGATGCGGTGGCCGGGCGGGAAGGCGTAGCCGGTCCCGTTCAGCTCGAACTCGACGTCCTCGTAACGCCCCGGCTCCCACTCCACGGCCTTGTCCCGGCCGTGCCGGGACATCAGGTTGAGCACGCCGCGGGTGACGAGGGTGGACGAGCCGTCGGGCGCCACGTCGCAGACGCGCGCGATGACATGGGCGCGCCGGGTCGCGCTGTCGAGCCGCAGCCGTACGCGGGGGCGGCCCAGGATCTCGACGCGCTCTTCCAGTGGAGTCGAGTCGAAGCACACCGAACGGCCGTCCTCCTCGCGCTGGTCCGGCGGCAGATCGGTGGCGTTGCCGAACGGGAAGTAGCGGCCAGCGTCGAGGCCGGTGTGCAGCGGGGAGCGGACGATCACCGGATCCTGGGACGAACCGCCGAGGGGGCGTTCGTCCCAGGTCACGGACGGGGCGGGCCACGCGTCGTCGCCGACCCAGCGGCCCGGCATCGTCTCGTACGAGGTGGCGGGCGGCACCGGGTCGTTGATCCAGGCGCGGAGCAGCGGCTCGTCCATGACGCCCGTCGGCTCGTCCTTGAGCCAGTGGTCCCACCAGCGCAGCGTCTCCTGGAGGAACCCGATCGCCGGGCCCGGCGGCAGCCCCCGGTCCGGGTACTGGTGCGACCAGGGGCCGATCAGCCCGCGTACGGGCGCGTCGAGGTGCTCCACCAGGCGCAGCACGGTGTCCCGGTACGGGTCGGCCCAGCCGCCGACCGCGAGCACGGCGGCGTCGACCGCCCCGTAGTCCTCGCACACGCTGCCGTGCCGCCAGTACGCGTCGCGCTCCTGGTGGGCGAGCCAGGTGTGCAGATACGGCTCCAGCGCGTCGAGCCGTTCCCGCCACATCGGCAGCCAGCGGTCCTCGCCGACGGAGGTGGGGTGCGGGGGGCGCGCGGTGAACGCCAGCATCGTGCCCGCCCAGGCGAGCATGTCGATGCCGAGGACGGCGCCGCCGATGTAGTGGACGTCGTTGTCGTAACGGTCGTCGGCGGAGCAGACGGTCACGATCGCCTTGAGCGGTTCGGGGCGCAGGGCGGCGATCTGGAGCGAGTTGAACCCGCCCCAGGAGATGCCGAACATGCCCACCTTGCCGGTGCACCAGGGCTGTGCGGCGAGCCAGTTGACGACGTCCACGCCGTCGGCCAGCTCGGTCTCGTCGTACTCGTCGCGCATCACGCCCTCGGAGTCGCCGCTGCCGCGCAGGTCGACGCGTACGGAGGCGTAGCCGTGACCGGCGTACCAGGGGTGACGCTGGGCGTCGCGGGGGGCGGTCCAGTCGCTCTTGCGGTACGGGAGGTATTCGAGGAGGGCGGGTACGGGGGCGGTCTCCGAGTCCGTCGGCCGCCAAATCCGGGCGTGCAGCCGCGTGCCGTCGCGGGTCGGAATCCATACGTCCTCGACCCGCACCTCACGGTCGAACGTCTCGCGGTACCTCACGCTTCTCCTCTACTGGTGTTGCGTACTCCTGCGGCGGGCCTGTCCCCCACCCCGCCCCTTCCCGAAACCGGGGCTCCGCCCCGGACCCCGCTCCTCAAACGCCGGAGGGGCTGGGTGGTGCGGACGGGCTGGATGCGACCGGTTGTGGGCAATCGTTCCGCGGGGCGGGACGGGTGGGCACAACCCCACCACCGGCCCGCACCCGGAAACGAATCCTCAAGCGGCACCCACCGACCGCCAGCGGCGGACTCGGTGGGCGTCGCCCAGGTCGGTCCACGTAGACCCCGGCTCGGCCGCGTCGGCCCAGTCGTCGGCCGCCTCGACGGCAGGCTCCGCGTCCGGGTCGGGTTCGAGGGCAGCCGCCATCAGTTGGCGGGTGTACGGGTGGCCCGGAGCCGCGAAGACCGCGTCCGTCGGGCCCTCCTCCACGACCACCCCGTGCCGCAGCACCACCACCCGGTCGGCGATGCCCCGCACCACCGCCAGGTCATGGCTGATGAAGAGGCAGGCCAGGTCGCGCTCCCGACGCAGATCGTCCAGCAGGCGCAGCACATCCGCCTGGACGGAGACGTCGAGCGCCGTGGTGATCTCATCCGCGATCAGCACATCCGGCTCACCGGCCAGCGCCCGCGCGATGCCGATGCGCTGCCGCTGGCCGCCGGAGAGCTGGGCGGGGAGCCGGTCGGCGAAGTCGGGGTCGAGGCGGACGTCGGTGATGAGCCCGCGGGCCCGCGTGGCCGCCTCGTCCCGCGACGAGGCCGCGCCGAAGAACCGCAGGGGACGCCGCACCGCGTCGCCCACCGAACGCCGCGGATTCAGCGACGTGTCGGCGTTCTGGAAGACGAGCTGGATCGTGCGCCGGAGCGCGAGCGGGCGCTGCCGCGCGCTCGCGCCCAGGTCACCGGCGTCGTGGGTCATGGCACCGCCGGAGGGCGCGCGCAGTCCGGCGAGCGCCCACGCCAGGGTGGACTTGCCGCTGCCGGACTCGCCGACCAGGGCCAGCACCTCGCCCCGCCGCACCTGGAAGGAGACGCCGTCGACGGCGCGCGAGGAGCCGTAGTCGATGGTGACGTCCCGGACGTCCACCGCCTGACCCGCGTCCGCCGGCACCGGCCGCTTCGGACGCACCTCCCGCGTGCCGTCCTCGCCGACGAGGGCGAGCCCGGTGTCCGTCAGCCGGGGCACGCTGGAGAGCAGGCGGCGGGTGTACGGGTCGGCGGGGGCGGCGAAGAGCTGACGGGTGGGGGCGGCTTCGACGACCCGGCCCGACCGCAGCACGCACACCTCGTCGGCCATCCGCGCGACGACGCCCAGGTCATGGCTGACGAGGACCGCCGCGAGGCCGAGTTCGTCGCGCAGGGAGCCGACCAGGTCCAGGACGGAGCGCTGGGTGAGGACGTCGAGCCCCGTCGTGGGCTCGTCCAGCACCAGCACCTTGGGCCGGGTCGCGATGGCCATCGCGATGGCGACGCGCTGCTGCTGTCCGCCGGAGAGTTCGTGCGGATAGCGGCGGGCGAGTTCGGCGGGGCGCGGCAGCCGGACCTGTTCGAGGAGGTCGCTGACGGGGGTGTCACCGCCCGCCTCGGCGATCTGGCGTCCGATGCGCATGGAGGGGGTGAGGGCCTGGCCCGCGTTCTGGGCGATCATCGCGACCGTACCGCCGCGCAGCCGCCGCAGTTCGCGCGCGGGGAGCGCGAAGACGTCGCTCCCGTCGACGCGCACCGTGCCGCCGGTGAGCCGGGAGCCGTGCCGCAGATGGCCCAGCAGGGTCGCGGCGACGGTGGACTTGCCGCTGCCGGACTCGCCGACGAGGGCGAACGTTTCGCCGGGCGCGAGGTCGAACGAGACGTCGTGGACGACGGGGATCTCCCCACCGCCGGACCGGTAGGCGACACCAAGCCCCGCCACAGAGACAATCGCGCTCATCAGGAGCCCTCCCGGATGCGGTCGACGCCCCACGCCTTGGACAGCCCGTCGGCGGCGAGGTTGAGCCCGACGACGAGGGTGGCCAGGGCGATGATGGGCGCGAGGCTGGCCATGGGCACGACGGTGATGGCGGTGCGGTTCTCGGAGACCATGAGCCCCCAGTCGGGGGTGGGCGGGTCGGCGCCGAAGCCGAGGAAGGACAGCGACGAGATCAGCAGCACGACCCACGAGGCGCGCATGGCGAATTCGACGCACACCACGTCGGTGATGTTGGGCAGCACCTCGCGCCGCAGGATCGCCCACGTCCCCTCCCCGCGGGCGCGTGCCGCGGTGACGTAGTCCTGGGGGACGACGGCGAGCGCGGCGCCGCGTACGACCCGTACGACCTGGGGGACGCAGATGACGCCGATGGCCAGCACGATGACCCCGGAGCCGGTGCCCAGCGCGGTGACGATCACCAGCAGGACGAGGATCGCGGGGATGGACAGCACCGCGTCCAGGACGCGCATCAGCACATCGTCCAGCCAGCCGCCGCGCAGCGCGGCCGCGCAGCCGAGGACGGTGCCGAGCGCGATGGTGAGGAGGGTCGCGGTGACGGAGACGCCGAGCGCGTACCGCCCGCCGTACAGCACCCGGGTCAGCACGTCGCGCCCGTACTGGTCGGTGCCCGCCCAGTGGTCGGCGCTCGGCCCGAGCAGCGCGTGCGAGGCGTCGCCGACGGTGGGGTGGTACGGGGTGAGCAGCGGGGCGAGCAGCGCCACCACCAGGTGGACGGCGACGATCGCGAGCCCGATGGCGGCGGGGCGCGAGGAGCGTACGGTGCGCCAGGCGCGGGCGGCGCCCGAGCCGGGGCGGGCGGACGGCGCGGGAACGGGGGCCGCGGCAGGCGTCTTCAGCGCGCTCATCGGATGCTCCCTCCTCGGGTGCGGAGCTTGGGATTGAGGGCCATGGAGCCGAGGTCGGCGGCGAGGTTGCAGACGACGTAGACGACGGCGCTGATGAGGGCGATGGCCTGGATGACGGGCAGATCGCGGTTCTGCACGGAGGTGAGCAGCAGCTTGCCGATGCCGGGGTAGTTGAAGACGTTCTCCACGACCGCGACGCCGCCGATCAGCCAGGCCACGTTGAGCGCGATCACATGGAGGGTGGGCAGCAGCGCGCTGGGCAGCGCGTGCCGGGTGACCACGCGCCAGGTGGACAGGCCCTTCAGCCGCGCGGTGGTGACGTATTCGCTCGCCATGACGTCGATGACCGACGTACGGGCCATCCGCACGATGTACGCGGCCATCACGATCGCGAGCGACGCGGCGGGCAGCCACACCGCGGGCAGCAGCTGCCCGGTGGAGGCCCCCGGTCCGTACAGCACCACGGCGGGCAGCACGGGCAGGGCGACGGAGAAGGCGAGCACCAGCAGGGTGGCCACGACGAACTCGGGGATGGACATCCCGACCAGGCTGACCGTGGAGATCACATGGTCGGGCCAGCGGTCGCGGTAGAGCCCGGCGAGGACGCCGAGGACGAGCGAGCCGGTGACCGCGAAGAGGACGGTGACGACGGCGATGAGGGCGGAGTTGCCGAGGTACTGGGCGACCTCGCTCCCCACCGGCTTGGTGGTGACGAGCGAGGTGCCGAAGTCGCCGTGCAGCGCGCCCTTGATCCAGTCGAAGTAGCGCTCCCAGGCGGGCTGGTCGAGCCCCATCTGCTTGCGCAGCGCGGACACCGCGTCGGGGGTGGCGTCCTTGCCGAGCACCTGGGTGGCGACGTCGCCGGGCAGCGCCTGGACGGCCAGGAAGACCATGACGGAGGAGAGCAGCAGGGTGCCGAACGCGGCGACGACCCGGCGGACGATGAAGGTGAGCACGCTTCTCACGCCCCCTTCAGGCCGATGCCGAGGTAGTCGAACTCGAAGCCGTGCTCGGCGTAGCCGCGCACCTTCCGGGAGATGCCGGTGAGCCGGTCGGCGAACATCGGGGTGATCGCCCCGCCCCGCTCGACGATCAGGGTCTGCGCCTGCCCGTACAGCTCGCGGCGGCGGCCCCCGTCGGTCTCCCGGCGGGCCCGGTCGAGCAGCGCGTCGAACTCCTTGTCCGACCAGGCGGTCTCGTTGTACGAGGAGCCGCTGCGGAAGACCTGGTTGAGGAGCTGGTCGACGGGGCGCCCGGTGTACCAGTAGGTGGCCATGAGCGGCTTCTTCATCCAGATCTGGGTGTAGTACGAGTCGGCGGCCGCGGTCCTGATCCGGACGCGGATCCCGGCGCGGGCCGCGGACTCCTGGTAGGCGAGGGCCATGGGCGTGAAGATCGGGTCGTACGAGGACGTGTAGAGGTCCACCGCGAGCCGCTCGTGCCCGGCCCGCTTGAGCAGCTGGCGCGCCCGCTCGGGGTCATGGTCGGGGTGGGCGCTGATGTGGGCGGGGTCGTTCGGCGGTACGGGGTTGTCCCAGCCGAGCGTGCCCGCGCCCTGGAGGGCGACCTTCCGGATGTGCTCGGGGTCGTACGCGAGCTTCATGGCCTGCCGCACCCGCACATCGGTGAAGGGCTTCTCGGTGGTGAGCATCGGCAGCACGTACCACTGGGCGTTCTTCGAGCGGGCGATGGTGGCGCGGCTGGAGGCGGCGACGACGCGGGCGGTGGCGAAGTCCAGATTGGTCTGGGAGAGCAGATCGACCTGCCCGGCGAGCAGGGCGTTGGCCCGGGCCTGCATGTCGGCGACGGAGAAGAAGTCGATGGCGTCCAGCACCGGGCGCCCGGCCCAGTGGTCCTCGTACGCGACGACCCGGCCGGGTCCGGCGGAGGCGAAGGAGGCCAGTTTGAACGGGCCGGTGCCGATGCCGGTGCGGCCGATGGACTTGGCGCTGCCGTCGGGGACGACGTAGCAGTTGTAGTGGGTGAGCAGGCTGGGGAACTCGGCGTGCGGGCTCTTCAGCGGGATCACCAGGGTGTGCGCATCAGGGGTGCGCAGCCGCTTGGGGTCGACGAGCGGGGCGAGCACCGGGCCCTGCGGGGACGCGGTCGCGCTGTCGAGGATGTGCCGCAGGGTGTAGGCGGCGTCGGCGGAGGTGAAGGCGGAGCCGTCGTGGAAGGTGACGCCGCGGCGCAGCCGGAAGGTCCAGGTGGTGGCCTTGGCGTCGGGCTCCCAGGACTCGGCGAGGTCGGGCGCGGTCTTGCCGTCCTTGTCGACGCGGACGAGCCGGTTGTAGAGGGCGCCGAGGTATTCGTACGCGGACAGCGCGCTCGCCGGGTCCAGGGTCTCGGCGTCGGAGGCGGGCGGCCGGGCGATGCGCAGGGTGCCGCCTCGGTCGGGGCGCCCGGCCGGGCCGCGGCTGGGCACGGCCTCGGTCGGGGACGCGGACGCGGCGCCCGAGCAGCCGGTCAGCAGGGCGGATCCGGCGAGGACACCGCCGCCGGCGGCCGCCGCGGCGAGCACCGACCGCCGCGGTATCCGGGCCGCCCCGGGGTCTGTTCGGTGGGTGGTCTCGGACATGGACGGGGGCGGCCCTTCGCTCGTTTCGTTCAGTTGAACGATTGGGTGAGGTGCGTGAACGATAGCCATCGGTTCCGTCCGGGCCAACCCTTCGTTCGCGAAAATTAACGGGGTTAACTCACTTGTTATCGATGAGCGCGGAGGGGGCGCGATGCGCTCGCCGGGGCCCGGGAGCGCTCCCGTACACCGTCCACGTGGTGAAAAACACCGAGCGTGGCCGGATGCTCCGCCGTAAGGTGGCCGACATGCAGGTGATCCAGTCCACGAAGCTCGCCAACGTCTGCTACGAAATCCGTGGCCCGGTTCTCGAGGAGGCGATGCGGCTGGAGGCAGCGGGTCACCGCATCCTCAAGCTCAACACCGGCAACCCGGCGACCTTCGGGTTCGACTGCCCGCCGGAGATCCTCGAGGACATGCTGCGCAACCTCGGCGACGCCCATGGCTACGGCGACGCCAAGGGGCTGCTCTCCGCCCGGCGCGCGGTGATGCAGCACTACCAGACCCAGGGCATCCACCTCGACGTCGAGGACGTCTTCCTCGGCAACGGCGTCTCCGAGCTGATCCAGATGTCGATGCAGGGGCTGCTGGACGACGGCGACGAGGTCCTCGTCCCCTCCCCCGACTATCCGCTGTGGACCGCCTCGGTCTCGCTCGCGGGCGGCACCGCCGTCCACTACCGCTGCGACGAGCAGGCGGACTGGCTGCCGGACCTCGCCGACATCGAGCGCAAGGTGACCGACCGCACCAAGGCGATCGTCATCATCAACCCGAACAACCCGACGGGCGCCGTCTACAGCGAAGAGGTGCTGCGCGGCATCACCGACATCGCCCGCCGCCACCAGCTGATCGTCTGCTCCGACGAGATCTACGACAAGATCCTCTACGACGGCGCCACCCACACCCCGACCGCCGCGATCGCCCCTGACCTGCTGACGCTGACGTTCAACGGGCTCTCCAAGGCGTACCGCGTCGCGGGCTACCGCAGCGGCTGGCTCGCGGTCTGCGGCCCCAAGGCCCACGCCGCCAGCTACCTGGAGGGGCTGACGATCCTCGCCAACATGCGGCTGTGCGCCAACATGCCCGCACAGCACGCGGTGGCCACCGCCCTCGGCGGCCGTCAGTCGATCAACGACCTGGTGCTCCCGGGCGGCCGGCTGCTGGAGCAGCGCGACACGGCGTACGAGCTGCTGACCCAGATCCCGGGCGTGAGCTGCGTGAAGCCGAAGGGCGCGCTGTACGCGTTCCCGAAGCTGGACCCCAAGGTCTACAAGATCAAGGATGACCGGCAGATGGTGCTGGACCTGCTGCGGGCCGAGAAGATCATGATCGTGCACGGCACGGGCTTCAACTGGCCGGAGCCGGACCACTTCCGCATCGTCACGCTCCCGGCGAAGAAGGACCTGGCCGACGCGGTGACCCGGATCGGGAACTTCCTCGACGGCTACGGGCAGCCCTGAGAAGCAGGAAGCAGTTCCTGTAGAAGGCTCAACTTTAGACTGCGTCCAAGTTAGGATGGCCTCCTGAACGTTTGGAGGCCATCCATGTACGAGCCGATCCGCACCAAGTCGGTCCACACCATGGCCGAGCCCGAGCCGGATTTCCCGCACCGCTCCCGCGAGGAGGAGCTGGACATCCGGCTCGCCGGACATCTGACCGCGCTGCTCACCGTGACCGACGAATTGCGTGCCCTCACCCCGGACCCGGCGCTGGACGAGGCCGCCGAGCGCCTGGCCCAGCAGGTCGTACGGCTGCGCGACGGCCGCGCCCCGCTGCGCGCCGCGCCCACCACGGCCGACGCCGACCCGGCCCGTGTCGCCGCCCTCCACCAGCGCGCCCACACCCTGGCGGGCTGGGCCCTGGTCACCGCGACCTCGCGCGACGACGCGGCGGCCACGGCGCTGACCGCCGAGCGGCTGGAGGCGCATGCGGCGGGGCTCGGCGTCACCGTGTGACGCGGGGGCGCGTGCCCCAGGATGGAGCCATGACGACGCTCACCCTCGTCCACGGCGACATCACCGCCCAGCACGTCGACGCCATCGTCAACGCGGCGAACTCCTCCCTCCTCGGCGGCGGAGGCGTCGACGGCGCGATCCACCGCAAGGGCGGGCCCGAGATCCTCGACGCCTGCCGCAGCCTGCGCGCCTCCCATTACGGCAAGGGGCTGCCCACCGGCCAGGCAGTGGCCACGACGGCGGGGCGGCTCGACGCCCGCTGGGTGATCCACACCGTCGGGCCGGTCTGGTCGGCGAGCGAGGACCGCTCCGGCCTGCTGGCGTCGTGCTACCGCGAGTCCCTGCGGGTCGCCGACGAGCTGGGCGCGCGGACGGTCGCGTTCCCCGCGATCTCCACCGGCGTCTACCGCTGGCCGCTGGACGACGGCGCCCGGATCGCGGTGGAGACGGTCCGCGCGGCGGACACGGCCGTCGAAGAGGTGCGCTTCGTCCTCTTCGACGAGCCCGCGTACGCGGCGTTCGAGGCCCGGACCGCATAGCCTCCGGCCCGGACCGCACTGCCTCCGCTCAGGCGCCCGCGCCGAAGCGCGCCGCCTCCTTCGTCCAGGCCGCCGCCTGATCGCTGAGCGAGAGGCCGAGCCCGGCGCGCCGGGAGATCACCATGCGGCCGTCGCGCAGCTCCAGCCGCTCGTTGAACAGCGGCTCCAGCCACTCGAAGTGCTCGACCCATGCGGTGCGCGGATAGGCCGCCGAGAGATGGACGTGGATCTCCATCGCGAAGTGCGGGGCGAGGCTGCGGCCCTTGTAGTCGGCGAGCGTCATGATCTGGAGGAACGGGGTGATGCCGCCGACCCGTGGGGCGTCCGGCTGCACGAAGTCGGAGGAGCCCGCCTCGATCAGCGCCGCGTGCTCATGCGCGCTGGTGAGCATCTCGCCGGTGGCTATGGGGGTGTCCAGGGTGGCGGCGAGGGCCGCGTGACCCTCGGCGTCGTACGCGTCGAGCGGCTCCTCGATCCAGGTCAGGTCGAACTTCTCCAGCACCCGGCCGACCCGGGTGGCGGTGGCCCGGTCCCACTGCTGGTTGGCGTCCACCATCAGCGGAACGCTGTCGCCCAGGTGCTCCCGTACGGTCTCCACCCGGGCGAGGTCCACGCGCGGGTCCGGCGAGCCCACCTTGAGCTTGATCCCGGCGACGCCCCGGGAGCGGGCCAGGTCGATGTTCTCCAACACCTCCTCGATGGGCGTGGAGAGGAAGCCGCCGGAGGTGTTGTAGACGCTGACCGCGTCGCGGTGCGCGCCCAGCAGCTTGGCCAGCGGCAGCCCCGCGCGCCGGGCCTTGAGGTCCCACAGCGCGATGTCGAACGCGGCGACCGCCTGCACGGCGGCCCCGCTGCGGCCCATGGACGCGCCCGCCCACACCAGCTTGTTCCACAGCCGGGCGATGTCGCTGGGGTCCTCGCCGATCAGCTCGGGCGCGATCTCCTGGGCATGGGCGTACAGCGCGGGCCCGCCCGCCCGCTTGGAGTAGCTGAAGCCGAGACCCTGATGGCCGCCCTCGGTGCTGATCTCGGCGAAGAGGAAGGCGACTTCGGTGAGCGGCTTCTGCCTGCCGGTCAGCACCTTGGCGTCGCTGATGGGCGCGCGCAGCGGCAGGTACACCAGGGAGAGCCGGATCGCCGACACCCGGTCGGTGCTCGCCTCGCCGGGTGCGGAGGCGAAGGGCTTGAAGGCGACGGAATCACTGGGGGCGACACTCATGCGGTGCTCTCCTCGGCATCGTGCTGGCGTTGCAGGCCTACCATCCGTCGCCGCCCCGGAAACCGTCCAGACCCGAGGTGTAGGAACTCCCCTTGATCGCATCCTTGAACAGATCGGGCCCGCACCGTGCGGTGCGGGCCCGACCTGTTCATACACGTGGTGTTCAGCCCAGGCGCTGAACCAGCGCCCGGTACTCGTCCCACATCGCCTTCGGCGTGTGGTCACCGAAGGTGTTCAGGTGGTCGGGCACCAGCGCCGCCTCCTCGCGCCACACCTCCTTGTCGACGTTGAGCAGGAAGTCCAGCTCCCCGTCGGCCAGGCCGAGCCCGTCGGTGTCGAGGGATTCCTTGGTCGGCAGGATGCCGATGGGGGTCTCGACGCCCTCGGCGCGTCCGTCGAGGCGGTCCACGATCCACTTCAGGACGCGGCTGTTCTCGCCGAAGCCGGGCCACACGAACTTGCCCGCCTCGTTCTTGCGGAACCAGTTGACGTAGTAGATCTTCGGGAGCTTCGCCTGGTCCTTGTCCTTGGCGACGTCGACCCAGTGGGCCATGTAGTCGCCCATGTTGTAGCCGCAGAAGGGCAGCATCGCGAACGGGTCGCGGCGCAGCTCGCCGACCTTGCCCTCGGCCGCGGCGGTCTTCTCGCTGGCCACGTTGGCGCCGAGGAAGACGCCGTGCTGCCAGTCGAAGGACTCGGTGACGAGCGGGACCGCGCTGGCGCGGCGTCCGCCGAAGAGGATCGCCGAGATCGGCACGCCCTTGGGGTCCTCCCACTCGGGCGCGATGATCGGGCACTGTCCGGCGGGCGTGGTGAAGCGGGCGTTGGGGTGGGCCGCGGGCGTCCCGCTGGCCGGGGTCCAGTCGTTGCCCTTCCAGTCGGTGAGGTGGGCGGGCTGCTCCTCGGTCATGCCCTCCCACCACACGTCGCCGTCGTCGGTGAGCGCGACGTTGGTGAAGACGGAGTTGCCCCACAGGGTCTTCATCGCGTTGGCGTTGGTGTGCTCGCCGGTGCCGGGCGCGACGCCGAAGAAGCCAGCCTCGGGGTTGATCGCGTACAGCCGGCCGTCCTCGCCGAACCGCATCCAGGCGATGTCGTCGCCGATCGTCTCGACCGTCCAGCCGGGGATGGTCGGCTCCAGCATCGCGAGGTTGGTCTTGCCGCACGCGCTCGGGAAGGCCGCGGCGACGTACTTCGACTCCCCGCGCGGCGGGGTGAGCTTGAGGATCAGCATGTGCTCGGCGAGCCAGCCCTCGTCACGCGCCATGACGGAGGCGATGCGCAGGGCGTAGCACTTCTTGCCCAGCAGCGCGTTGCCGCCGTAGCCGGAGCCGTACGACCAGATCTCGCGGCTCTCGGGGAAGTGCGAGATGTACTTGGTGCTGTTGCACGGCCACGGAACGTCGGCCTGGCCCGGCTCCAGCGGGGCGCCGAGGGTGTGGACGGCCTTCACGAAGAAGCCCGTGTCGCCGAGGACGTCGAGCACGTCCTGTCCCATGCGGGTCATGGTGCGCATGGCGACGGCCACGTACGCGGAGTCGGTGATCTCGACGCCGATCGCGGACAGCGGCGAGCCGAGCGGGCCCATGCAGAACGGGACGACGTACATGGTGCGGCCGCGCATCGAGCCCCGGAACACGCCCTGTTCGCCCTGGAAGATCTCCCGCATCTCGGCGGGGTCCTTCCAGTGGTTCGTCGGACCCGCGTCCGCCTCCTTCTCGGAGCAGATGAAGGTGCGGTCCTCGACGCGCGCCACATCGCTGGGATCGGAGGCCGCGTAGTACGAGTTGGGGCGCTTGATCGGGTCGAGACGTTTGAACGTGCCCTTCTCGACGAGCTCCGCACACAGACGGTCGTACTCCGACTCCGAACCGTCACACCACACCACCTCGTCGGGCTGGGTGAGTTCGGCGATCTCGCCGACCCAGGCGATCAGTTCCTGGTGGCTGGTCGGGGGCGTGATGAGGGAGGAAGCCACATTGGTGGGCGCCACGATCGCTCCATTCCGCCGGAACGGATCTGCTCCGGCGTCTTGGTTGAGGGTTTGGGCGGATATGTGCACGCATATCCACATATGGAGACAGCTACCCCTTGGGGGCTGCGACCCGGATGCTCAGCTCATCCGGTGCCGACCGCGCTCATTTGATCATCCGACGGTACGGGCGATCTGTCCAGTGGGCACCTTCGTGACCATCACCACTCGACACGACCGGTAACGCACGGTTGCTGGGTAGCATGAGCGGTATGACGTCCGCCGCGCCCGATGCCGCCGTTGACCACTCACCAGGGCCCGAGGAAGCGCCGATCCCCCTCAAACCTCTGCTGCGCGGCTGGCTGCACGCCGGCATGTTCCCGGCCGCGCTCATCGCCGGAGTGGTGCTCACCGCTCTCGCCGACAGCCCGCGCGGGCGCGTGGCGTGCGCCATCTTCACGCTCAGCGCGTGCGCGCTCTTCGGCACGAGCGCCCTGTACCACCGGGGCAATTGGGGCCCGCGCGCCACGGCGGTGCTGCGCCGCCTGGATCACGCCAATATCTTCCTGATCATCGCGGGCACCTACACGCCGTTCACGATGCTGCTGCTCCCGCACGGCAAACAGCAGCTGCTGCTCTGGCTGGTGTGGGTCGGAGCGCTCGCGGGCATCGCCTTCCGGGTATTCTGGGTCGGCGCCCCGCGCTGGCTCTACACCCCGTGCTACATCGCCCTCGGCTGGGCCGCGGTGTTCTTCCTGCCGGACTTCCTGCGCACCGGCGGCATCGCCGTCATGACGCTGATCGTCGTCGGCGGGCTGCTCTACAGCGCGGGCGCGGTGATCTACGGGACCAAGCGCCCCAACCCCTCACCCCGCTGGTTCGGCTTCCACGAGGTGTTCCACTCCCTCACGCTCGCCGCCTTCGTCGTGCACTACGTCGGAATCTCGCTGGTGGCCTACCAGCACTCCTGAGCGGAACCCGCCGTCGCCGGGGCCGGTGCCCGACAATGATCGACATGGCCTCCGCATCCACGCCCCCGGCCCGGCCCCGGCCCGGGCTGCGCGAACGCAAGAAGATCCAGACCCGGCAGGCGATCCGGCGCGCCGCCTGCGAGCTGTTCGTGGAACTGGGCTATGACGCCACCCCGGTGGACCGGATCGCGGAGGCCGCCGACGTCTCCCCCAGCACCGTCTTCCGCTACTTCCCCACCAAGGAGGACATCGTCCTCACGGACGAGTACGACGAGGCCATGGCCGCCGGAATCCGGGACCGGCCGCTGGACGAACCGCCCGTCTCCTCCCTGCGGCGCGTCCTGATCGACATGGCGGGGCGGCTCACCGCCGAGGAGCGCGCGGAGATGCTGACCCGGCTCACCCTGATCCGCCAGGTCCCGGCGCTGCGCGCCCGCATGGGCGAGGGCATGGCCAAGACCGGGACCCTGCTGGGCGAGGTGCTGGCCGAGCGCAGCGGCCGGTCACCGGAGGACTTCGAGGTGCGGGTGCTCGTCGGAGCGGTCCTCGGCGCCCTCCACGAAGCGGTCTTCCACTGCTTCGACCACCACCAGGTGGAGACCATGGAGGCCGGCATCGACCGCGCCCTGGGCATGCTCGCCCGCGGCCTGCCGCTGTAGCCGTCTTCCCGGGGCCGGGCGTCAGCCGCCGAGCCGGGCCGTCAGCGCCGCCACGTCGTCGGTCGGGGCGTCGCAGGTGAAGTGGCGGCAGACGTACGCCGCCGGGCGCCCCTCCAGCAGCACCCGCCCCTCCAGCAGAGGCACCTCGTCGGAACCTGGCGCGCCCACCGCGATCACCGCACCCGGCGCCGTGCCCAGCAGCGCGGCCCGGTGCAGGGCGCGGGTGCCGGGGTCGCCGTCCGGCCCGACGACGGCCACCTCGCGCGGCCCGTCCAGCCGCGCCTCGGCCACCGCGAGCCCCCAGCCGATGAAGCGCGGCACCCGCGCGCCCAGCGCCTTCACCACGGCCAGCGCCCGCTCGGCCGCCTCCCGGTGGCGGCCGCTCCCGGAGACGGCGGCGTACGACAGCAGCGCCCCGGCGGCGGCCGTCCACCCCGAGGGGACGGCGTTGTCGGTCGGGTCCTGGGGGCGGCGGATCAGCGCCTCGGCGTCGTCGGCCGTGTCGAACAGGGTGCCGTCCTCGGCGGCGAAGTGGTGCAGCACGGTGTCCAGGAGCAGCCCCGCGAACTCGACCCATACGCCCTCACCGGAGACCGCGGACAGGGCGAGAAAGCCCTCGGCCACATCGGCGTAGTCCTCCAGCACGCCCGCGTGCGCGCCCACCGCGCCGCCCAGCGAGGTGCGGGCGAGCCGTCCGGCGTTGTCCATGTGGAGGCGTACGAGCAGATCGGCGGCCCCGGTCGCCGCCTCGACCAGGTCGGGGCGGTCGAAGTACGCGCCGGTCTCGGCGAGGGCGGCGATGGCCAGCCCGTTCCAGGCGGCCACGACCTTGTCGTCGCGGCCGGGCCGCTCCCGCCGCTCCCGCGCGGCCAGCAGCCGCTCCCGTACGGAGGCGAGCCGGTCGGCGTCGGCCGGGCGGGCGCCGTCGGGCAGCTGGAGGACGGACGCACCCGCCTCGAAGGTGCCCTCCTCGGTCACCCCGAAGTACGCGGCGGCCTGCTCGGCGTCCGCCTCGCCCAGCACCTCGCGCAGCTGCTCCGGCGTCCAGACGTAGTACGCGCCCTCGACATGGCGTCCGGTGCCGTCGTCGCTGTCGGCGTCCAGGGCGGAGGCGAACCCGCCCTGTTCGGTGCGCATCTCGCGGACCAGGAATTCGGCGGTTTCCAGGGCGACCCGGCGCGCGAGGTCCGAGCCGGTGGCCCGCCAGAGATGGGCGTAGACGCGGCACAGCAGGGCGTTGTCGTACAGCATCTTCTCGAAGTGCGGAATGACCCATTCCGCGTCGACGGAGTAGCGCGCGAACCCGCCGCCGAGCTGGTCGTAGATGCCGCCGCGGGCCATCGCCTCGCACGTGGCCTGCACCATCTGCAACGCGCCCTCGGCGCCGGTCCGGGCGTGGTGGCGCAGCAGGAACTCCAGCGCCATGGACGGCGGGAACTTCGGCGCCCCGCCGAACCCGCCGCGCACGGCGTCGAATTCGCGGGTCAGCCCCATCAGCGCGGCCGCCAGGTCCTCGGCGCCCGGCGGCTGCGGCGCGCCGGAGCCCAGTGCGATGCCGGTCCGCTCGGCCAGGTCCCGCACGATCTTCCCGGCCACGTCCCGCACCTCGTCGCGCCGGTCGGCCCACGCGGCGCGCACCCCCTCCAGCACCTGCCGGAACGAGGGCATGCCGGGGCGCGGGGCGGGCGGGAAGTAGGTGCCGAAGTAGAAGGGCTCGGCGTCGGGCGTCAGGAACACCGTCATCGGCCAGCCGCCCTGCCCGGTGGCGGCCTGCACCGCCTCCATGTACACGGCGTCGACGTCGGGCCGCTCCTCGCGGTCGACCTTGATGGAGACGAAGTGGGCGTTCAGATACTCGGCCGTCCCGGCGTCCTCGAAGGACTCGTGCGCCATGACGTGACACCAGTGGCAGGAGCTGTATCCGACGCTGAGCAGCACGGGGACCCCGCGGCTGCGCGCCTCCTCGAACGCCTCGTGGGACCACGGCCGCCAGTCGACCGGGTTGTCGGCGTGCTGGAGGAGGTAGGGGGACGTTTCGTGCGCCAGGCGGTTCGGCATACCCCCATCCTCTCCCACCCTCCGGGGCGCGGCCGAGGCGACAGCCGGTGCCGCTAACCTCACCTGGGACTGAGTGCCCGCACCCGGAATGGACACACCGATGGAACCCCCCACGGAAACCCCCACCACATTGGGTGAGCAGCTCCTGCTCCTCTCGCTGGACGACGCGTCCGGCACCGCGAAGGAGCCGGCGAAGGTGGCCCTGGCGATCTCCGCTGCCTCGCTGGTGGAACTCGCCCTGGCCGGCCGGATCGACGTGGCCGACGGCAAGGTCACCGCCGTCGACGCGACGCCGCTGGGCGAGCCCGCCCTCGACACCGCGCTCGCCGCCATCGCGGGCAAGGACAAGCCGGGCAAGGCCGAGGACTGGATCAACCGGTTGAAGACGGACGCCGTGGCCCGGGCCAACACGGCCCTGATCGAGAAGGGACTGGTCCGGGAGGAGAAGAAGAAGGTGCTCGGTCTCTTCCCCGTGCGCCGCTATCCGGAGGCCGACGGCTCGGTGGAGGCGGCGGTACGGGAGCGCCTCGGCGCGGTCGTCCTCCAGGGCGCGACGCCGGACGTCCGCACGGCGAGCCTGGTGGCCCTGCTGCACGGGGCGAAGCTGCACCGCCTGGCCTTCCCGGACGACGACGCGCGCCGGGTCGCGGCGGCCATGGAGTCGGTCTCACAGGGCCAGTGGTCAGCGACGGCGGTTCGTCACGTCGTGAAGGCCGCGGAGGACGCGCTGACGGCGATCATCGCGGTGACGGTGACGACGACGGTCGTCGCGGGCAGCTGACCGTGGCCCACTGAAGCGCGGGAGCGCCGTCCCCGGCGAGCGTTTCCGCGAGCAGGTCGCAGTAGTGGCGCAGGTCCTCGTGCCAGCCGACGAACGAGGCGAAGTCCCGCATGTGGACGGCCAGCCGGAGGGTGGCGGCGCGCGCGGTGCCGGGCGGAACGGCGGCGATGCCGTCGCCGCCGGTGTAGCCGGAGAGCAGGGCCTGGGCCGCGCTCCGGTAGTCGACCGGCGGCCCCTGTCCGGCGGCGCCGAGGCCGCGTGCGGCGGCGGCGCGCAGTTCGTGCAACTCGCCGAGGAGCCAGCCGAGATCGAGGGCGGGATCGCCCCCGGTGACCTCCTCCCCGCTGAGCAGGGCGGGGTGACCACCGGCCGGGGAGGGGACCAGCCAGCCGGTGCTGGGCGCACCGTGCAGCAGGACGGCCCCTCCCCCGCCGGGTGCCTCGTGCGCGGCCCCGGCCCAGTCCGTCAGCCGCGTCCACAGCGAGGAGCCGAGCCGAGTGCGGGCCAGCGCGCGCAGCCGCGTCGCCTCAGGGGTGTCGTCCTCTTCGGAGATCCAGGCGAGGAGCCGACGCACGCCGTGGTGCGGCGGCCGCCGGGGGAGCCCCCACGGCTCCTGGTGCAGCCGCCGCAGTGTCCTGCCCACGTCCGACAGGGCACGTGACGAGAGCTGGAAGGCGGTGTCGTCGCCGGAGGGCAGCAGCCGGGCCACCGAGACGGCGCCCGGCACGCGGTAGAGCACACCGGGCCGCGCGCTGGCCCCTGTTCCACCTTGCGGCGCCGGGCCGGCCGCCCACTCCCCCAGGGCGAGCCGGGCACCGCCGACGGCGGTGTCGACGCGGCGCAGTGCCGCGCCGACCGCCGTCGGGGGCAGGCGCTGCGGATGGGTGTGGGCCGGTCCGGGGGCGCGCAGCCAGCTGAATCCGGTGTCCCCGTGGTACCGCACGGAGATCCGCAGGTAGCGGGTGCCGTACTCGCGAACGGTGACGGGCTCAGCCACCGTGCCGCCGCCGGACCGCCTCGATGATCTCCCGGACATCCTGGAACGCCGCCTCCCGGCCCTCGGTGAAGAGCACCCCGGCGCAGTTGAGGATCACCTCGTCCACCCCGGCGTCCCGGTACCCGTCGAGCCGGGCGGCGATGTGGTCCGCCGAGCCGAACACGTAGGTGCCGCTGTCCACCAGGGAGGCGGCACCGGCCGCCGGGTCGGACGATTCGGCGGGCACACCGGCCCGCCGCAGCATGTCCGTGTAGTGGTCGGCCGAGAGGTGCCCGGCGGCGGCGGTGTGTGCGAGCAGGTACGGGTCCCGGCCGCCGCGCTCCACCGCGACATGGACGACGGTGGCGACGCGGCAGCGGGCGTCCCGGTCCTTGGCGCCTTCCTCCAGGGCGGGCAGCAGGGTCTCGGCGACATATCCGGGCGGGGTCATCCAGGTGATGGCGACATCCGCGACGCCGCCCGCGGTACGCGCCATGTTGGGGCGCAGCACACCCACGCCGACCTCCACGCCCGGGTGGTCCATGGGGATCAGCCGCCCCCGCAGCGCGTGGTAGTCGCCCGCGTGCTCGACGACTTCCCCGTCGAGCAGGGAGCGGACCGTGCGCAGGTAGTCGGCGGCCATCGTCCGCGGGCTGGGATAGGGGCGTCCGTTGAGGCTGCGTACGAACGCCGGTGCGCCGACGCCGTATCCGGCCACCACCGGCCGACCGGTCACCAGGGCCAGTGAGCGCGCCTGGAGGGCGGCCTCGTACGGATGGCGCAGCGGCATCAGGGTCACGCTGGTGCCGATGGGGACGCGTACCCCCGCGCCGGCGAGATGGGCGAACGCCTGGTGGGTCTCCACCTTGAGCGACTGCCCCGTCCACAGGCGGCGCGCACCGGTGTCGCGCACCAGCTCGGCGTAGGGCCGCAGGGCATCCGGGGTGTCCGGCATGTTGGGCACGAGCACGCTCGGGAGCATCTAGCACACCTTCCCTTGACTCTGGTGCGGTGACTCCAGCCAGAGCTGTTGCTTTTCCTTGACGAACTGTTGTGTTTCCACTACATTCCTTGCATGAGCCCAGTGAGCCATCGCGAGGGAATGCCGATCCACAACCAGCTGAGAGTGCTCCGGGCAGAGCGCGGCCTCAGCAGGGTGGCGCTGGCCAAACTGGTGGAAGTGCACCCGCAGACCATCGGTGCCATCGAACGGGGCGACTACTTCCCGAGCCTCGACCTGGCGTTCCGGTTCAGCGACGTGTTCGAGCTTCCGATCGAAGCGATCTTCAGTCGCAAGCCCTTCGTCCCGCTGTCCGCCCAGCTGTACAACAAGGAGGAACGCTCGTGAGTCGGCAAGGTTCTGACGAGGCGGCGGGTCTGGTCCGCAACCCCACGTCCCCGGTGGCACTCGCGCTCTGCGCGCTGAGCGCGGCCATGGTGGTGCTGTCGCTCATCTCAGAGGGCAACGCGTTCTCCGACTCGTGGTGGCTCGTGGCCTTCGCCGTCTGGCTGCTGGTGTGGGGCGTACTGCGCTCGATGACCCGCGGTGTGGCCGAACGGCCGCTGAAGGGACTGGACGAACGCGAGCGCGGGCTGCGCGACCGGGTCTCCTTCATCGGATACCAATGCGCGGTCGGCGCCGGCATGGCCGTCGTCCTGCTCATGGTCGTCTTCCAGAACGAGCCCGTAATGATCGAGCGGATGCCCGCGCTGCTGACGACGCTGATGCTGACGTCATCGGCGCTGCCCTCCATCATCCTGGGGTTGTCCGGTGCGGGCGTCGGGGACGCCGAGGCGGATGACGACGAGTGACCCGGCCCCCGGAGACCGGTGCCGCGGCCCTCGTGCGGCAGGGCGGGTGCCCACCGATTGCGGCGGTGGGCACCCGCCCTGCTGCTCAGCGGGTCACGCGGTTCAGCAGGAGTGGTCGAACGTGTTGTCGACCGACACGGCCGAGACGGCGGACGCGGCGGAGATACAGGCCTGCGACGAGGTGGTGATCGTGATGGTGGCGCCCGGGGCCTCCACCGCCGGAACGATCTCGTCGGCGTCGGCGTAGGCGGAGTAGCCGCTGATGAGGGACTGGGTGTTCATCATGACTCCCGTTGGGTGACAGTGGAATTGATGGGTGACCGGATCGACAATTTCAGCAATCACGCTCTCCGGTCGGAACAGAACCATTCCCTGACCGACACCGCGATGGCAACGGGATTGGCCGCATGCGGACACTGGCCGCTATCGGTCAACGTTCTCCGTTGAGTGGGCACTTGACTCGTTCTATACTCGCCCGGGTGATTCGAAATCAGCTGCGCCGCCTGGTATTGGACAATGGTCTGCGGGTGCTGATGGCACCGAATCCCGTAGGCGCCTCGGTCGGCGTCGCGGTGCACTACGGCGTCGGTTTCCGGACCGAGCCCAAGGGACATACGGGCCTCGCGCACCTCTTCGAACACCTTGTGTTCCAGGGCGGTCGCCGTGCCGCACCCGAGGGTTATCTGCCCCGGGTACAGCGCGTCGGCGGTTCCGGCGACGCCAGGACCCGCCAGGATGTGACGGTTTACTACGCCACGGCCCCCGCCTCCGCACTGGAAATGCTGCTCGCACTCGAAGCGGATCGAATGCGCTCGCCTCACATTTCCGAACGAAATCTGCGCACGCAACTCGCGGTGATTGACGAAGAGATCCGCATCATGGTCCGCAATCGCCCTTACGGCGCTTTCCCCTGGGCGCTGCCGCGTGCCCTGCACAGTCGCGCGGAGAACGCCAGGGACGGGTACGGCGAAACCGTCGACCTGGCGGCATTCGACATCCCGCTGTGCGAGCGGTTCTTCGCCGACCACTACGGCCCGGGAAATGCTGTGGTGACGCTGACCGGTGCGTTCGACCCGGGGACGGCGGAGCGCCTCGTACGCAGGCACTTCGAGCCCCTGCCGGCACGTCCGCCGGTGGTCGCGCCGGACACGCACGAGCCGTTGCCGCGCGAGGAGCGGCGGCTGACCGTCGCCGACCCGCACGCCGGGGCGCCCGCGGTGGCCGTGGGCTACCGGATGCCGGATCCGGTCACCGAGCGCGCCGACTACCTCGCGCACCTCGTGCTGGCCGCCCTGCTCGGACAGGGCAGAGGGGCCCTGCTGCGCCGGGGGCCGACCGCTGCCGCCGAGGCGTCGAGCCTCTCGGTGGGCTGCGGTCTGTTCGGGCTGCCGCTGGACACGGCGGGGCCCGATCTGCTGACCCTGTTCGCCGTGCACGAGCACGAGAGGGGCGCCGAGGACGTCCTGGCCGCGCTGGACGGCACGCTGGAGGCGCTGGCGAGGGACGAGGTCGACGCCGGTCTGCTGCGTGCCACGACCACCCGCTGGGCCGCCGGGGCGCTGCGCGAGCTGGGCGACCCGGGCACCCGGGCGCAGTTGCTCGGCCTGCGCGAAACCCTTTTCGGCGAGGCCGAGTTGACGCAGGCGCTGCCGGAGCTGGTGCGGACCGGAGTGACCGGTGAACAGGTGAGCCGGGCCGCCGCCCGGCTCGCGTCCTCGCACCGGACGGTCGTGCGCTTCGTACCGGGACAGGCCGCGCCAGGGGGCGCCGCGCGGGAGGAGGCGGCATGACCGGAGGCGTGGTGGACGAGCACCGTATGCCGCTGCCCGACGTCGACATCACACTCGGCAACGGACTGCGGGTGGTGGTCTGTTCGGCCCCCGTCGTCCCCCTCGTCGAGATCCGGCTCACCATCCCGTACGCCGCGACGAGCCCCGGCGAGGTGGCGCTGTGCCAACTGCTGGCCGGGGTCCTGCCCCAAGGCACCGCGCACCGGGACGCGGACGGCTACGACGCGGCGCTCGCCGCGCACGGCGCCACCCTGAACTCCGCCGCGGACGCCCGCAAACTCACCGTCACCGGGCACACCATGGCCGGCGCCCTGCCGCCGGTACTCGCCCTGCTGGCCGAGTCCGTCCGCGCGCCGCGGCTGACGGAGGACGTCGTCCTCCCCGAACGCGCACGGCTGGCACGCCGCATCCGGCTGGCCACCCACCACCCGGCGGCCCTCGCCCAGCACGCGCTGCTGCGACGGCGCTACGGCGAGGAGACCGCCGCCCGCTGGCAGCCGACGCCCGAACTGGCCGCCGCCTGCACACCGGACGGCCTGGCGAAGCTGCACGCGCGGCACCTGGGGGCCGACGGCGCGGTGCTCGTACTGGTCGGGGACCTGCGGCCGGAGGAGGCCGTCGCCACGGTCACGGAAGTGTTCGGGCCATGGGAGGCGGGTCCCGAGGGTGACCTGCCCGAGGTGCCGCCGTGGTTCGCGGGCGGGCCGCTGCTCCGGGTGGACCGGCCCGGGTCCGTCCAGAGCGTGATCCGGCTGGCCGCCCCCGCGCTGCCCCGAACGGACCCGGGCTACCCGTCCCTGCACCTGGCCCAGCTGGTCTTCGGCGGGTCCTTCGCCTCCCGGCTGGTCACCCGGCTGCGCGAGGACAAGGGGTACGCCTATCAGCTCGGTTCGGGCGTGGAGTCGGTACCGGGAGCCTCGACGCTGATGGTCGAGGCCGACACCGCCGCCGAGCACACCGTGCCGGCCCTCGCGGTGCTCAGGGAAGAGCTGGAGCGCATGGCGGCCGAGCCGCCGTCGGTGGGGGAGGTCGACGCCGCCAGGAGCTACGCGGCCGGTTCCACCGCGACGGCGATGTCTTCACCGGGCGCGCTGGCGTCCGGTCTGGCGAACCTGCTGCACATCGGGGTCGGTTCCGGCTGGTTGCACAACTGGGGACCGCTGCTGGAGGACGTGCCGTACGACGCGGTCGCCGAGGCGGCCCGCCGGTTCTTCCGGCCCGCCGATTTCACGGGTGTGATCGTCGCCGACGAAGCGTCGGTGGCACCGCTGCGCCGGGGCGCCACCGACGAACTCGACTTCTGACGGTTTCCAGGGCTCCGACCGGCCGTCAGTCCCGGCTCTTCTTCACCCCCGCGACAACGGCGACGAGAACGGCGAGGCCGACGGCGATCCAGAGGGCGGTGCTCATGAGGTAACTCCTTTGTCAGGCAGCCAGGGAGGCCGGTTGGGTGGGTTCCGAGTAGGGGCGGGGGGATCGGGGCGCTAACGCAGCCGCAGCGCCTCGGCGAGCGGAACGCGGGAGCCGCTGCGCAGCACACTGCCCGCGTACATCCGTCCGGCGACGCGGGTCATCCCGGCCAGGGCGGCGACCGCCAGCACCAGGGAGAGGACGAGCTGCCAGACCGGCGCGATGCCGAGCAGTACGCGGGCCGGCATCAGGATCGGGCTGAGCGGCGGTACGAGCGACAGCCACTCGATCACCGGGTCGTGGGCGTCCTTGCTCAACAGGGAGATGCCCAGCACGAACGGCGCGGTGATGAGCAGCATCACCGGTTGCACCACCCCCTGGAGGTCCTCCTGCCGTGAGACCCGCGCGGCCGCCGCGGCCAGCATGGCGGCGAAGAGGAAGAAGCCGAGCAGGAACCAGACGCCCAGCGTCACCAGCGTCCCGCCCACGGCGGTCGGCAGGGTGATGGCTCCGGTGCCCTGGGCGAGCACCACCGCGGCTCCGCCGAGCAGCACGAGTTGGGTCAGGCCGACCACGGCCACACCGAGCAGTTTCCCGGCGAGCAGCTGCCAGGGGCGGATGGTGGAGAGGAGCAGCTCCACCACGCGGCTGGTCTTCTCCTCCACCACGCCCTGCGCCAGCATGATCCCGTAGAAGACGAAGAAGAAGTACAGCAGTCCGGTGGAGGAAAGGATCAGCGCGAACTGCTCGGCCGCGCTGTTCTCCGACGGTTCCAGCGCGTCGACCCGCACCGTGGACGATGCCACCCGCTCCCGGAACTCCACGGGGTCCACGCCCGCGCGCTCCAGTTCCCTGGTGGTGCGGTCCTCGGCGGCCGCGGCTCGCACCAGGGCCAGCAGGTCCTCGTCCGCCTCGCGTTCCACGGACAGGGTGAGCTGCCCATCGGTGTGACCGACCACGGCGGAGAGTTCCCCGTCGCGCAGGAGCCGGTCGGTGCGGTCGCCGTCGACGGCGACGAACTCGATGCCGCCCGCCTCTTCGGCCACCGCGGCGAGCACCGGGCGCATCGCCGCGGCCTCTCCCTCGACGCCGACCTTGGCCGGCCCGTCCTCGGAGGCGAAGATGATCAGTGCGTAGACGCCGAGTCCGAGCAACAGCCCCAGGGTGCTCAGCACGAAGGACTTCGTGCGCATCCGGCTGTTGATCTCCCGCCGGGCGACCAGGCCGACGGCGCGGCGGGCCGGTAAGTCCTGACCGCTCGCTTCGACCGGCGCTTCTCGCGCCGCCGTGCTCATCGCTCGCCGCCCTCGGTCCCGGGCGGGTCCGTTCTGGTGATCAGATCGCGGTACAGCTCGGTCAGCGGCGGGTGTTCGGACACGAAGGCGGAGACCGGCCCGGTGGCCAGCGCCGCGTGGAGCACCCGCTGGTCGTCCGCGCCCTTCGCCAGGCGGAGCCGGGTACGGGTGCCCTCGCGGCTCACGACCTCCACCCCCGCGAGCCCCGCGGCCCAGTCCTCGGCCGCGTTCGGGGCGTCGACCAGCAGTCGGCGATCGGCGTTCTCGCTGAGCTCCTCGACCGTCCCGCAGGCGATGAGCCGCCCGTCACCGACGATGCCGACCCGGTCGCAGACGCGCTCGACGAGCGACAGCTGATGGCTGGAGAACATGACGGGGACCCCGTCGGCCGCCCGTTCGGCGAGCACGTCACGCATGACGTCGACCGCCACCGGGTCGAGGCCGGAGAACGGCTCGTCGAGCACCAGCGCCTTCGGGCCGTGGACCAGCGCGGCGGCCAGCTGGACCCGCTGCTGGTTGCCGAGGCTCAGGTTCTGGACCTCCTCGGACGCGTACGGGGAGAGCGCCAGCCGCTCGATCCACCGGCCCGCCGCCGTCCGCGCGGCCGCGGGTGACAGGCCGTGCAGCTCGCCCAGGTACCTCAGGTGTTCGCCGACCTTCATCCGCGGATAGAGACCGCGCTCCTCGGGCATGTAACCGAACTGCCTGCGGGCGGCGAAGTCGACCGGACGGCCGAGCCACCGGACCTCTCCCGCGTCGGGTGTGAGGACTCCGAGGATGATCCGCATCGTGGTGGTCTTGCCCGCTCCGTTGCTTCCCACGAAGCCGAACAGCTCACCGGCGCGGATGTCGAAGGTCATGCCGTCGACGGCCTGACGTCTGCCGTAGCTCTTCCGCACGCCGTCGACCTCCAGCGCCCGCACAGCCATGTCGCGCACCTCCCGTGCAATGCGTTAACTCATTGGAGTATTGTGTTAACACATCACTTCGTCAAGCTATCTATACGCTTTGGCGCTCCACCACATAGACATGCTTCTCCGTCTGCTCCGTGACGGGGCCGCGGTCCCAGTCGGCCCAGCGGCCGGTCACCCGCAGTCCCGCGAGCCGGGCCATCACGTCGAACTCGGCGGGCCAGGCGTACCGGCTGACCTCCGGCACCTTCCGCAGGCCATCGGCGCCCATGATCGTGTGCACGACCAGGACGGACTGGAGCGACTGGTTCACCTGGATCGTGTCGATCAGCAGCGCGTCCGGCGCCAGATGGCCGACCCGGGTCGTCGCCTCGGTGAGCCGGTGGTACACCTGCGGGTTGTACGTCTCGAAGACCGCGACCCCGCCGTCCGCCAGCGCGTCGTGGATGCCGCGGAGGCAGCTGATCTGCTGCTCCTGGGTGGGCAGCATGAAGAAGGTGTTGAGTGCGGTGAGGACGAGGTCGTACCGCTCCCCGACGGCCAGCGCGCCGAAGTCGCCCACCGAAGTGGTGACAGCGCCCGTGGGGTCGTTCTCGTGGAGCTTCGCCAGCATCGCGGGGGACGCGTCCACGCCGTGCACCCGGTAGCCGTGCCCGGCCAGCGGGATCGCCAAGCGGCCGGTCCCCACTCCCAGTTCGAGCAGCGAGGCGGGTGCGGGGCACAGCTCCTGGAGGAAGGCGACCATGGAGTCGATGGCGGGGCCCGTGGCGGGGTACAGCGAGTCGTAGACGTCCGCGAGCGACTCCCCGTACGCGCTGCTCCCGGTCTGCCGGGGTGTTTCGGTGGTCATGGCTGCCTCCGTGAGTTGTCCGGTGCTTCCAGCTCCGCCCGCAGCCGGTCGGCCGCGGTCAGCACCACGGGAAAGGCCGCGGGCGCCCACGCCTCGCGCTTGCCCGTGGTCGTACTGCGGCCGGGATGAGGTGGCACGACGATCACGTTGCGCCGCGCGCCGAGCTTGGCGGCGTGTTCCGCGTACGCCGCGCTCTCCGCGCCACCGGGCGGCAGCGCGGGTGCCAGCGCGATCGCCGCACGCGTGCACTGAAGCGCGAGCAGAGAGGGCGAATCGCCCAGTCCGATGGCCAGTCTGGCCAGGTAGTTCAGCGTCGCCGGCAGCACCACGACCGCGTCCGGCCACTGCGCGAGGTCCACATGCCGGGCCCTCGGCTCCGGCTCGTCGGGCCACCGGTCCGCCAGCACGTCGCAGCCGCCGATGGCGACCAGCGCCTCCCGGGTGACGAACCTGGTGGCCGCCCCGGTCAGTACGTACCGCACCTCGGTTCCGGGGTGCCCGGCCTTCAGCCAGCTCGCCCAGAAGGGCAGATGGGCCGCGGTCACCGAACCCGTCCCGATCACCAGCAGGCGCCGCGCCCCCACTGGTTCGACCGCACCCCCGGTATCGGTCACCGGGCCGCCGTCCCGGCCACCGGCACGGGTGGCACCGGGCCGCTGTCGACCGCCCGCCTCGCCGGACCGCGCCGCAGCGACTGTCCGTGCACCAGCTCCTGATAGAGCGCGGAGCGCGTCAGCAGCTCCTCGTGCGTACCCCGGTCGACGATGTGTCCCTCGTCCACGACCACGATCAGATCGGCGTCCTGCACCGTGGAGATGCGGTGCGCGACCACGATCACCGCGCGTTCGGCCGCGAGGGTGCGCATCAGCACCCGCAGCCGCTCCTCGTTCTCGCTGTCGAGCTGCGAGGTCGGTTCGTCGAAGATGACGATGCGTGTGTCCCGCAGCAGGACGCGGGCGGCCGCCAGCCGCTGCCGCTGGCCTCCCGACAGGTCTTCGGCCCGTCCCAGTTCGGTGTCCAGACCGTCCGGCAGCGCTTCCACGGCGCCGCGCAGCGCCAGCGCCTCCAGCGCCCGCCACAGCTCCGCGTCCGGCAGGTCCTTCTCCTGCCCGAGCTGGAGGTTCTGCCGCACGGTGCCCTCGACGAGGGTGAAGCTCTGGTCGACGTAGTCGATCTCACCGCGCAGCTGGTGCAGGGGCCACCGCTCGACCGGCACCCCGCAGACGGAGATACGGCCCGAATCCGGCAGCAGGAAGCGCTCGGTGAGTCCGAGTAACGTCGTCTTTCCCGCCCCGGAAGGCCCGACGACGGCGGTGAGTCCGGTCGCGGGGGCGGCGAAGGCCGCCTCGTGGATGATGGTGCGCCCGCCGTCCGTGTAGGTGACCGCGTCGAACTCCACCGCGGGCGCGGTCGGTGACGGAACGACCGGAGAGTTCGCCCCGGAGCCTTCAGGGGCGATGGTGAGCACGCTGTTGAGACGTTGGCGGGCGGCCAGGCCGCTCTGCATCCGGGCCACGCCCGACACCAGCAGGGTCAGCGGCGAGACGAGTTGCAGCAGGTAGACGATGAAGGCGGCGAACTCGCCGATGCCCAGGTCCCCGGAGGAGAGCCGGGCACCGCTGGTGACCATCACCGCGATGATCGAGAGCTGTTGACCGAGCTGCATCGTGGGTCCGACCAGGGCGGTCATCCGCGCGACCGATACGGCGGCCTTGCGCGCGTCCTCGACGCTGTGGCCCAGCGAGGACGCCACCTGGCGTTCGGCGAGGAACGCCTTGACCGTGGGCAGCGACAGCACGGCCGCCGTCATCTGCTGCGACATCGTTCCGATGGCGTTCTGCTGGCGTTCCACACCACTGCGGATCGACCGTACGCACAGGAAGATGCCGACACCGGCGATCGTGAAGGTGGCCAGCACGACGATCAGCAGGACCCAGTCCAGCATGCCCATGGCGATCAGAGTGCCGACGGCCAGGAAGAGCGAGGACGGGAGCTGCGCCACACCGACGTCCACGACGGAGCGCAGTTGCGTGCTGTCGGAGTTGGCGCGGGCGACCAGATTGCCGGCTCCCTCACGCCGCACCCGCCGCAGCGGCAGGGTCAGGATGTGCGAGACGACGCGGAACCGTGCCTCGGCGACCAGGCCCTCACCGGCACGGGCGAGCAGGTAGGAGGAGAGCGCCGCCGCCAGCCCGGCGCCCACGGCGAGGCCCGCCATCATGAGCAGCGGACCGACGGGACGTTCGTCCTCGGCGAGGGCCATCACCAGATCGCGGACCTGGAGGGGGAGCACGAGGGTGGCGGCGGCGGAGAGCAGACTCAGCACCACGGCGGCGGCCACGGCGGCCTTGCGGCCCTCCAGAAGCTGGGTGAAGACACGCAGTTCACGGGTGTCTTCAGGGCGTGGTTCTCTGGCCATGGCGTGGGACCTCCTGCGGTGTGCGGTGACGTCCGGTCACCGTCGTCGGCGCGGCTGAGGGTTCAGGCGGCCCGGTGCCACGGCCAATCGGTCGAGTCGAGATTCCGGGCGGGGTCGGCGGGGTCCACGTTCGCCGCGACGCACGCCGCCGCCAGCTCGGCGGCCGTCGGGTGCTCGCGGCGCCGTTCCGCCGCGTCCACGAAGGCCCGCGCGACCACATGCGCCCGGTGTTCGCCGAAGCTCAGTCCACGCATGCCCGTACGGTCGTCCTTCGGCTCCCAGGCGGCCGTCACACCGGGCGCGATCACATGGGCGAACGCGGGAGCGGGCCCCTCCGGCAGGGCGGTGGCGAGAGCGGTTCCGGTCACCACGTCGACGACGTGCCAGGAGCGCGAACTGAGGTAGAGGACCATGCCGTCGTTGCGCGGCAGGCTCGCCGGATTCGAGATGATCTTCGCGCGATAGGTCGCGGAGCGGCTTTCCAGAGCGCTCAGTACCGCGTGCCACAGCTCCGGCGCCGCGTCAGGGTCGGCCACCCGCAGATAGAGCCGCAGCAGATCGCCACCGCCGGTGCGGCCCGTGCCGCTGTCCACGAGGAAGAAGCCGGGAGAGACGAACGGGCGGGCCGACGGGAGATTCATCGTCGCCACCGGGCGTCCGGGATCGCCCGCCAGCCGCCCGGTCTCCCGCGGCGTCACCGAGTCCGGGACGCCCACCCGGAGGCCGTCGATCTCCACGACCCGCCGTCCGGCGGCCGACCGCTGCCCGGTGAGGATCACCGCGGCGACCGTCTCCGGGTGGGGTGTCGCCTTCGCCAGTCGCGCCTCGAAGTCAGGCGCGCGCAGCGTCCTGGGCGGCTCGCGGTCCTTGACCCCGCGCCCGGTGTGCAGCACTTCGTACAGGGTGCGGGCGAGCACGAAGCGCATCGCGGACGCGGACTCGGCGGTCACCTCGTCGTCCCGTACCCAGGCCGTCCTGCCGTCCGGCGCGATCCGTACGTCCTCCAGCGTCTGACGGAGACCGGCCGAGAGCACCGGTCCCCTGTCCGCGGAAGGCGGCTCCGGCATGCGACCGGACGTGGCGATCTCTTCGATGTGCGTGCTCATGGGGCCTCCCCGAGTCCGACCGTGGAGACGAAGCTCCGCGGGTCGAGTAGCGCGGTCCTGCCGATGCCCGCCGCCGCCCGGACGATGGCCGACAGCCGGCCGCTCTCCCTGGTCGAGGCGATCAGCCGGTCGATCAGATGCCATCCGGCGTAGGACGTGGCACGCACCACGAGTCCGTCGTCGTCGGGGCCCCCGCCCTCGCGGTAACCGCGGTGGAACGCGGAGATCAGCGGCAGCACGCGGGCCAGTTCCCCGCTCCCGCGCGCCACGACGTCCTCGTGGGTGAGCGCGGGGGAGAACGCGTCGTCCGTCTCCTGCCCGGGAATCCGCAGCACCGCCCGGTGCAGCCACTCGCCGACGTACGCCCCGACATCGCGTGCCGGGTCGCCGAGCCTGAACTCTTCCCAGTCGTTGACGTAGAACGCGGTGTCGGTGAGCAGGAACTGATCCAGCCGCAGATCACCGTGGACGGGCACCCGTGCGACCCCGGCCTCGGTCGCCCGCAGCCGCTCCAGCTCTTCGAGCAGCGCGGCATCGCGCTGCAACAGCGCCCATGCTTGGACGAAGGCGCCGGTGGCGTTGACGTACATCTCCAGTGGCAGCGAGCGGAGGTCTTCGACCGGTGGGTAAGGGTGGGGGTCCGGCTCGGGGAAGTCCTCGGCCCGGAAGGGGAGTCGGTGCAACGCCGCCAGCGTGCGACCGGCCTCCGCCGACATGGCCTCGGTGAACTCCTGGTCAGCGGCGAGCTCGCTGCCGGACCTGACGTCGTCCAGCATCCGGAACACCAGCAGCCGCCGTTCCTCGTCGCCCCCGATGAACGCGGGGCGGGGGAAAGGCCGGGCGCCATCCTTCACCAGACGCTCGAACGCCAAGACCCTTCGGTAGCGTTTCAGGGATTCCTGGGCACTCCCCCTGAGCTGTTTCACGAATACCGAATTTCCGGTGTCCGTGATACCCGACCAGTTCTCGTTCCGGCCTGGATAGGAGTAGACGTCCGAGGCGCTCAGTGAACCTAACCCGAGCTGACTCAGCAGCTGTTCGACCGCCGCACTCACGGGAGTGTCGACAACCGACGCGGAAGACCGGACCTGGTACTTAATGTTTTCGCCTGCCACAGACGCTTTCTATCCTGGGCCGATGCCGCCGGACAACGAATTGTCCGGCATCGGCCACCAGTGGCAGGGGCGCACTGGATGCGGTACGGGATGACCGCTCGACGGACCGGCCCGTCATGGCGCCGGGGCGCGGCACCGCGGGGTGACTTCAGGTCAGATGATTCTTCGGCGCACAGCCCACACCACTGCCTCGATCGGGGTTTCCACATCGACGTGGTCGCATATCGACCGGAGTTTACGCCGGAGTGTGCGGTCGCTCATCTCCATGCGGCGGGCGACCTGCGCCATGGTGCAGCCCTGGGAGACAAGTTGAAGGATTCTCAAGTGATCGTTTCTCAATGCGACGTGGGGATCTCTCAAGGAACTACTTGAATTCACCTTACAACCTTATGATCGTCCGGCGGTGAGGCGCCGGATTCCGAGGCGATGAAAGGCTTGAGGGGACCTCGCCCCGAGGACAGAGAAGCACTGCTCACCCGGCCGCACGACCGTCCGGCGGGCGCAGATCAGGCACCGGGACAGGCGGAACCGGCTCCACGGCCCAGCAGAAAACCCCTGGAGGTCGGGCAGGGCTTCTGATAAATGGAGGGAATTCGCGAATTACTGCTCACCGAGCGGCCGCGATCGACCAGGTCTGCACCTGGGGGCCCTATCCGGCAGCGAAGTCCTCGAGCGAGGCGCCCTGATCAACTCGTCCAAAAAGCATGAACTTCCCCCTTGACTGAGACCACACCACTGCGCTGCACAGGCACGCGGCGGCCGCACCCGGAGGGCCGGCGATGAAGCGTCGGTCCATCTGGGGCACCAAACGTCCCGACAGTATATGAACCATCGGATCCACTTGATCAAGACTTTACCCATGTGATCGACGTCACACTGTGATCATTTTCGATGGAATTCGAGATTCCACATGTGCCGGACCAATTCCCCGAATTCCACCACCCAACGCCACACCTCTCGCCATTCACACGCGAAAGGGGCCGAGTTTACGCGTTGACCGTCGCCCATTCGCGCAAGAAATAGGTGCTCAGGCGGTCGGGGCCACCTTCTGGAGCTGCTTGACGGCCTGCACGAGCGGCGCCAGTTCCGGTTCTGCGGACGCCTGTTCGAGGGCTTCACTCAGGGCGGTGTTATGAGTGGGGCGGGCCTCTTCCAGCAGGCGGGCCCCCTTGTCGGTGACGTCGACGTAGATGCCGCGGCGGTCGGTGGGGCACAGGTAGCGCGAGAGCAGCCCGCGATCCTCCAGCCGGGTCACCAGCCGGGTGGTCGCGCTCTGGCTGAGCACGACGGAGTCGGCGACCTGACGCATCTGGAGGTGCCCGCCCTCCCCGTCGTGCTGGCGGCTGAGGACGTCCAGCAGGGAGTACTCGCGCGCGCTGAGGTCGTGACCGGCCTGGAGGGCGCGCTCGACGCGCCCCTCGATGCGGCCGTGCAGCAGCGAGAGGGCGCACCAGCCCTGCGCCAGGGCGGTCATCGCCGGATCGGTGGCAGCCATGGACCCACTATACCCGCGCTTGCATTAGTCGGCGTGTGCAACTATTGTCCATGCCTACAATCGCTCCCTGCGCACTATCGCCGCGCACGCTCTTCGCCCACATCAAAGGACCTCCCCATGCCCCTCGCACTGCTGGCCCTGGCCATCGGGGCCTTCGGAATCGGCACCACCGAATTCGTGATCATGGGCCTGCTGCCCCAGGTCGGCGCTGACCTCGGCGTCTCCGTGCCGACGGCCGGATACCTGGTCACGGGCTACGCCCTCGGCGTCATGGCCGGCGCCCCGGTCATGACCGCCCTCGGCACCAAGATCTCCCGCAAGAACATGCTCATGCTGCTCATGGGCCTGTTCATCCTCGGCAACACGATCTCGGCCCTCGCGCCCGTCTTCGCCGTCATGCTGACCGGCCGGGTGGTGGCCTCACTGGCCCACGGCGCGTTCTTCGGCATCGGCGCGGTCGTGGCCGCCGAGCTGGTGGCCCCCGAGAAGAAGGCCGGGGCGATCTCGATGATGTTCACCGGCCTCACCGTGGCCAACGTCGTCGGCGTCCCGCTCGGCACCTTCGTGGGCCAGAGCGCGGGCTGGCGCGTCACCTTCCTGATCGTCGCCGCCCTCGGCGTGCTCGGCCTGGCCGGGGTCGCCCTGCTGGTGCCCGACGTCCCCAAGCCGGAGGGGGTACGGCTGCGGCACGAGGCGGCCGCGTTCAAGGACGCACAGGTCGTCCTGGCCATGGTGATGACCGTGCTCGGCTTCGGAGGTGTGTTCGCCGCGATCACCTACATCGCGCCGATGGCCACCGAGGTCGGCGGCTTCGCGGAGTCCTCCGTCACCTGGCTCCTGGTCGTCTTCGGCGTCGGCATGGTCACGGGCAACCTCATCGGCGGGCGGTTCGCGGACCGCAAGCTCATGCCGATGCTCTTCACCGCGCTCGGCGGACTGGCGCTGGTCCTGCTCCTGTTCACCGTCCTCGCCTCGGGCAAGGCGACGACGGTCGCGGCGGTCTTCCTGATCGGCGCGCTCGGGTTCGCCACCGTCCCGCCGCTCCAGAAGCGCGTCCTGGACCACGCCCACGGCGCACCGACGCTGGCCTCGGCCGTCAACATCGGCGCGTTCAACCTGGGCAACGCGCTGGCCGCCTGGCTCGGCGGCCTCGTCATCTCCGGCGGCCTCGGCTACACCGCGCCGAACGCCGTGGGCGCCGCCCTGGCCGCCTCCGCCCTGGTGCTGGCCGTCGTCTCCCACCGCCTGGAACTGCGCACCGGCTCGCGCGTCGCGGCCTCCGGCCCGCCGTCCGGCACGGCGCGGGTCACGGCCGACGCGCGGAGCGCGTCCGGCGCGCCGGACGCGGCAGACGCGGCAGACGCGGCAGACAGGGCGGAAGCCGAGCGCGTCGTCTCCTGACCCTCCCCCGCACGTCCCGTGCGCCAACCCCCCGCTTACAGAAGGGCTCTGCCATGCAGATCGATCTCTCCGGCCGGACCGCGCTGGTGACCGGCTCCACCCAGGGCATCGGGGCGGCCATCGCCACCGGCCTCGCCCGCGCGGGCGCCCACGTCGTCGTCAACGGCCGCGGCGCGGAGCGCGTCGAGCGGACCGTCCGGGCCATCCGCGCCGAGACCGGCAACGAGCACGTCACGGGCGCCGTGGGGGACCTGGCGACCGAGGACGGCACCCGCGCCGTCCTCGAAGCCGTCCCGCGGGTGGACATCCTCGTCAACAACCTCGGCATCTTCGGCTCCGCGCCCCCGCTGGAGATCGACGACGCCGAGTGGCGCCGGTACTTCGAGGTCAACGTCCTCTCCGCGGTACGCCTCATCCGCGCCTACCTGCCCGGCATGAAGGAGCGGGGCTGGGGGCGGGTGCTCAACCTCGCCAGCGACTCGGCCGTGGTGATTCCGACGGAGATGATCCACTACGGCATGACGAAGACCTCGCTGCTCGCCGTCAGCCGCGGATTCGCCAAGGAGGCCGCCGGTACCGGAGTCACCGTCAACTCCGTGATCGCCGGGCCGACTCACACCGGCGGCGTCGAGGGGTTCGTCCGCGAACTCGTCGGCGACGAGCTGCCCTGGGACGAGGCACAGCGCGAGTTCATGGTGAAGTACCGCCCGCAGTCGCTGATCCAGCGCCTCATCGAGCCCGAGGAGATCGCCCACCTCGTGGTCTACCTCGCCTCGCCGTACGCCTCCGCCACCACCGGCGGCGCCGTACGCGTGGACGGTGGTTACGTCGACTCGATCCTCCCCTGAATCTCCCGCCCCTCCCTCCCCCACCCGCCTCATCCGCACGCGGAAAGCCGTTTGTCCACAGGGGGGTTATCCACAGGGCTGCCGGAAATGAGGCAGAAGCGGAAGACTTGGGGAGCAACGCGCGATTCACGCGTGGCGCTCGTGCAAGGAGGGGGATCACATGCCGGGCTCACTGGCCGTGCTGCGGGACAGCCACCGGACGGAGATCGAGCGGCTGCTGACGCGAGCCGTCGAGGAGGAGGTGCGGCGCTCCGGCGGCCGCACGGACGGCGGGGTGCTGCTCAGCCGCGCGCGGGGCTCGCTGGACGAGATGGCGGCGACCGCCGCCGAGGAGTACGGCGCGTATGTGCGCGCGCTGGACGAGGCGGCGGCGGGCAGCAGACCGCTCTCGGCGATGCTGGGGCGCGAGCGGCTGTCGACCCCGGCGCTGACCGCGGGCGTGGCGGCGGCCGCCGCCATCGGCGCGGACCTCACCTTCGGCACCTCGGCGGGCACGGCGCTGGGCGCGGGCGTGACCGCGGCGGTGGCGGGGTCGGCCGCGGCCGTCCTCAAGCTCACCGCGGCGCACTGGCCCGCCGCCCACCGCCAGGCGGCGCTGCGCAACCAGCCGGGCGGGCCCGAGCAGTTGCGGCTCCAGTGGCTGACTGCGGTCGAGGTGCGGGGCATCCGGCCGTTCATCGACCAGCACCGGATGACGTCGGCCGCCACCCGCCAGAGCGGCGCCCGCGCCAAGCGCTCCTCGTCCACCTCCGGCGTGCAGGCGCCGCGGCTGCGGGGCGCGGACCGCAGCCAGGCGGCCCGCAGGCGCACCGTACTGGAGCAGTCCTTCGGCCATCTCCCCCAGGCGGACGGCCCGTTCGCGGGGCGCCGCGCGCAGACCGGTCAGATCGCCCAGTGGGTGCACCAGGCGCGGGCCAGCGCCGAGACCAAGCCGACGGTGGTGCTGCTGGACGGCCCGCCGGGCTCGGGCCGCAGCACGCTGGCCGTGCGGGCGGCCCATGAGCTGCGCGACCAGTTCCGGGGCGCGTGCCTGGTGGATCTGCGCGGGGACAGCCCCGAGCAGGCCCCGCTGTCGACCCGTGACGCGCTGCTGCATCTGCTCAACCGGCTCGGCGCGCCCCGCGACCAGCTGCTCTTCCGGGAGCGGGCGAGCCAGGACCAGCACCTCAAGCGGCTCACCGAGCTGTACCACCAGCATCTGACCGGGCTGCCCGTCACGATCGTGCTGGACGACGCGAGCGACGCCGAGCAGGTGTGCACGCTGGTCCCGGAGCGGTCCGACAGCCTGATCCTGGTCACCTCGCGCACCCCGCTCGACCTGCCGCCGGACCTCGCCGCATGGGTGCACCGGCTGGAGGTCGGCCCGCTGGACCAGTCGGGCGCCGAGGAGCTGCTGCGGGTCTCCGCGGAGAACCCGGCCGGGCCCGGCCCGTACGACGGGCAGTCCGTGGAGCGGATCGCCGAGCTGTGCGGGCGGCTGCCGCTGGCGCTGCGCATCGCGGGCTCCTCCCTCGGCCCCCGCACCCCCGCCGTCCTCGCCACCGACCTCGAGGCGTACGGGCCGGTCGGCCCGGTCGAGCGCACCCTGTGGCTGCGGTACACGGACCAGAAGGAGGACGCCCGGCGGCTGCTGCGGCGCCTCGCGCTGGCCGGGCGGGCGAGCCTGGGCGCGGCGGCGGCCGCGGCGCTGCTGGGCGCCGACCAGGAGGAGGCGGCCCGCCATCTGGACGCGCTGGGCCGGGCCGGGCTGATCCAGCATGTGCGCGGCAGCCGCTACCGGCTGCACGACCTGGTGCGCTCGTTCGCCGCCGCCCGGCTGGCGGACGAGGAGGAGCCCGAGCAGCGCACCGCCGCCCAGGAGCGGCTGATCCGCAGCTATGCCGAGCTGGCGGACTCGGTGATCCGGCTGGTCGACGGCAAGACGTCCACGCGTGCCGATGTCTTCACCAAGGGCGCGGCGGGCGGCCACGGCTTCACCTCGCTGGACGCGGCGCTGGGCTGGCTGGACGACGAGTCGAGCTTCATCACTGCTGCGCTGCGCCATGCGGAGGGCGTGGACCAGTCCGCGGTGCTGCATCTGCTGGGCGCGCTGTGCGACTACTGCCTGCTGCGCGGCGACCTGTACCGGCTGGGCGAGATCAGCGAGCTGACCCAGGCCGTCGACCAGGGGCTGCTGGTGCGGTCCGTGCAGTGGCGCACCGGTATCGCCGCGCGTCAGCTGGGCGAGCTGGACCAGGCGCGTACGACGCTGTCGTCGGTGGTCGACCTGTACTTCGAGGCCCAGCACGAGGCGGGCGCGGCCCGTGCGCTGTGCAGCCTGGGCATCACCCTGCACCACCAGGGGAATCTGGTGGAGGCCGCGGCGAAGCTGCGCGAGGCGCTGGCCCTCCAGGAGTCCGACGACGCGCTGCGCGGTGACCGCGGGTGGACGATGCACGCGCTGGCCGCCGTGGAGCGGGACCGCGGGCAGCTCGCCGAGGCACTGGAGCTGCTGCGGCAGGCGCTGGTGCTGCACGAGGAGTCCGAGAGCCTGCACGGTCAGGCGTGGGCGCACTTCCAGCTCGGCCAGGCGTGTCTGCGGATGGGCGATGTGGGGCGCGCGGAGGCCGAGCTGCGGGAGGCGCTGGGCGCGTATGACCGCACCCACGACCAGCGCGGTGAGGCGTGGGCGCTGACCATGCTGGCCCGCACCCGGCTGGTGGCCGGGGAGCCGTCGGCGTCCGTGGAGCAGCTGCGCCAGGCCCTGTCCCGGCACCGGGACAACGAGGACGCGCGCGGTGAGGCGTGGACGCTGTACTACCTGGGCCAGGCGCTGGAGGAGCGCGGCGACCGGGACGCGGCGGTACGGGATCTGGAGCGGGCCCGCACAATGTTCAGCCGGATGCGGGATGTGTACGGGCTGGCCTGTGCCCGGCATCACTCGGCGCGGGTCACCCGTGATCTGCGGGCGGCGCAGACCGGCTCCCTGCGCAACAGCGGCTTCGCGCGGCAGCTGTTGCAGGACGCCCGGCAGGACTTCCACCGGGTGGGGGTGGCCCATGGCGAGGCGTGGTCGTGCGTCGAGCTGGCGGTGATCGACGCGGGGAACGGCCGGGCGGCGCAGGCGCTGGAGCTGGTCGACGAGGCGGCCGCGCTGTTCGCCGGGTACGGGGACCGGCGCGGCGGGTCCTGGGCCCGGTTCCTGCGTTGCACGCTGCTGCCGTTCGCCTCGGCGGGCGGCTCGGTCATCGGCACGGCGGTGGCGCAGGAGGAGCTGGCGGAGCTGCGGAGGGAGCTGCGCGAGCCGGGCGGGGCCGCGGCGGGCGGCGATCCCCGGCTGGAGGAGTGCGCGGAGGCGTTCGCGCTGGTGCTGGAGCGCGGCGTGGAGCCGGAAACGGGATGGCAGGCCTGGCAGCTCGGCATGGTGCCGAGCCGCCGCTCCCGCGAGGTCATGGCCGTGGCTCTGGACGGCCCCCGCGCCTGAGCCCGTGCGGGCCCGGCCCGAGCCCGTGCCGGACCCGGGAAAGGAGGTGCCTCTGCGCCGTGCGCTCCCCGGTTACGCCGTGCGCTCCCCGGTTACGCCGTGCGCTCCCCGTTGGCGCCCTTCGGGGAGGCGGTGGCCCGGGCCTCACCGGGCTCCGGCTCCTCCTCGAAGTCCACCTTGTTCATGTGCTTGTTCATGGACCTCATCAGGAGCCACACCGCGCCGCCGATCAGTGCGAAGACGACGAACCCGAGCAGGCCGGGGGTCACCTTGTTCTCGTCCAGATCTTTGGCGAGCGGGACGAGATGCGTCATGGCGAGGGTGCTGGTCGCGCTCATCATGGGGTCAATTGTTGCGGATGCCCGCGAAGAGGTCGTCCTCGGGGAGGGAGGTATCCACGAGCGACTTCGCGAGCTCGTATTCTTCCGTCGGCCAGATCTCCTTCTGGACGTCCATGGGCACCCGGAACCAGCCGCCGTCGGGGTCGATCTGCGTGCGGTGCGCGGTCAGCGCCTTGTCACGGATCTCGAAGAAGTCGGCGCAGGGCACATAGGTGGTCAGGGTGCGCTCGCGCCGGGAGAACGTCTTCCAGCGCTCCAGCCACTCCGCGTACGGCGACTCCAGCCCGCGCGCGAGCAGCCCCTCGTGCAGGGCGACGGTGCGCGGCCGGTTGAAGCCCTGGTTGTAGTAGAGCTTCTGCGGCTGCCAGGCCGGGCCCGCCTCGGGGTACTTCTCGGGGTCCCCGGCCGCCTCGAAGGCCACCATCGTGATCTTGTGGGTCATGATGTGGTCGGGGTGCGGATAGCCGCCGTTCTCGTCATAGGTGGTGATGACCTGCGGCTTGAAGGAGCGGATCAGCTTGACGAGCGCGCCCGCCGCCTCGTCCACGTCCTGGAGCGCGAAGCAGCCCTCGGGCAGCGGGGGCAGCGGGTCGCCCTCGGGCAGCCCGGAGTCCACGAAGCCCAGCCACTCCTGCTTCACACCGAGGATCTCGCGCGCCTCGTCCATCTCCTTGGCGCGCACCTCGTGGATGTGCTCCTCGATGTACGGATCCCCCTGGAGCTTGGGGTTGAGGATGGACCCGCGCTCACCGCCTGTGCAGGTCGCGACCAGCACGTCCACCCCCTCGGACACGTACTTGGCCATCGTGGCCGCGCCCTTGCTCGACTCGTCGTCCGGGTGCGCGTGCACGGCCATCAAACGCAGCTGCTCAGTCAAGTTCGATCCTCAGTGATTCGTCGCGGAAGACGGCTTCTATAGTGACCCACAGCGGGCCCGAATAATTCCGGGTCTCCCGAGCAGGAGGAAGCGATCATGTCGGCGGTGCGCCAGGCGTTGCCCGAGGGGCGCTACGGCCGCTCCGCGGATGAGCGGGCCGACCGCAAGCTGAAGATCATCGGTTCGGTGCTGGGTGCCGGTCTGATCGCGTTGATCGCCTGGTTCGGGTACGCGTACGTCATCGAGCAGGACGTCAGCGGTCAGCTGACCGGTTTCAAGGTGACCGCGAACGACACCGTCGAGGCCCGGCTCGAGATCACCAAGGACAAGGACTCCACCGCCGTCTGCACGGTGCGCACCCTGGACACCACCCATGACGAGGTCGGCCGGAAGAGCTTCACCTTCGGCCAGCGCCAGGACGACATGGTCAAGATCGTGACGGTGCGTACCACCGCGCGTGCGACCAGTGCCGAGCTGGTCGGCTGCGAAGCGGCCGCGAAGAGCTGAACCGGGCACCGGACCGGGCGCTGGAGCGGCACCGGATCGGGCACGTCCGGACTGGCCGGGTTTGCCCCGGTTCATGCGCATGGAGCTGAGTTCCCTCCTCCCCGTTTCCTGTCGGAATTGTTAGGCTCGTGGTTTCGCCCGGCTTTGAAGGCGCACCCTTCTGAGTAGGGCGTTCATTTGTATTCCCAGCACCGACGAGGAGCACCTGTGACCCAGACCAGCGAGAACGTCACCTGGCTGACCCAGGAGGCGTACGACCAGCTCAAGGCGGAGCTGGAGTACCTGTCGGGTCCGGCACGTATCGAGATCGCGAAGAAGATCGAGGCTGCCCGGGAGGAAGGTGACCTCCGGGAGAACGGCGGTTACCACGCCGCCAAGGAGGAACAGGGCAAGCAGGAGCTGCGCGTGCGTCAGCTGACGCAGCTCCTGGAGCACGCGAAGGTCGGTGAGGCACCCGCGGACACCGGCGTGGTCGCCCCCGGCATGGTCGTCACCATCGCCTTCGACGGCGACCCGGACGACACCCTGACCTTCCTCCTCGCCTCACGTGAGTACGCGAGCGCGGACATCGAGACCTACTCGCCGCAGTCCCCGCTGGGCACGGGCGTCAACGGCAAGAAGGTCGGCCAGGACGCCGAGTACGAGCTTCCCAACGGCCGTACGGCATCGGTGCGCATCCTGGATGCCAAGCCCTACCAGGGCTGAAACGCCCTCCCGAACGCCCACACGACGCTCGGCGAGCCCCCGACCGGACACGGTCGGGGGCTCGCCGCATGACGCGCCCCGGACCGGTCCTCAGGCGGTCGCCGAGCGGTACTTCCGGACCGACAGCGTCCGGAACACCACGATGATCGCAACCGACCACAGCACCGACGCCAGCACCGGATGCTGCATCGGCCAGGCGTCCGAGACCACGCCCTGCGGATTGCCGAACAGCTCCCGGCACGCCTGCACCGTGGCGCTGAACGGGTTCCAGTCCGCGATGTGCCCCAGGAACTCGGGCATCTTGCTGGACGGCACGAACGCGTTCGAGATGAAGGTCAGCGGGAACAGCCAGATCAGCCCGCCGGACGTCGCAGCCTCCGGCGTCCGCACCGTCAGCCCGATCAGCGCGCCGATCCACGAGAACGCGTAACCGAGCAGAAGCAGCAGCCCGAAGGCGCCCAGCGCGCTCAGGATGCCGTCGTGCACCCGCCAGCCCACGATGAGCGCGACGATCGCCAGCACCACCAGCGTCAGCGCCGTCTGCACCAGATCCGCGAGGGTACGGCCGGTGAGCACAGCGCCGCGCGCCATCGGCAGGGAGCGGAACCGGTCGATCAGCCCCTTGTGCATGTCGTCGGCGATCCCCGCGCCCGCGCCCGCCGTCGCGAAGGTGACGGTCTGCGCGAAGATCCCGCCCATCAGGAACTCGCGATAGACATCGGCGTCCGCACTGGCCTGCCCCGGCACCATGATCGCGCCGCCGAACACATAACTGAACAGCACCACGAACATAATGGGCTGAATCAGGCCAAAAATGACTACCTCAGGAATCCGCATCATCCGGATCAGATTCCGCTGGGCGACCACCAGCGAGTCCCGGACCCCCGCGAGCGGTCCGCCGCGCGGCCGGGGGGCGGTGGCGACGGTGGCGCCGGACTCCTCGACAACAGCCATCACTTGCCTCCCTCGCGAGCGCCGCCGCTCTCCGCGCCGTTCACCGTGTCGCCGCCGTCGGCGCCGTCCTCGGCGCCATGGCCGGTGAGCGAGATGAACACGTCGTCGAGCGTCGGGCGGCGCAGCCCGATGTCGTCGATCTCCACGCCACGGGTGTCCAGTTCGCGGATGACCTCGGCGAGCAGCTTGGCCCCGCCGACGACCGGCACGGTGACCTTGCGGGTGTGCTCCTGCACCGCGGTCTCGCCCTTGCCCAGCACCCGCAGCACCTGCTCGGTGATCGCGATGTGCTCGCGCTCGTGCACCACGACCTCCACCCGCTCCCCGCCGATGCGGGCCTTGAGCTGGTCGGAGGTGCCGCGGGCGATGACCTTGCCACGGTCGATCACGCAGATGTCATGGGCCAGATGGTCGGCCTCCTCCAGGTACTGGGTGGTCAGCAGCAGCGTCGTACCGCCCGCCACCAGTTCCTGGATGACCTCCCACAGCGCCTGCCGGTTGCGCGGATCGAGCCCCGTCGTCGGCTCGTCCATGAACATCACGGGCGGGCTGACGACCAGGGCGGCGGCGAGGTCGAGGCGGCGGCGCATGCCGCCGGAGTACGTCTTGGCGGTGCGGTCGGCCGCGTCCGCCAGGCGGAACCGCTCCAGCAGCTCATCCGCGCGGGCCTTCGCCTCGCGCGCGCCCATCTGGTACAGCTGTCCGACCATCCGGAGGTTCTCCCGGCCCGTCAGATACTCGTCGACGGCGGCGAACTGCCCGGACAGGCCGATGGACCGGCGGACCTCGTTGGGGTACTTGAGCACATCCACCCCCGCGACCACCGCCGATCCGCTGTCCGGGCGCAGCAGCGTGGTGAGCACGCGCACCGCGGTGGTCTTGCCCGCGCCGTTCGGGCCGAGCAGTCCGAGCACGGTTCCGTCCGGCACGTCGAGGTCGACGCCGTCCAGAGCTCTTACGTCACCGAAGGTCTTCACCAGGCCCTCGGCATGGATCGCGCCTGGCATGTGGCACTCCCAGAGTTGGGTGTTCCCGGGTTGGGACGCGTCCCCTCAATAAAGGCATATGTCCGCCCACAAGGGCAGCGTCGCGACAGCAAGTGAAGAGAATCGTAACGTAGACGCGATACATCGCGACATACGTGAATCAGCGGAATCGGCGAATCGGGTGACGCGAACCGTCAGACCATCACGGTGTAACCGGCCCCGTGCAGCGCCTCCCGGACCTCGGCGCAGTGCTCCGGCCCCTTCGTCTCCAGCTGGAGTTCCACCTCGGCCTCGCTGAGCGCCAGCCGCGGATTGATGCGCACGTGGCTGATGTCGAGCACATTGGCGTCCACCGCCGACAGCTCCGCCAGCAGCGTCGCCAGCGCCCCCGGCCGGTCGGTGAGCCGCAGCCGCAGCGACAGGTAGCGGCCCGCCGCGGCCATGCCGTGCCGCAGGATGCGCTGCATCAGCAGCGGGTCCACATTGCCGCCCGAGAGCACCGACACCACCGGCCCCTCGAAGGACCCCGGGTCCGACAGCACCGCCGCCACCGAACTCGCCCCCGCGGGCTCCACCACCAGCTTCGCCCGCTCCAGGCACAGCAGCAGCGCGCTGGACAGCTCGTCCTCGGTGACCGTACGGACCTCGTCGACGAGCGCGCCGATGATCCCGAACGGAACGTCGCCCGGCCGCCCCACCTTGATGCCGTCCGCCATCGTCACCGGCGCCTCGACCGACACCGGCCGCCCGGCCGCCAGTGACGGCGGATACGCCGCGGCGCCCGCCGCCTGCACGCCCACCACCCGCACATCCGGCCGCAGCGCCTTCACCGCCACCGCGATCCCGGCCGCGAGGCCGCCCCCGCCGATGCCCACCACGATCGTGCCCACCTCGGGGCACTGCTCCAGGATCTCCAGACCCACCGTGCCCTGACCCGCGATGATGTCCGGGTGGTCGAACGGATGGATGAAGACCGCGCCCGTCCGCTCCGCGTAACGCTGCGCCGCCCGCATCGTCTCGTCCACGATCTGGCCCTCGAGGCGGACCTCCGCGCCGTAGTCCCGCGTCGCCGCGATCTTCGGCAGCGGCGCGCCCTCGGGCATGAAGACGGTCGAGCGCACCCCCAGCAGCGAGGCCGCGAGCGCGACGCCCTGCGCATGGTTCCCCGCGCTCGCCGCGACCACCCCCGCGGCCCGCTCCTCGGGCGTGAGCCGCGCGATCCGCACATAGGCGCCGCGCAGCTTGAACGACCCCGTACGCTGCAAGTTCTCGCACTTCAGCTGCACCGGGGCGCCGACCAGACCGGTCAGATGGCGGCTGCCCTCCAGCGCGGTCAGCCGGGCGACCCCCGAGAGCGTCTTCTGCGCCTCGCGCACATCGTCCACGGTGATCGCGAGTGGGGCGGACGGTACGGGCGGGACGGACGGTGCGGAGCGCGCGGGACGCGGGGCGGGGCCGGGCCCGTCCGCTCCGCCGGGTCGTGGTGCCATGGCCCCAGTCTCGCAGCTCACCCGGATCACGGCCGTTCCGGGGCGATGGGCGGGGCGACCGGGGTGTGGCCGGTTGTGGGCAGGTTTCCGCAGCCCCCGTACGGCCAGCGCCCGGGCCGCGTACTCTGTGCCACATCCCACAGACCACCGCATGAAGTGAGCCCTAGGCCATGCCCATCCAATCGGACATGACGACTCAACTCGACACAGGCGTACTGGAGTCACTCCAGCACCAGGTCGCGGTCTTCGCCCGGCGCGCGGAGCAGACCCGGCTCGGCGGCGTCGGACAGGCCCGCAACTCGATGGACCGCGCCGCCTATCTGCTGCTCAACCGGCTCGACCAGGAAGGTCCCATGGGGGTCAAGGCCCTCGCCGGGGGCATGGGCATCGACTCGTCCACCGTGACCCGGCAGGTCGCCCCGCTGGTCGACTCCGGCCTGGTCAAGCGCACCTCGCACCCCGAGGACGGCCGTGCCGTCGTCCTCCAGCTCTCCCCGCGCGGCAAGGCCCGGCTGGAGGAGGTGCGCTCCTCGCGGCGCGAGCTGATGGCGCAGGTCACGGACGGCTGGACGGTGGAGGAGCGCGATCTGTTCTGCGATCTGCTCACCCGCTTCAACGTCGCCCTGTCCGCCGCGCACGGCGCGGTGCCGCAGGCGGCGGCACCGGCCTCCTGACGACCTGCCGCCCGAACCCTTGACCGGGCGCCCGTGCCTGCCGTGTCCTTGAGGGACGAAGGCGGAGGGCGGCGCGGTGCGAGAGCGGCGGGCAGCACGGGAGAGCCGCCGGGCCCGGGAATTCGAGGCATTCGTCGCGGGCGCGGGTGGCAGGTTGTTGCACGCGGCCACATTGCTCACGGGGAACCGACGGGGGCGGCCGAGGCCCGCACCGACGCCGCGCAGCAGCTGCTGACCGCCGCGCTCGCGCGCACCTACGCCCGCTGGGAGCGGTTGCGCGGCGAAGATCCGTACGACCGCACCCGCCAGGAGCTGGCCGCCCTCTTCGCCCACCGGGCCCGCCGCTACCGGCGCCCGCGCGGCGGCGTGCTGGACCGGCTCACCCCGCGCGAGCGGCTGGTGCTGGTGCTGCGGCTGTACGAGGGGGTCGCGGAGGAGCAGGCGGCGGCCACGCTCGGGCTGCCGGTCGAGCGCGTACGGGCCATCTGCACGCGCGCGGTGACGCTGATGCGCGCCGCCCCGCCCCGTACCGGCGCGCGGGCCGCCCCCGCGCGCCCCGGCGCTTCCGGCACCACCGGCGGTTCCGATACCTCCGGCGCTTCCGGCACCCCCGGCCCGCCCCCGGTGGCGGCGCGATGAGCTTCCCCGACCGCAAGGAGGACCAGGTCCGGCGGATGCTGGAAGGGCCGCACCCGGTGCTGCCGCCGGATCTGGCCGGGCGGGCCGCCGGGCGCGGGCGGCGGCTGCTGCGCCGCCGCCGGGCGGCGCGGACCGTCGGCTGGGCGGTGCTGCTCGCCGCGGTCCTCGCGTTCGCCGTGTGGGCGGCGGTCGTCCACCCGTGGGCGGGGCCGCCCACCGACACCACCCCTCCGCTGGAGGGGTGGTGACCACGGGGACGGGGCTCAGGCGAGGGCCTGGGTGAGATCCCCCAGCAGGTCGTCGATGGACTCGATGCCCACCGACAGCCGTACGAGATCCGCCGGGACCTCCAGCGCCGAACCGGCCGCCGAGGCGTGGGTCATCCGCCCCGGGTGCTCGATCAGCGACTCGACGCCGCCCAGCGACTCGCCGAGCGTGAACAGCCGGGCCCGGTTGCAGACCTCGACCGCCGCCTCCTCGCCGCCGGTGACCCGGAACGACACCATGCCGCCGAAGGCGCGCATCTGCTTGGCGGCGATCTCGTGGCCCGCGTGCTCGGGCAGCCCCGGGTAGAAGACCTCGGTCACCTTGGGGTGGGCGGTGAGCAGTTCCGCGACGCGCGTCGCGTTCGCGCTGTGCCGGTCCATCCGTACGCCGAGCGTCTTGATGCCGCGCAGCACCAGCCAGGAGTCGAAGGGAGCGGCGACGGCGCCCATCGCGTTCTGGTGGAAGGCGAGTTCGTCGCCGAGGGCCGGGTCGGAGACGATCAGCGCGCCGCCGACGACGTCCGAGTGGCCGCCCATGTACTTGGTGGTGGAGTGCACCACGACGTCCGCGCCGAGTGCCAGCGGCTGCTGGAGGTAGGGGCTCGCGAAGGTGTTGTCCACGACCAGCCGGGCCCCGGCGTTACGCGCGATGTCGGCGAGGACGGCGATGTCGGTGATGCCCAGCAGCGGGTTGCTCGGCGTCTCGACCCAGATCACCTTCGTACGGGGGCGCAGCGCGGCCCGTACCGCCGCCGGGTCGGAGGTGTCGGCGACCGACCACTCCACGCCCCAGCGCTCGACGACCTTGGAGAACAGGCGGAACGTGCCGCCGTACGCGTCGTCCGGGATGACCACGTGGTCGCCCGGCACCAGCAGCGTACGCAGCAGGCAGTCCTCGGCGGCGAGGCCGGAGGCGAACGCGAGCCCGCGGCGGCCGCCCTCCAGGGCCGCCAGGTTCTCCTCCAGCGCGGTGCGGGTGGGGTTGGCGGAGCGGCTGTACTCATAGCCGCCGCGCAGGCCCCCCACCCCGTCCTGCTTGTAGGTGGAGACCTGGTAGATCGGCGGAACGACGGCGCCGGTGAGCGGGTCCGCCTCCTGGCCCGCGTGGATGGCGAGCGTCTCGAAGCTGTGGGGGTGCTGGTCGGTCATGGGCCCGAGCGTAACGCGCGACGCCGCGGTCCAGGATTCAACCGCCGCCGGGACGCATAGGCTGGACCACAAGCCGTCACGGGACTTCACACGGGGACACCTCATGGAGCTTCTGATCTTCCTCATCGCCGTCGTCATGATCGGCGGGCTGATCGTGCTGCCCGCGCTGCGGCGGAGGCGCGGGGGCCGCGAGACCTTGCGGGGCGCGATGCGCGCCACGGACCCGGGCGAGTACGGCTTCGTACCGCGCGAACAGCTCGACGTACGGCTGCCGGGCCCGGACCCGCAGCTCATCGAGGCGCTGGAGGAGGTCCAGTCGAGCCAGGACTGGCAGCCCGCCTCCCGGCTGCTCGCGCTCACCGAAGCGACCTCCGAACTGCGCTGGCAGCGCGTCCAGACCCTCGCCGGAGCCGCCGCCTTCGCCCTCGCCCAGGCCCCCGGCCAGGGCGGGATGTGGCTGCGCACCTGGCGCGCCGCCGCCCCCGAGGACCCGGGCGCGGCCGCCGTGCAGGCGGAGTTCCTGGTCCGGCAGGCGCTGCGCGACCCGTCGTCACAGGACTTCCGGATGATCCTGGAGGAGGCCAGGGACGTCTGCCACGAGGCGGCCCGGCTGGCCCCGGAGGACCCCGTTCCGTACATCGTCGAACTCGGCGTCGCCCGCGGACTCCCCTACCGGCAGGCCGACTTCGAGGAGCTGTGGACGAAGGTCACCGACCGCGCCCCGCACCACATGGGCGCCCACCTCGCCGCCCTCCACTACTGGTGCGAGAAGTGGCACGGCTCCCAGGACCGCGCCGACACCTTCACCCACGCCGCCGCCGCGGCGGCCCCCGCCAAGAGCCTCCTCCCCGCCCTCCCCCTCTTCGGCGTCTTCGAGCACCTGCCGGAGGCCAACCTCGTCCGCAGCCTCTACCAGAGCGACGTGATCACCAAGGCGGTCGAGGGCGCCCTGTACGCCGTCCGCCAGGCCCCGGCCGACCACCCGGTCCTCCCCCACGTCCGCCACCTGCTGATCTGGTTCCTGGTCCGCTCCGAGCGGTACGCGGACGCCATGGAGCAGCTGCGCCACGTGGACGGCCACGTGGGCGCGGTGCCCTGGTCGTACGGGGCGGACCCGGCGGCCGACTACGCCGTCTACCGGGCGCTGGCCGTCGCGGGCTGGGAAGGCCGGGGCGGCTCCCCGGCGACCCTGCCGAAGTGAGGGGCGCCGCGGAATTCGCCGCCGCCCGCGCCCGTTGTACGGAACAGCCGCCGTACCGCCTGAAGGAGCCCTGATGCTGTTCAGCCGCCGCGAAAACCACCTCCCCACCCCCGAGGAGGCACTGAAGGGCCGCCCCCAACCGGGCTACACCGTCCCCGACCGCCACACCGTCCTCGGCACCCCCCTCACCGGCCCGTACCCGCAGGGCCTGGCCGTCGCCGACTTCGGTCTCGGCTGCTTCTGGGGCGCGGAGCGCGTCTTCTGGCAGGCCCCCGGCGTCTGGACCACCCTGGTCGGCTACCAGGGCGGCCACACCGAGAACCCCACCTACGAGGAGGTGTGCAGCGGCCTCACCGCCCACACCGAGGCCGTCCGCGTCGTCTTCGACCCCGCGGTCACCTCGTACGGCGCCCTCCTGAAGCTCTTCTGGGAGTCCCACGACCCCACCCAGCACTTCCGCCAGGGCAACGACGTCGGCACCCAGTACCGCTCGGCCGTCTACACCCACTCCCCCGAGCAGCAGTCCGAAGCCGAGTCCTCCCGCGCCGCCTACCAGTCCGTCCTGACCGGCTCCGGCTACGGCGAGATCGCCACCGAAATCCTCCCCGCCGGCCCCTTCTACCCGGCCGAGCCGTACCACCAGCAGTACCTGGACAAGAACCCCGCAGGCTACTGCGGCATCGGCGGGACCGGCGTGAGCTGCCCCGTCGGGATCATTGGGACTGAGCGGGGCGAAGACGCCTGAGGGGCGCCGCAGGAACTGGACGGGCCGCTCCCCTGGCGGATCGAAGCGCGCAAAAGGCGCATGATTCGGGCACGCTCGCAGAAGGAACGGGGCCAACTGTGCGGCGGTCGGCCCCGTTCCGGCAAGGTGAGCTACTTGGGGCTGCTCTGCTTGTGGACCACCGCGAGGTAGCCCTGGCCGTCCTGGAAGCTGTGCAGGTGCTGGCGGATAATGGAGCTGATGCGGTCCGAGGGCTGTGCGTCGGGGTCCTGGTTGACGTTGAATATCCACTGGGACACCGGATCCCAGTTGTTGACCAGTGCCACGTTCGTGTCGTTCATCGTGGTCGGCCGGCCGTAGTGCAAGGCGTTGGTGATGTCGGATGCGATGGGCCGGATGCGGGCGGCTTCGGCGGTCGCGGTGATGACGGTGATCAGGCTGCGCGCCAGTTCGCTCCGGGTGGGGGCGCCGGCCGTCGGGTTGGGGGCGCCGAGCCGGTTCATCCGGTAGCGGCCGTCGGCGTTGTCCAGGTCGGAGAAGGCGCGCCAGAGGCTGGGGCGTCCGTATTCGATGTTGCGGCGGTTGGGGTTGCCGGGGTTGCCGGGGTCGCGGTAGGCCACGGTTTGCTCCAGCCCGTCGTAGCCGCCGGGCAGTCCGGTGTGCACGACGTGGCGGGGGTTCCAGCCCAGGCTGGGCCCGATGTGGCCGTCCCCGAATTCGAAGAGCGTGCCCTGCTCCGGGTCGTCGCCATTGTTGTAGGTGGCCCAGGCGTGCAGGTAGAGGTTCTCGGCGGTGAAGAAGAGATCGACGGGCTGGCTCCCGTCCCGGTAGACCCGCAGGCGGATCAGATCGTCGTTGTCCGGCTGGGTGGTGCGTACGTAGTTGCGGAAGACGGGCCCGGTCTCCTGACGCAGTCCGTCGATCGCCTGCTGGTAGCTGCTGGCGAACTGGACGTTGCCCTGGGCCCCGTCGCCCTGCGGCGAGATCGAGAGCGACACGTGGTGCACGCGGGGAAGGTTCTGCGCGGGCGGCCGGTTCTGCCCGGGCCTATGGCGGTGCCCATGTCCGTGCCCGGGCCGCCGGGCAGCGCTGCGCGCCGTCAACTCCCCACCCGCGCCCTTGCCTTCGCTGCCGGCCGCCTTGTCTGCGGTCTTCGGCCCCGCACTGTGGGCGGCGGCCTGCTGCGCACCGTCGGGAGACGAGTGGTGCGCGCCGCTGGCAACCGCCGCGACTCCCACGGCAAGCGCGGCAGCCGGAGCCACCCCCCACAGAACGGCGCGTCGGAGAGAGCGTCGTTGAATGATCATGTCCACTCAGACCCCCTCGCACAGCTGGGCAGTTGCGCGCCATGTGCCCCTGATACGTGCCTGTTACAGTCATCGGCCGTCCGACAGTCAACGGCACCATCATCGAGACCGACACCGACTCCTACCGCTTCGCCTCCAACCGGGCACGAGCCGAGGAACCCGCGCAGGCCCGGCCAACCGCTGCCACCAGCAGTACCTGGCCCCGGCGGACGGCTGACGCCGGAGGTCGAGGGTCGGCTGCGGCGAATGGCGAGGTCGGCGGAGCGGTGCGACCATGGGAGCACGTCTGTCGGCCGTTAGGCCTGGATGTGCGGTCGCTGTTCCTCCCCGGAGGGAGCTGCCATGGCCAAGAATCTGGTCCTCTGCTGTGACGGCACGTGGGACCTTGCCGACCAGCCCAACAAGACGAACGTCACCAAGGTCGCCCTGGCCGTCCGACCGCGGGCGGACGGCGTTGAGCAGCGCGTGTACTACGGTCGCGGTGTCGGCACACGCCGGTGGGATCGCCTGCGCGGCGGCGCGTTCGGCATGGGGTTGTCCAGCAACGTCCTGGACGCCTACCGCTTCCTCGTCGACGCCTACGAGCCCGGTGACCATCTGTACCTGTTCGGATTCAGCCGGGGGGCCTTCACCGCCCGCAGCCTCGCCGGTCTGGTGCGCAACTCCGGCATCCTGCGCCGGGAGAACGCCCACCGGATCAAGGAGGCGTGGGCCCTGTACCGCGACCGGATCGAGAAGCCGTCCGGCACGGCCGCCACCCTGTTCCGCCAGGCGTACGCGTACGAGACGGAGATCCGCTTCATCGGAGTGTGGGACACGGTCGGTACCCTCGGCATCCCGGTTCCGGGTCCCCGGTTGCTCAAGCCGGTCGTGGCCTCGGTCAACCGCCGGTGGGGATTCCACGACACCGAACTGAGCAGCTGGGTGAAGGCCGCCTTCCACGCACTGGCCATCGACGAGCAGCGCACACCGTTCATCCCGACGCTGTGGCACCAGCAACCCGGCGCCGCCGACAACGGCCAAGAAGTGAAGCAGGTGTGGTTCGCCGGAGTGCACAGCGATGTCGGCGGCGGCTACAGCGAGACGGCCCTGTCCGACATCACCCTGCTGTGGATGGTCCACCAGGCTCGCCGCCACGGGCTGGAGTTCGACCCCGAGGTCCTCAGCGAGACCAAGCCGCGCGCCATGGGCTTCCAGGTACGGCCCGACATCATGGGCACGATGCACGACTCACGCACCGGCCTCTACCTCATGGACCGACCGTGGCACCGGCCCATCGGCCAGGCCGCGGACACGTCGGGTCGTGCCGACGGGTGCGAGTACCTCTCGGAATCCGCTCGCGTACGCCACGACGAGGACGCGTCCTACCGACCGCCCGAGCTCGACCGCTGTCTCGCTGAGGGACGAGTACGCCTCGAACCGGTGCCCCGGACCGCTCCCGACTCGCATCGAGCGCCTGCCGGACCGATGTGACGCGTCACATCACGCGACGGCGGTCCCCTCAAGCTCGACCATCTGGCCGGGGATCGCCAGCCGTGTCACCCCGAGCATCGTGGTGGTCGGTGCCACCCCGGCGGCGCCCAACCGCGACGCCAGCACGCCGTAGTGCGGGAACAGCAGATCGACGTCGGTGGTGTAGACGTTGAGCCGGACGAGGTTCGCGAGGGACATGTCGGCCTCGCCGAGCACCGCCTCCAGGTTGTCGAGACTCAGCGCCAACTGTGCGGCCATGTCACCTTCATGCTGTGGCTTGCCGTCGCCGCTCATCGCGGTCTGTCCGGAGCAGTACAGGGTCCGGGTGTGCCCGGAGACGATCTCACCCTGGTTGAACCCCATCTCCACCGACCACGTCACCGGGTTGACTGCCGTACGTTCCACTGCCACATCAGCTCCGTTCGATTCATTGGATGTCCGTACGTCCCTCGGCGCGGTAGCCGCCATCGTCGACGTCGGTGCTCACGAGCCTCGCAACAAATCACGACATCCTTGGTCATGTATTCGATAAGGTTCTCGTATGCGCGCCGATCGGCTGGTCTCGCTGGTGCTGCTGCTGCGTCAGCGCGGTCGGCTGACCGCGGACACGCTGGCCCGCGAGTTGGAGGTCTCCACCCGTACCGTGCTGCGCGACATCGAAGCGCTCTCCGCAGCCGGCGTCCCGGTCTACGCCGAACGCGGCCGACACGGCGGGTTCGCGTTGATGCCCGGTTTCCGGACCGAGCTCACAGGGCTGAACCTCGATGAGGCCCTTGCCTTGCTGACCGTCGGATCGGGGCGCGGCGAGCAGGTATTCGGCCTCGGCTCGGCGCTCGCTTCGGCCATGCGCAAGGCGGTTGACGCGCTGCCCGAATGTCATCGGGCCGCCGCAAGCGACGCGGCCCAGCGATTTCTCGTCGAGCCGGACACCGACCTGCTCTCACGCCGGCTGGTCACTGAGGAGGTGCCCGACACGACAATGATCGAGATCCGGCGCGCGGTGCTCGCGGGACACAAACTGCGCATCCACTACGCGGCCACGGACCAGACACCACAGTGGCGCGCGGTGGACCCGATCGGCCTGGTCACCGTACGCGACCGGGGCTACTTGCTAGCCACGAGATCTGGCGCGGACCGCACCTACCGGCTGTCGCGGGTGTTGGCCGCCGAGGAACTCCCCGAACCGGCACAGCGACCAGACCGGGTTGATCTGGACCGGGTCTGGCGGGAACGCTGCGCGCAGTTTCTGTCCAGCGACCATATCGCCGTGCTGATACGGGTGAACCCGGAGCGGCGGGAGGATCTGCTGAGCACCGCGGTAGCCGTCCGCGCCACAGAACCCGACGCAGACGGCTGGCTGCGGCTGGAAGTGACGTTCCAAGATTTACGACACGCCGAGTGGGCGCTGTGGCAGCTCAGCACGGACGCGGAAGCCTTGACCCCGGCGTCGTTGCGCACCTCCCTGCGCAACCGCGCCGCCGCCCTTGCCACCCGCTACCGAGACGCATCCTGAGAGTTGGTCAGGGCGCGCATCGAAAGTAGATCTTCACCCGTACTCGGCCTCCCGCCGCGGTGAACGCCACTGGTGCTGGGCACCCGCTGATTCACCGCGCAAATATCCGGTCGAAAGGACTGAACGCCGTCGCTAACGTATGCCAGATGAAAATTCGGGCGTTCGAGGAGCGTGACTGGCCGCAAGTCTGGCCGATCATCGAGGAGATCGTCCGCAAGGCGGACACCTTCTGCTACGACCCCCTCCAGACCGAGGTGCAGGCGCACGACATGTGGGTGGTCCCGCCGCCGGGACATGTCGTGGTGGCCGTCGAGGGCCAACGCGTGCTCGGCACCTCGAACATGTACCCCAACCGGCCCGGCCCCGGCTCCCACATCGCCAGCGGCAACTTCATGGTGGTGTCCGAGGCGCGCGGCCGAGGTGTCGGTCAAGCGCTGGGCGAGTATCTGCTCAACTGGGCCTCGACCTCCGGCTTCGCCGGTGTGCAGTTCAACGCCGTCGCGGCTTCGAACACGCCTGCTGTCCGGCTGTACGAGCGCCTCGGGTTCACCATCATCGGGACCGTCCCGGGCGCGTTTCGCCATCCGGCGCTGGGTCCGGTCGGGCTGCACGTCATGTATCACAGCTTGGGCACCTGACCCACTGCGGTCAGCCAGTCGGATGACCGCCACCGGACGTTGGAGGAGTCACCGTGAGCAGGGGTTCCCACACCTCACGGACGGTCCCCGAGGAGCACCGAGTCGATCCGGCGTACGTCGAGGCGGGCGCCGCCATCGCGCTTGGCCAGGCCGTCTACGACCGCCGTACGGCCCTGGGCATCAGCCAAGCCCTGCTCGCCGAGCGAACCGGCCTGACCGTGGACGAGATCGACCGCCTCGAAGGCGGCGGCATCGCCCCCGCCCTCCCACTCCTGCGCGCCTTGGCCAAGGCACTGGATGCCGCGCTGGACGTGTCGATCGACACGGAAGAGACCCGTGTCTCGTTTGTGCCGCACGCCGCTTGACCTGCTCACCCGTGCAAGGCCGACGGTTGTGTGGACTGCCTGTCGTTCAGATCAGCAAGGCGTCAAGCGGCCATCCTCAGCCCCTGTGGGGCAACATCCGGCCATGTACACCCCAGAAACGCATGACGGTGACCATCGAGCGGGATCTTCCACTTCATGAGTACTCGGGGGACAGCTGCGCTCGGTGGACTTGGACAGTGGTGGGGCGTGTTGGCCGGAGCGTTGTTGATCGCTGCATGGATCAACAACGCTGCCGGACCGGCAGTCGTTGTCGCCCTCTCCGCTGCCACGGCGGCGTGGTGCTTCTTTCAAGCACCCGTCACCTGTGGCGCTCCAGTACGGGGGCGCGCGGATGGCTGTCGCAACAACGCATCGGGGCTGCTGCTGGGCTGTCACATCCGGCAGCACCGATGGGAGAAGCTCAAGATGCTCATCGTTCGCCGACGCCTCCGGGAATTCTGCTCAGGACTGTTCACGGACGGCAAGGCGACCATCGTCACGCTGGCCGGTGTAGGCAGCTTCCTGTCTGGCCTCGTCGCTCTCATCCCGGGCGTCGCTCGCTGATGTTCGGGCGATGTGGTCCGGTCCGCACTCGATAGGCTGCTCCCAGGGAATCTCGCCCCTAGGAGCAACAATGACCACCTCCGCCGCCGGGCAGCCACTCATCCCTCAGCCGCTCGCTACCGTCATGGCCCTCCGCCAGGCCGTCGCGCAGATCACCCCCGCCGCTCTGCCTGCCTTCACCCGGGAGCTGGATCAGGCCGCCGACCAGTCCCGCCAGGCTTCCGACCTTTCCCCGCTCCAGCGGTTCATCGCCCAGTGGGCCGTCTACGTCCACATTCAGCGGCAGCCGAGCCTTGCGAAGAAGTTCCGTCATTGGGAAGACCTCGCGGAGACCGGTGATGCAGCGCAGGCCCGACGCGCCGCGTCCGCCCTGGGCAAGATCCTGGACGATACGCACGCCGCGCTCGGCCTCGCGCCGCGGTAAGTGCCGAGAGCTGACACCTGCTCTTCTCGAAGGCGATGCGCTGAACGGGGGCGTTGATCGTCACGCTCACACCTCGTGCCGGTCGCCCGGCCCTGGGTACGGTCCTGACGATGTCAACTGCACGCTGCTGTGCGTCTGGGCGGTGCGCGGGTCGTCGCGATCGGAGAGGGTGGGTGCGGGCATGCCGTCTGGCAGTGCGCCGGGGACAGCGGAAGGGTTCACGTCGGCGGGAGCTGCCCAGGTGATGGCTGCTGCATGCCGACGAGTGCGACTCGAGAGTGCAGGCGCGAAGCTGATCCGCTTCGGCGAGAACGCGCTCTTCCGACTGGCATTGCGCCCCGTGATCGTGCGGGTGGCCCGGACAGCGGACTATCTGCCCTCCGTGCGGAACGAGGTCGAGGTGTCGCGCTGGCTGGCGCGGGAAGGGTTTCCTGCCGCACGTGTCGTGGAGGATCTGGAACAGCCACTGGTCGTGGATGACTGCCCGGTGACCTTCTGGCACTTAATTCAGGAGTCGGAACGCAAGGCAACCTACGGCGAGTTGGGTGCGGTTCTTCGTGAACTCCACTCGTTGCGCCCGCCGATGCATCTCAGCCTTCCCAGATTCGACGCCTTCGGCCGCTCCGATCTGCGCATCGAAAAGGTACCCGGCATCCCGGATGATGACCGTACGTTCCTGCGCAAGAGGAGCACGGAATTGCGTGAGCGGCTTGCCGGTCTCCATTTTGAGCTACCCAGAGGGCCCGTACATGGAGACGCACACGGGGACAATCTCATGGTCGACCAGAACGGGAACGCCGTCCTGATCGACTTCGAGAACTTCTGCTGCGATCATCCGGAATGGGATCTGATGGTCACAGCGACAGAGTACGACAGCATGGGCTGGGCAAGTGACGCTGATTACGGGGCCTTTGTCGAGGCGTACGGCTGGGATCTACGACAGTGGCCAGGGTTTGCGACCCTGCGAGCGATCCAAGAGTTCAAGATGACCACATGGCTCATGCAGAATGTCAACGAAAACACGGACGTGGCAGAGGAGTACGCTCGGCGTATCGCTTCCCTGCGCGACGACGACGCTCCCCGTGATTGGCAGCCGGGCTGACGGGGTTCATTCGGCGCCGGTGCGGACCATCGCTTCCCGAGCTCGCTCGTTGAACTGTTCAACGACCGGGCTTCCCGCATACGGAGAGATCTCACGCTGGAAGTTCTCGACGTAGCGTTGGAACCGTACGGACTGAAGCGCCTCGGCGGCCTCCACAGCCTGCACTGCCGTAGTGGCCGCTTCCTCAGGCTCGCCATTGAGCAGTTGGCTCTGGGCCAGGACCATACGCACGAAAGCCAAGGTGCGTGCGTACTTGGGGTCGGTGAGTGCTACGGCACGCTCGGCGAAGCGTACGGCTTCGGAACCGCGCTTGAGGTCGCGGAAGCAGTGACAGAACTCGCCGACAAGCTCCGCTTCATCCATGTAGGAGAGCCACTTGGGATCGTCGGCGGTGCCCACTCGCTCAAAGCACTTCTCCGCCTCGTTCATAGCCCGGACGGCACCTGTGTAGTCCTGGGCCGTTGACAGTGCTCGCGCCTCATGGGCGAGGAACAGCGCCATGCCGCGTGGTGTGGAACCTCCCTTTCCACCTTCGACGGAGGCACGGGCGAGTTGCACGGCGCGGAACGCCTGCCCCAGGTAGTTGGCTTGGTGACTCAGGTTGGCGAGCACGCATGCGCCCAGCATCCGGTCGCCGGCGGCTTGGGCCAGTCGGAGGGCCGAGAGCAAGTACCTGTTCGCCACGGTGTGGTGCCCGCTGTCGTAAGCGCTCCACCCCAACACCGACAGTGTCTCTGCTGCCGCACCGAACAACGCCCTGCCGACGTCGGGGGTGAAACTCCCTTTGAGCAGCGGAATGACTTCGTGCTGGAAATAGTGCCGAAGGGTTGCATGCCCGTGGCCCCCGCCGTACAGGAAGTCAAGTTGGGTGAAGGTGTCGGCGACAGTGCGCATCGCGGCTACGTCCGTCACGCCGACGCGCCGCGTAGCCGCGGAGTCGCTGATCAAGTCATCAGGGCGCGAGACCAACCAAGTGAATGCGGCCGAATTGACCTCGCTCTCCGATAACAGGATGGTGTCCGTTTGCCTGTCGTCCGGGGCGAACTGGGCGATGCCGAGCAACATCGTCAAGGTTTCGGAGAGGGACGCGTCGTAACCGGTGCCGATCATCGACACCTCCGGCGACGCTTCCACGAAACCCAGATCTGACAGCGTGAGCTTGCGACACAACTTCCCGCTCAGCGCTTCCGCCACGAATGCAGCCGTCTGAGGCTGGATGCCACCACCTTGCAGCCAACGCTGAACGGCAACGTGGCTTGTCCTGATGTCCGCGCCGTGCCGCTGGCCCACATCACGCACTCGCCGGGCGAGACCCTTGTTCGACACTCCGGCTTCGGCCATCAATGCGGCCAACCGGTGGTTCGGCTCTCTGCTCATCTGTGCTGTCGTCCTGACGCCGCGCTAGGTGGTGCAGATCACAGCAGTTTAGACCCGGGGGTTCACGCACGAACCCCCTTTGCCTACTCCACGAACCCATCCGTGTGCAGGTGAACCCCCTCGTGAACACTGCCCTCCGGTTCGCGGCAGTCGTTGACTGTGACGAACGGAAAGACCCCGGCGGCGCGTGCGGCACCCCGGGGCATGGCCAAACCTGAGGAAAGCAGGTCGACATGCGGAACTGTATCGGCAGGATCTTCGAACGGGTGGCGAAAGCCTTACGGTCCGGTTTGGCGAGGCAAGGAAGAGGCGAGCCGAACCCCCCGGCCACCTGCGGCGATACTCCAACGCTACGGCTTCCGGTCGAGCGTCCGGCATCCGGCCCGCCTCGCGTGGAGTTGCTGTGCGCTCCACACGGGATGGTGGTGGTCCGGTGAGCACGCAACCGCGCCTGCTGCCGTGGAACGGGGAGGCGGGCAAGCCGTGCTATCTCGTCGCCGATGAGGACGGCAAGGGCTATCTGTCGCGGCTCGCCGACGAGATGGAAGCGGTGCAGCTCCGCATGGGTGCTGAACTCCTGGGCCACGCTCGCGAAATGCTCGGCAATCCCAAGGCGGAGGCCGGAGAGCTTCGCTTTCTGTCGAATCGACTGGTCGAGGCGCTGTACGACGCGCTCCGGGTCGCGGAGAGCCGTGGGCGGCGGCTTCCCGTGCAGGAGGAGAAGGGGGTGTGCGGATGAACCCGGACCGTCGTGCTCAGCCCGAGTGGAGCATCGAGGCCGCTCCGGTGGGGCTGCGGGTACGTCGCGAGGGGAACCAGCTCTCGCTGACGCTTCGGGTCGTCCGGCGGGGTGAGTCCGTGGCCCTCGCCCCGCTGGTGCTGACGCTGGACGAGTCGGAACAGCTCCATGCGGGCCTGTGCTTCGCGCTCGGCCCGGAGCCTGCGGGAGCGGACGCGCCCGAGTGCCGAAGGACGGTGCGGTATCCCGGCGGGCGGGAGCGGTACTGAGGTCGGCGCTCCGTCGGCCGCAGCCGGGGCCGGGGTCAGCTCGGATCGGCCGGGAGGACCGGGGCGCCGGTGCGTTGCCTTCGGGCGTGGTTGCGGGCCTTTATTCGGTTGCCGCAGGTAGCCATGGAGCACCAGCGGGCCGTACCGGGGCGGCTGTGGTCGACCAGGAACAGATTGCATGCCTCGTTCGCGCATGGCCGCAGGCGTCCCGGTAGCTCTTCACGGACCGTCGACCACGCGAGGACGACGCGGGCGGCCAGTTTTTGATCGGGCGCGGCTTCGAGCTGCCACTGAACGCCCTCGTTCGTGGCCGTGGGGCGCGAGCAGGTCTGTCGCAGGACGGCGTCGAGGGCATCCAGGTCGGTGGTGGCCCCGCGGATCAGCCGGTGCAGGGTGTCGCGCACGGCGCGCACCGCCTCGCGCTCGGCTGCCGTTCCGAGCCCTCCCAGTGCGCGGAGCCAGCGCGACGCTTCGTCTGGCCGCTCCAGCGCGTCCGTGGGCGTGCCGTCGATCACCGGAGCGCTGTTGAGCACCGCGAGCAGCAGCTCCTCACCCTCGACCATCCCGGCTCCTCCTTGACAAACACACCCCAGGCCACGAACACTCACCATAGCCTAACCAGTTAAATTCATTTAAGGGGTTATTGCCATGGTCGCCGTTCATCACCGCACCGTCGAGGTCGACGGGCTGACGGTCTTCTACCGGGAGGCCGGTCCGGCGGATGCTCCCGTGCTGGTGCTGCTGCACGGGTACCCGACCAGCTCGCACATGTTCCGTCACTTCATCCCGGCCCTCGCCGGGCCCTACCGGGTGATCGCGCCCGACCACATCGGCTTCGGGAGGTCGTCGGCGCCGAGGGTCGGGGAGTTCCCCTATACGTTCGACGCGCTCGCCGAGGTCACCCGCCGCTTTCTGGCCACGATCGACGTCGACCGCTACGCGATCTACGTCCAGGACTACGGGGCGCCCATCGGCTGGCGACTCGCGCTGGCGGATCCGGATGCCGTGGTCGCGGTCGTCTCGCAGAACGGCAACGCCTACGAGGAAGGGTTCGTACCCGAATTCTGGGCGCCGATCTGGGCCTACGGAGCCGATCGAAGCGCCGAGAACGAGGAGCGACTGCGGCCCGCCCTCGGGCGCGAGGCCGTCGAGTGGCAGTACACCCACGGGGTGGCCGACCGCACCCTGGTCGACCCCGATGCCTGGGAGCACGACCTGGCCCTGCTGGCCCGTCCGGGTGTGGACCGTGCGCAGCTCGCCCTGTTCGGCGACTACGCCACCAACCGCGACCTGTACCCGGCCGTGCAGGACTGGCTGCGCTCCCGCCGCGTTCCGGTTCTCGCGGTCTGGGGCCGTAACGACGAGATCTTCGGTCCCGCGGGGGCGGAGGCGTTCCGCCGTGACGCGCCCGATGCCGAGATCCTGCTCCTCGACGGCGGGCATTTCCTCCTGGAAACGCATCTCGACGAGGTCGCACAGGCGATCCTCGCCTTCCGCGAGCGGGCGTACGGCGAACACGCGCCCCTCGGGTGACGCCCCCGGGCCGCCGGGCCCCGGGCCGCCGCGACGGCCCGGGGCTGTGGGGCCGTGGGTCAGGCGTCCATGTGGAACTTGTCGATGTCCCAGTGCTGGCTGCCCCGCTCGCTGAAGACCAGGACGTTCAGCCGACCGCTGTTGAAGTTGAAGTCGCAGGTCTTGGACTTGCCCTTGCCGCCCACCTTGCACACGCGGACGTTGTCCGAGGCGGGACCGAAGAGGCTGACGGCGAAGGTGCGGCCGTCCGCCTTCAGGTCCTTGACCGTGATGGTGTCGGTGAAGGAGTTGTACGACAGGGAGCCCTGGGCGTACCGCTGGCTCGTGTCGGCCCAGCTCGTGCCCGCGCCGATCGTCAGGACGAGGCCGAGGGAAGCGGCGGCGGAAAGGGGGGCGGCGATCAGGGCCCGGCGTATGGACTTGTGCATGCGCGTTGCTCTCTCTGTTCTGTTTGGCATGACCACGTAGCAGTGATCTCTCCGCAGATGCTAGAGCGCACGGTTGAGGAGCCGTCGACGGCGCTACGCCGCCAGCGCTTCGCGCAGGAGCGCTACGGCCGCCGGGATCTCCGTATCGCTGATGTTGCCGTATCCGAGGACGAGCGCGCGGTCCGCCGCATCCTCCACGCGGTAGTCGTCCAGGTCCGCCACGCGCAGCCCGGCGGCGGCCGCGGTGCGGACCGCTTCCCGCACCTCGGTGCCGTCCGGCAGGTGCAGCAGGATGTGCAGCCCGGCGGCCGTGCCGGAGACGCGGGCCTCCGGCAGCTGGGTGACGAGCGTGCGGATCAGCATGTCGCGGCGGGTACGGAAGCGGCGGCGGGCCGCGCGCAGGTGGGCGTCGTACCAGCCGCGGTCGATGAAGGTGGCGAGGGCGAGCTGGTCGAGGACCGGGGGCGCGGCGGCCACGGGGTTCGCCGCGCGGAGCGCCGGGGTCAGCGCGGTGGGCGCGACCAGCCAGCCCAGACCGAGGGCCGGGGACAGCGTCTTGCTGACCGTGCCGAGGAGAAAGACCCGGCCGGGATCCATGCCCTGCATGACGGCGACCGGGTGGCGGTCGTAGCGGAACTCGGCGTCGTAGTCGTCCTCGATGACGTAGCCGTCCACCTCGCGGGCCCAGCGCACCAGCCGGGCCCGGCGGGCCGGGGACAGCACCGTGCCGGTGGGGAACTGGTGCGCAGCGCCGACGACGACGGCCCGGGCCGGGGTGCGGGCGAGGGCGTCGACGCGGAGGCCGTCGTGGTCCACGGGCACCGGGTGCGGGCGCAGGCCGGTGCTGGCCGCGGCGGTGCGCAGCCGCTCCCAGCCGGGGTGTTCCACGGCCAGGTCGGTGATCCCCTGGGCGCGCAGCGCCCGGCAGGTGCGGACCAGGCCGTCGGTGACTCCCGCGCACACGGTCACGGCCGCGGCGTGGGCGTCCGCGCCGCGTGAGCGCCGCACATACTGCGCGACGGTGGTACGCAGGTCCGGGTGCCCGGCGGGGTCGGGCAGGCCGAGGTCGTAGTGGACGGCCGAGCCGGTGACCGCCCGGACGGCCTCCGCCCAGCGGCGGCGCGGGAACGCCCGCAGGTCGGGCAGGCCGGGCGCGAGGTCGTACCGGACCGGTGGCGGCGCCGGTACGGGCCGGGCGCGGGGCCGCGGCGGTGCGGTGTCCGGTGACCACGAGACGCGGGTGGCGGAACCCGTCCGGGCGGCGAGGTAGCCCTCCGCGACGAGCTGCCCGTACGCCTCCGTCACGACCCAGCGGGAGCAGCCCAGCTCCTCGGCGAGCGCCCGGCTCGGCGGCACGGCGGCGCCCTCCGCGAGCCTGCCGTCCCGTATGGCGGTGCGCAGCGCGCGGGCGAGGCGGTCGCGGAGACGTCGGCGGTCAGGCCCCGGAGCGCCGATCTCCAGGAGCGTCGCCCACGCGGAATTGGTCCGGGGAATCGCCACAAGATTGGAGCGTACCGCCGATCCGAATCCGCCTACCGTGATCGGCATGACGACCAATCTGGCGCTGGGCGCCATGCTGTTCGGCACGGTTCTGGACGAACGTCGATCGTTTGCGATCCTGGACCGTTTCGTGGACGCCGGAGGCGTCTGGATCGACACCGCCGACTGCTACGCGTTCTGGGCGGACCCGACCGGCTTCGGCGGGCAGAGCGAGACGTTGCTCGGGCACTGGCTGGCGCGCCGCCCGGGCGTCCGTGACCGCGTGAAGATCAGCACCAAGGTGGGCTGCGAGCCGACCGAGCCCGGACGCTTCCCGGAGACGGCCGAGGGTCTGGCGGCCGGGGTGATCAAGCGCGGGATCGAGGGCAGTCTCCGGCGCCTCGGTACGGATCACGTCGAGCTGTACTGGGCGCACAAGCCCGATGAGGCCACACCGCTGGAGGAGACGGTGACCGCCTTCGGCGAGCTGGTCGCCGCGGGGACGGTCGGCCGCCTCGGCTGCTCCAACTACCCCGTCTGGCAGCTGGAACGGGCCCGGCAGATCGCGCGGGCGCGCGGCGGCGCGGGGTTCACGGCGGTGCAGCAGCACCACACGTATCTGCGCCCCCGCCCCGGGGCCCAGCCCCTCCTCTCGCACCGGTTCGCCGCGGTCACCGACGAGGTGATCCACTACCTGGAGCATCACCAGGACCTCGCGCTATGGGCTTACACCCCGCTGCTGAGCGGCCGCTACACCCGCATGGACCGGCCGCTTCCGCAGGAGTACGACCACCCCGGCACCGCCGCCCGCCTCGCGGTCCTCGACGAGATCGCCGCCGAGACCGGCACGGACCGCAACCGGGTGGTGCTGGCGTGGCTGACCGGCGGACGCCCGGCCGCCACGCCGATCGTCGGCGTCAGCACGGCCGAGCAGCTGGAGGAGGCGTTCGCGGGGGTGTCGCTGGAGCTGACCGCGGAGCAGCGCGAACGCCTGGATTCGGTGGTGTGACACCCGCCGAAAGGCACCAGCCGAGAACTCAGAGCGTGTCGCTCAAGGAGAGGCATTTCGACGTCTGAGGAATTCCGCGCACGGCCCGGCTCATGTCGACCAAGGCGTCTCCGGCCTGGGGGCCGTCGCCCTGGACGGTGATTTCTACGGCGGGATCGCGGCCGTACGTCGTCAGGGCCTGCACCCCGTCCTTCTGCGCCCGCTTCTCGTCGAGCACCCAGTCGACGCCGTCGACGTTGACGCACAGGTTGGTCGTCGGCCTCAGCGGGGTGACCCCGCACCGCAGGACGACCGAGCCGTCGCCCCAGGCCGCGGCGCCCTTTCCGGTGATGTCGTCGCGGTGTTTCGAGAGAACGGTCTCAGGCGCCCGGGAAATGACATCCGCGCATTTCGGATTGTCGGCGTAGGGGCCGGGCTCGACGGATTCCTTCGAAAAGAACAGGAAATACGAGGCGACCGCGGCCGCGATGGCCGCCGCGACGCACACCCCGGAGATGAGGCGGGCCTTTTTGCTCCATGACCTGAACCGCATCGGACCCACTTATTCCCTCGACACCTGACTCGCACCTTACCCTCACGCCGCGCTCCACCCTGTGGCGGGGACCGCGGGCTCCCGGGCGTACGGCCGGCTCGACGCCGCGGGCATCGTCAGGACACGGTCCGGTCCTCAGTCGATCGGTCCCCAGGCCCGGTACGGCCGTTGCGGCTCGGGGGTGTTCTGGACCGGGGCAGGTCCCTGCCGCCTGCCGGAACGGTCTTTGCGATGAACCATCAGGCCCGCTAGCCACCCTGCGGCCAACGGCAAGGAGAACAGGACGGCCATCACCGGCATGAAAATAGCCGCCGACTGCTTCCCGTCCTGCAGCGCGCCGATGCCGGAGACGACGAAGATCGCGACGAATACGAGCGGAAGCAGGAGCCATGGCCACGACTCTTGGGGTTCAGGGGTCCCCCGGAGAGCCGCGTACCAGTAGCGGGCGCACCACCAGGCGATCGCGAAGGCCGAAAGTGCGACTGCGGCGAAGCCGCTCATGGGCAGAGGGCTGTCGGTGGTGTTCGCGGCCACGATGGAAAGTGTCACCCCCATCAGAGCCATGAAGGACGTCAGCATCCCTCCCACGATGAGGCGGTGACGACGGGAGCCGCTGAGTGCGTTGGGCGGAATGAACATGATCAAACATCGTAAAGGGCTGTCAGGCGGGTGACGAGAGCGAGCCAGAGGCGAATGGCAACGACGGCCACGAGATCGTCTTGTCGAGGCCTGGACCGGGGCGCCGCGTTCACAGGTGGGTGACGACGCCGGGCGCGGCGATGGCGATGGGGTGCGCGAAGGTCTCCGCCGCCGCTTCCCGGGCGGCCGCGGGGGCGGTCCCCGGCCAGAGGTGGGTGAGCATGAGCCGGGCGGCGCCCGCCTGATGGGCGTAGTGACCGGCCAGCCAGGTGTCGACGGTGTAGGGGCCGATGTCGAAACGGTCGCCGGGCGTGAACTCGTGGAGGCGGTAGGCATTGGCGAGCATGCGTGGTTTGTCGAGTGCGAGGACGGCGTCGACCGCTCCGTGCGGGGCGTGGACGGGCAGGGGCGGCGGCGGGTCGTCGCTCAGACCCCGGGCGCGCAACAGGGGGTTGAGGTCGGCGCAGTGGTCGGGGTGGCCGTGACTGATCAGCACGGCGTCGACCGCGTCGACGGTGCCGTGCCGGAGCAGGCGCGGCAGCGTGGCGTATCCGGGGTCGATCAGCAGGCGGAATCCCGCGTGGTCGACGAGGTAGCCGCTGCATGCCTGGTCGGCGGTGGGCCAGGCGCCGCAGCCGCCGAGAACGGCCAGTCGCATGGCACGGGACCCTAGCGCCGTTCCCCGGCGGTGAGCAGGGGTCCGGTCTACAAGCGGTCAGGCCGGTTCGGCCGACTTCGCTCTGGCCAGGGCCACGTCCAGGACGACCAGCAGCGCGTCGCGCACCGAGCCCGTCTCGCGGGCGTCGAAGACGGTGAGCGGGATGTGGTCGGAGACGTCGAGGGCCCAGCGGACCTCGTCCAGGTCGTGCTGGACCTCGCCGTCGAAGGCGTTGACGGCGACGGCGAAGGGGATGTCCTTGTGCTCGAAGTAGTCGACGGCCGCGTAGCAGTCGTCCAGGCGGCGGGTGTCCACGATGACGAGGCCGCCCAGGGCGCCTTCGACCACGTCGTCCCACATGAAGCCGAACCGGTCCTGGCCGGGGGTGCCGAACAGGTAGAGCTTGAGGGTCGGGTCGATGGTGAGGACGCCGAAGTCCATGGCGACCGTGGTGGTGGTCTTGCCGGGGGTGTGGGTGAGGTCGTCCACGCCCGCCGCGACCTCCGTGATGGCGGCCTCCGTGGTCAGCGGGCGGATCTCGGAGATCGCGCCCACGGCCGTGGTCTTGCCCACTCCGAAGCCGCCCGCGATGACCAGCTTGACCGGCAGCGGTGGTTGTTCGGCTTCAGCTGCTGTCGCGGAGTGTGCCCCGTGAGTCGGGGACGGCACGGAGACCATCGATAACCCTTCGCAGTACGGAGATGTCCTGGACTGTCCTGGCGTCCGGCACGTGGACCGCCAGGTGTCCGGCGGTGCACAGGTCCTCCGCCAGGACCCGCACCACGTTGAGGTGCAGTCGGAGCCGGGCGGCCAGTTCCGCCACCGACTGCGGGCGTCGGCAGGCGGCGACGATGTCGTGGCGTTCGAAGGCGAGCGCGCGCAGGGCGGAGAGTCCGTCCGACGTCGCCACGACCTGGGCCTCGACCGGGAGCGGGGGCGCGGTGCCGCCGCCCGCCACGCGTCCGGCGGTCAGCAGGAACGGCCGGATCGCGGAGGCGCGGCCGGTCGGCTCGTCGGCCGCACGTTCCGTGGTGTCCGCGTCCTCCGGCGTCTCGGGTGGTTCCGGGCCGTCGGTCTCCATCACGCCCCCCTTCTGAATGTGCGCATGTGTCAGCCGATGGGGGTGCCGGCGTTCTTCTTCAGCTCCAGTACGAGCTGCGGGGTGAGGGCCGCCCCGGCCCGGTTGGCGAAGAGGGTCATCTCGTACGCGATGTTGCCCAGCTTCGCCTCCTTCGACGTCACCACGCCGAGGACCGCGCCGCAGCCGATGGCGGACACCAGCACATGGCCGCCCTCCAGGTCGATGATGACCTTGTTGAGGCCGCCGAGGCCGTAGTTGCCGGAGGCTCCGGCGGCGAGGCTCGTGACACCGGAGACGATGGCGGCGAGCCGCTCGGAGTCGGCCTGTTCGCGCAGCTCGGAAACGGCGATCAGCAGGCCGTCGGAGGACACGGCGATGGCGTCGACGACACCGGCGGTGTCGGTGGCGAACCGGTCGAGCAGCCAGGTGAAGTCGGCCGCGGCTGCTCGCAGATCGGTGGGTTCCTGCCCAGCGGGACCGCTCTTACCTGTCGGCGTGGTCACTGCCCGACTCCTTCCGGGGTTGCTGATGCGGCAATGGCGTGGGTTCGGTCGGGGTGGTGGCACTGTCCTGCTGTGCCCTGCGTACGGCGGCCTCGAACTCGTCGAGTTCCGACCGGACGGCGTCGGCGTCGGCGGGCGCGCGGACGGCCGCGATACCCCGGTCGGCCGCGGGGGTGGTCTTGTCGAGCGTCGCGCCCCGTACCCGCCGCCGCAGCGGACGGGAGCCGGGCGCGGCGGACGGCTTCTCCCCGGTGGGGGACGGTTTTTGCCCGGCGGATGGTTCCCGCTCGGCGGAAGGCTCCGGGGCAGCGGGCTCCGCGCCCGTGCGGTTCGGGATGCGCCGCGGCAGGCCGCCGGGCTGCGCCGGGGGCGCCTCGCGCGATTCGGGCTTGGGAGTGGGGGTCCGTACGGGCAGCGGCGTGGCCCCGGCGGGTTCGGCGGAACCAGCGCCCGGCCCGCGCCCGGGCGACGGCGTACGGGCCAGCTCCGTGACCACCGGCGACGGCGCCGCCGTGTCCCCGGCGCGCACCGCCATCAGCAGCGCGGCGGGAATCCACACCGTGGCGGTGACCCCGCCGCCGGGCGTACGGCTCAGGGTGGCCCGGATGCCCCAGCGCCGGGCGAGACTTCCGACGACGAACAGGCCGAGCACCTTGGTGGGGACGAGGTCGAGCCGTTCGCGGCGGATGAGCCGGGCGTTCTCCTCTTCGAGGCGTTCCGCGCTCATGCCGAGCCCGTGGTCGATGACCTCGATCAGCGCCCCGCCGTCCGCGGTGATGTCGGTGCCGGGGCGGACGACGACCTCGACGGGGGTGTCGGACGGGGAGAACGCGACCGCGTTCTCCAGCAGTTCGGCGACCATCAGCGTCAGGTCGCCGATGATGTCGGGCGCGACCGTGACCTCGGTTTCGGAGCGCAGGGCGACGCGCTGGAAGCCCTCGATGCGGCCGAGGCTGGCCCGGATGACGTTGGCGAGCGCGGTCGGCTGGGCGTCCAGCTCGGCTTCCCGGATTCCGGCGAGCAGCATCAGGCTGTCGGCGTTGCGCTGGAGGCGTACGGCGATGTGGTCGATGCGGTAGAGCCGTTCGAGCACGTCGGGGGCGTGCTCCTCGCGTTCGACGGCGTCGATCAGCGTGAGCTGGCGGGTGGTGAGGTTGCTGACCCGGCGTCCGACGTTGCCGAACATCTCGCCGACGTTGCGGCGGCTGAGCACCTGCCGCTCCAGCAGCGCCGCGGCGGTGACCTGCACCTGGTTGAACGCCTCGGCCAGGTCGCCGATCTCGTCGCGCACCGGGACGGGGATCGGGCGCGGGCGCAGCGGGGCGCTGTCGGGCGAGTCGTCGTCCTCGACGCGGGCCAGTTCCTCGCCCGCCACCTCGACGACCTGGTGCGCGGCGCCGGTCAGGGCCGCCAGGGGGCGTACGACCGAGCGCCGGACCAGGAAGGAGAAGCCCAGCCAGGCGGCGAAGCCGAGGACGGCGAGGCCGAGCATGGCCACGGCCTTGTTCAGGGCGTCCTGGGAGAGACTTTCGGCCCGGTCGGCGATCTGGCCGGTCAGCGAGCGGGTGATGGCGAGGCGGTCCCCGGCCTGCCGGGTGCCCGCGCCGATGGCCTTGCGCAGCGAGTCCGGCGACTGGCCCTGGAGGGAGGACGGGTCGATCTGGAGCTCCGCGAACTTGGCGTCGAAGCCGTTCTCCTCGGCGCTGCGCTCGATGCCCTCCAGGCGCAGGACCTGGTCCGGTTCCGCGATTCTGCCGAAACGATCCGTCTGCTCCTCGTAGACCCGGTGGGCACCGGCCGCGCGGGTGTACTCGGTGAGGGCGTTGGCGTCCTCGGTCTGGGCCGAGAACACACCGCTCTCGAAGGCCGCGTGGGCGGCGTCGGCGCGCAGCACCGTGTCCAGCAGCTCGATCACCGAGGACGACGAGGAGCCGGAGTAGCGGTCGAGCCCGAGGCCGTCGATGAGGTAGCCGACGGCATTGGCGTACGCGGGGTCGATACCGGCGGCGGGCACCGAACCCCGCTCGACCTTGTCCCGCAGGACGCCGAGGCTGTGGACGTAACCGAGGGCCCGGTCCTCCTCCTTGGCCAGCCCCGCGCCGAACGCGGACCGCACGGCGCTGACCTGCCGGTCGGTGGCGCGCTGCGTGCGGCGGTAGTCGACGGTCGACGGCAGGTCGGCGCCGGGCCCGGCCGCCCCCTGCTCCACCACCAGCAGCAGCGCCTGCCGGTGTTCGGCCTGGACGTCGTTGATCAGCCGGGTGACCTGCTCGCTGTCGCGCACCAGTTGCGCGGTCCGGTCGGCGTCCCGGGCCTGCTGCACCTGGTCGTACGCGCCGGCGCCCAGCAGCACGCCGACGACCACGAGGGGCACGACCACCAGGACGTTGAGCTTCCGCCGGAACGGCCACCGGTCGAGGACGGCCTCCGCGCGCAGCAGGGCGTCCGCCCTGCGGGCGTCCGATCTCCGGGAGTCTGCCGTCCAGCGGAACCGGGGCTCCCGCGGGGCGCGCCCGGACGGATCCGGTTCGCGTGGCGGGTCCTCTGTGTCCACAGACACCCGGGCCTCCTTCGATGTGCTCCTGAGCGGTGACCGAGGTGTCGTTGTTGCCGACCGCCGACGACCGGGGAGCGTGACGCCGGCGACGTTCGCGCCCATGTGAGCGACTAGTTTGCGCCACACGTCCAACCGGCCGTGAACATTACCGTGTGTGCGCACGCATGCAAGGCATCCACCGGCAATGGTTACCGAAGATCCACGCTTGTCAGGTTTGGGCCACTGCCCCGTTGCCTTCCGCTCGCCCCCGGGGGCTGCCCCGCGGGGCGCGGTCACCCGTAACCTGTCTTCCCACCCTGGCTCGAACATTTCCGTGCCCCGCGAGGAGACCCGTGCACGCCACCCGCAAGTCGGTCCTGACAGCCGCCGCGCTCCTGGCCGTGGCCACCACCGGCTGCGAACCCGGATCCGGCACCGCCGCCACGCATCCGCGCCCGGCCAAGCCCGGCTGCCCCGCCACCCTCGCCAAGGCCAAGCGGGCGGTCGCGAAGGCCGAAGACGTGGACACCCCGTGGAAGGGCCCTACGACCGGACCGAAGGCCCGTCACGGGAAGAGCATCGTCTTCATCCCCCACACCATCACCAACCCCGGGCCCGCCGGAGTCGCCCAGGGCGTCCAGGAGGCCGCCAAGATCGTCGGCTGGAACGCCCGCACCATCAACGGCCAGGGCACGCCGAGCGGCATCCGGTCCGCCTTCAAGCAGGCCCTCGACCTCAAGCCGGACGGCATCGTCATCGGCGGCTTCGACCCCGCGACCGTCGCGGACGAGGCCAAACAGGCCAAGGCGGAGGGGATTCCGGTGATCGGCTGGCACGCGGCCGACGCCCCAGGGCCCAGCAAGAAGCCGGAACTGTTCACCAACATCACCTCCAAGGTCGAGGACGTCGCGAAGATCAGCGCCGACTGGATGATCGCCCGGTCGGAGGGCCACGCGGGAGTCGTGCTGTTCACCGACGGCACGGTGCCGTTCGCGAAGCGCAAGTCGGACCTGATCAAGAAGGAGCTGGCCACCTGCTCCGACGTCAAGCTGCTGAGCTACCAGAACATCCCGATACCCGACGTCAACCGCCGCGCCATCGGGGCCGTTCGCTCGCTGCTCGCCCGCTACGGCGACAAGTGGACCTACTCCGCCGCCATCAACGACCTGTACTTCGAGCACACCGCCCCCGCCCTGCGCGCCGCGGGCAAGGACGGGGCCGGCGCCCCGTACACCATCGGCGCCGGTGACGGCGACCCGTCGGCCTTCGAGCGCATCAACAGCAGGCAGTTCCAGGCCGCCACCGTGCCCGAGCCGCTCTCCGAACAGGGCTGGCAGATCGTCGACGAGTTCAACCGCGCCTTCGCGGGCAGCCCCGCCAGCGGATACGTCGCCCCCGTCCACATCACCACCGCCGACAACAGCGGCGGCGCGCTGTCGTGGAACTCGGAGGGCTACCGGCAGGCCTACCGGCAGATCTGGGGCAAGTGACCTGCCGTCTCCGCGCGGCATCCCCCGTCATACAGTCCGTCACATGGACTGGATCGAGCGGGTCGGCAATCTGCGGCAGTGGACCAGCAACGGGGTGCGCGCACCGCACAAGCCGCTGCTGATGCTGTACGCCCTCGGCCGGTTCCAGCAGGGGCCCGACCGGGCGCTCCGCTACTCGGACGTCGAGCGGGACCTGAAGGATCTGCTGCGGGACTACGGGCCTCCGCGCGACACCTCGCCCTCGTACCCCTTCCACCACCTCACCAATGACGGGGTGTGGGAGGTGCGCACGGCCGACGGCGGCTCCAGTCCCGGTTCCGGCGTGGGGCAGTTGCGGGCGAGCGGTGCGGAGGGGCGGCTCGTGCCGGGGCTGCGGTCCGCGCTGTCCACGGAGCCGGAGCTGCTGGGACGGCTGGCGCATCTGCTGCTGGACACCCACTTCCCGCCCTCGCTCCACCCCGACATCGCCGCCGCGGTCGGGCTCGATCTGGAGGCGGCGGACGGAGCGGTCCGCAGGACCGTCACGGCACGCGACCGGCGGCGCGCGGCCGAGCTGCGGCGGGAGGTGCTGATCGCCTACGAATACCGGTGCGCCTTCTGCGGGTTCGACGGCGCGATCGGCCGGGTTCCGGTGGGGCTCGAGGCCGCGCATGTGCGGTGGTGGGCCTTCCGCGGCGCGGACGATCTGTCCAACGCGCTGTGCCTGTGCTCCCTGCACCACAAGCTGTTCGACCGAGGGGTGCTGGGCCTGGACGGCACCCGACGCGTCATCGTCTCCCGGGAGTTCACCGGCCGCGGTGAGGCGGCCCGGGCGCAGGTGCTGGACCTGGTGGACCGTACGCTTCTCGGGCCGCAGAGCGGCAGCGCCAAGGTCGCGGCGGAGAACGTCGACTGGCATACGGAACAGGTCTTCCGCGGCAAGGCGCGGGTGTCGCAGGAGGCATGAGCGTGTTCACATCGTCCACCACCGCCCGCATGCGGTCCGCCCTCGCCTTAGCCCTGGCCATCATGGCGCTGTCCGCGTGCGGCTCCTCCACCCCGGCGAAGAAGACCGCCGACATCGAACTCCCGCCGGTGGGCGCCGCATGGGACTACCAGATCGGTGGCGCGTACACACCGCCCAAGGGCGTGGAGATCGTGAGCCGCGACCGCGCGGACGATCCGGCGCCCGGCCTCTACAACGTCTGCTACGTCAACGCCTTCCAGACCCAGCCGGACGAGAAGTGGCCGTCCCGGCTGCTGCTCCACGACGCGAAGGGCAAGGTCGTCGAGGACCCCGAATGGGACGGGGAGTCGGTGCTCGACATCACCACGCGCGCCAAGCGCGAGGAGGCGGCCGAGCGGGTCGGGGCGTGGTTCGAGGAGTGCGCCGAGAAGGGCTTCGACGCCGTCGAGCCCGACAACCTCGACACGTTCACCCGCTGGCCCGGCCTGCTGACCGCGGACCAGGCCACCGCGTACGTGTCCCTGCTGTCGAAGCGCGCCCACGCCCTGGGGCTGGCGATCGCGCAGAAGAACACCGGGCCGCTGGCCTCGCGGCGCGCGGCGACGGGGCTGGACTTCGCGGTCGTGGAGGAGTGCGGCCGGTACGACGAGTGCGGGGCGTTCGCGAAGCCGTACCGGGACCGGGTGGTCGTCGTCGAGTACGAGGACGAGGGGATGGCGAGGGCCTGCGACGGCTTCGGTGACCGGCTGTCCGTCGTACGCCGTGACCAGGATGTTTCCACCCCGGACGACGACGGTTACGTCCGTGAGGTGTGCTGAACTCCTGCCGCGCCTCTGCTGACGGCGCATCTGCCGCGGGCAGAGAAACCTCCCCCGGCGACCGTCCCGGACCGACAGTGAAGTGACCGCGGCGAAGTACGCCGCGGAGCACCACGGTCACCACGGGAGGCCCGATGCGCGCACCCATCACCGGCTGGGACCCAGCCCTCAGCCCCCGCGCCGAGGAGGGCGACACGCCGCCCTCGCGCTTCGACGACCACCTGGCCGCGCAGCTCCTCACCCAGCGGATCGTCTTCCTCGGCACCCAGGTCGACGAGGTGTCCGCGAACCGGGTCTGCGCACAGCTGCTCCTGCTGTCGGCGGAGGATCCGCGCACCGACATCGGCCTCTACATCAACAGCCCCGGCGGCTCGGTGACCGCCGGGCTGGCGATCTACGACACGATGCGGCTGATCCCCAACGACGTCTCGACCCTCGTCATGGGGTTCGCGGCGAGCATGGGGCAGTTCCTGCTCACGGTCGGGGCGGCGGGCAAGCGGTACGCGCTGCCCAACGCGCGGATCATGATGCACCAGCCGTCGGCCGGGATCGGCGGGACGACCGCCGACATCGCGATCCAGGCCGAGAACCTGGAGTTCACCAAGCAGGCCATCGAGCGCATCACCGCCGAGCACACCGGCCAGACCCGGGAGACGATCTCCCGCGACGGCGACCGGGACCGGTGGTTCACGCCGGAGCAGGCGAAGGAGTACGGGATGGTCGACCGCGTCGTGGAGGCGCTGAGCGATGTGCGCCCGGGCGGTTCGCGGCGACGGATGGGGATCTGAGGACATGAGCCAGTACACGATTCCGACCGTCGTCGAGCGCACCACACAGGGCGAGCGCGCGTACGACATCTACAGCCGGCTGCTGTCGGAGCGCATCATCTTCCTGGGCACGGAGATCGACGACGGCGTCGCCAACGTCGTCATCGCGCAACTCCTCCACCTGGAGTCGTCGAGTCCCGAGCAGGAGATCGCGATCTACATCAACTCGCCGGGCGGCTCGTACACCTCGCTCATGGCGATCTACGACACGATGACGTTCGTGACCGCCCCCATCTCGACGTTCTGCGTCGGCCAGGCGGCCTCGACCGCGGCGGTGCTGCTGGCCGGGGGCGATCACGGGCGGCGGTTCGTCCTCGAACACTCCCGGGTGCTGCTGGGCCAGCCCGCGACCGGCGGGACGCGCGGCACGGTGTCCGACCTCAGCCTCCAGGCCAAGGAGATGCTGCGCATCCGCGCCCAGGTCGAGGAGGTGCTGTCCCGTCACACCCCGCACGACGTGGCCACGCTGCGCGCGGACATGGACCGCGACAAGGTGTTCACGGCGGAGGAGGCGGTGGCGTACGGGCTGGCCGACGAGGTGCTGTCGAGGCGGCTGGTACGCGCCGCCTGACGCCTGTTGCGGGGCGGGGTCAGGCCGCGAGCCGCAGCCGGGCCTCGCTCTGATGGCCCTGATGGCCCTGATGCCCCTGGTGCGAGGTCAGCCGCGCCCTCGCCCCCACGGCCGTCAGCCGGATGATCTCGCCCTGGGCGAGCGCGAGCAGATCGGCCAGCCCCAGACCGAGGGCGCGAGCGGCGGCCGCGAGGACTTCCGACGAAGCCTCCTTGCGGCCCCGCTCCAGCTCGGAGAGGTACGGCATCGAGATCCGCGCCGCGTCGGCGACGTCCTTCAGCGTGCGCTGCTGCGCCAGCCGCTCCCGCCGCAGCACATCGCCGACGACGTCCCGCCACAGTGGCTCCTTGGCCGCGGGAACGACGGGGCGCAGGGGGATGACGCGGGCTGGTTTCGGCGCGTGGCTGCTCATCCCCTCAGCGTAGAAGCGCCGCGCCCGCCCGTCAGCGGAATCCGCTCTGCCTGCGGCGAAATCCCGGGGCGGAGGCCGACGGAAATCATCTGCATATCACCGCAGTTCTTCTCCAGAACATTTCCGGAAAGCATGGCGCTTTTCGTGCGCCGCATGCCACGATCACCCTCCCCAACAGAACATGATCAAGTCATCAACGGGAATTACTCGTGCACAAAGCAACTCCTCTCGCGGCCACCGCTGTCGTGGTTCTGGCGCTCACTCTCACCGGCTGCGGCAACGACGACGAGAAGGGTTCGGGACCGTCGGGCACCTCCGACAAGGCGGCCGCCACGCCCTCGTCCCCGAGCGCCAGCGCCAGCGCCACCCGCGGCCCGAGCGCCACCCCGAGTCGTACGGACAAGACCGAGAAGCGTCCCCGTACGGACAGTGCCCGCCCCGACGGCCCGGCCTCGACCCGCCCCGCCACGACTCCCGCCGCCCCGCGCACCAGCACCGCACCGCCCTCCCCCACCCGTCCGGCCGCCGCTTCGAGCGTGCAGGGCACTTGGTACTACGGCGCGCAGGGCCAGAACGGCATGGCCGTACTGACCGTCAGCGGCACCTCGTGGACGCTCTCCTACAACGGCTCCTCCTGCCCCGGAACCATCACCGCCGACCTGGCGATCACCAGCACCTGCCAGGGCGAGTCGGCCTCCGGCCGGGCCGTGGTCAGCAACAACGGCCAGAACCTCGCCTTCAACTGGAACACCGGCACCCCGGACCACTTCGTCCGCACGAAGCCCACGGGCTGACGGCGGCCCGGCCCGCCCCCTCGACAAACCGCTTGACCGCGCGGTTCGATTGACGAGACGATACGTATCGTTTAGTTACTCGCTCGCGTCGAGGGGATCACGCTCATGGACACCGCGTACATCGAGGCCGCGCCCGGAGTGCGGCTGTGGACCCAAGCGCGCGGGGACGCGGACGCTCCGGCGCTGCTACTGGTCATGGGGGCGCAGGCCGCCGGGCTCGGGTGGCCCGAGCCGCTGGTGGAGGCGCTGGCCGAGCACCATCGCGTCATCCGCTACGACCACCGCGACACCGGCCGCTCCACCTGGTCCTACGAGCAAGCCCCCTACCGGATCGCCGATCTGGCCACCGACGTGGTCGCGGTGCTGGACGGGCTGGGCGTCGAGCGGGCGCATCTGGTCGGGATGTCGCTGGGCGGCATGCTCACCCAACTCGTCCTCGCCGACCACCCGGAGCGGGTGCTGAGCGCCACGCTGCTCGGCACCACCGCGTGCAGCACCGCCCCGTACGTCGCGCCCGACGGGAGCCGCGTCCCCGTCGAGGAGCTGCCCGGGGTGGACCCGCGGATTCTTGAGGAGTGGGCGCGGCCGGTGGAGGACCACGGGCTGGAGGCCGATCTCGACCGGCGGGTCAGGCACTGGAGGCTGCTGAACGGGGACCAGATCCCCTTCGAGGCCGAGTGGTTCCGTGATCTGGAGCGCGGGATCGTCGAGCACGCCGGGCGCTACGACGTCTCCGGCGCCCATGCCCGCGCCGATCAGTCCGGGCTCGTACGCACCGACGCCCTGGCCGCGAACGAGGTGCCCGTCCTCGTCCTCGCGCCCACCGCCGAGCCGGTGTTCCCGCTGCCGCATCCGCAGCATCTGGCCCAGGTCATCGGCGGCGCCCGGCTGGTGGAGATCCCCGGCATGGGCCACGCCCTGCCGCGCCAGGTGCTGGGGCCGCTCGCCGACGCGATCCTGGGGCACACCCTGAGGGGCTGACCGATGCACCGTGGACCGGTGCGCGCGCCGTGCGCGATCCTGAGGCACACCTCGGCCGCGCTCGTCCACGCACCCCAGGGAGCTGCATGTTCACCACCCGGCCCACCCTCCAGGGCACGTACGGCATGGTGTCGTCCACGCACTGGCTGGCCTCGCAGTCCGCCATGGCCGTCCTGGAGGACGGCGGCAACGCCTTCGACGCGGCCGTCGCCGCCGGGTTCGTACTGCACGTCGTCGAGCCGCATCTCAACGGTCCCGCGGGTGAGGTGCCGGTCATCCTCGCCCCGGCGGGCTCCCCGCCCACCGTGCTGTGCGGACAGGGCCCGGCCCCCGCCGGGGCCACCATCGACCACTACACCGGGCTCGGCCTCGACCTGGTGCCCGGTACAGGACCGCTGGCCGCGGCCGTCCCCGGCGCGTTCGACGCCTGGATGCTGCTGCTGCGCGACCACGGCACGCGGCACCTCGCCGAGGTGCTGCGCTACGCGATCGGGTACGCCGAGCACGGCCATCCGGCCGTCGAGCGGGTCGGCGAGACGGTCGAGACCGTGCGGGAGCTGTTCGAGACGGAGTGGACGGCCTCCGCCGAGCTGTATCTGCCGGGCGGGCGGTCGCCCGCCCCCGGGCGGCTGCTCACCAACCCCGCGCTGGCCGCCACCTGGCGGAGGCTCATCGCCGAGGCGGAGGCGGCCGGGCCGGGCCGGGAGGCGCAGATCGACGCGGCCCGCCGGGTGTGGCGCGAGGGCTTCATCGCCGAGGAGCTGGCCGCCGCCGCGGCCCGGCCCGCGATGGACTCCTCCGGGGAACGCCACGCGGGCACGCTCACCGGCGACGACCTCGCCGGTTTCGAGGCCACGTACGAGGAGCCCGCCCGGTACGCCTGGAACGGCTGGACCGTGTGCAAGGCCGGGCCGTGGAGCCAGGGCCCGGCCTTCCTCCAGCAACTCGCCCTGCTGCCCGACGGGCTGGCCGCCGCCGACCTGGGCACGCCCGGGCTGCTGCACACCCTGATCGAGGGCAGCAAGCTGGCCATGGCCGACCGGGAGGCGTGGTACGGGGACGCCGCCGACGTACCGCTCGCGGATCTGCTCTCCCGCCCGTACGCGGAGGCGCGGCGGGCGCTGGTGGGCGAGCACGCCTCGTACGAGCTGCGCCCGGGGCACCCCGGGGGCCGCGAACCCCGGCTGAGCAAGCAGGCACTGGCCGCCGTCGCCCGCGCGGCGTCCGGCGCCACGGGCCCGGCCGCCGGGCCCGGCGGCGGGGAACCGACCGTCGGCGGCGCGCCGACCACCGGCGGCGAACCTGCCGTCAGCGCGGACGTCGGCGCGGACGGCGTCACCCGGGGCGACACCTGCCACCTCGACATCGTCGACCGCTGGGGCAACATGGTCGCCGCCACCCCCAGCGGCGGCTGGCTCCAGTCCAACCCCGTCATCCCCGCGCTCGGCTTCCCGCTCGGCACCCGGCTCCAGATGGCCTGGCTGGACCCCGGCCTGCCGAACTCCCTGACCCCGGGGCGCCGCCCGCGCACCACCCTCTCCCCCTCCCTCGCCCTGCGCGGCGACACCCCGGTCCTCGCCTTCGGCACCCCGGGCGGCGACCAGCAGGACCAGTGGAGCGTGCACTTCTTCCTCCACGTCGCGCTGCGCGGCGCGGCCGTACGCTCCGGGCTCGACCTCCAGGGCGCCATCGACGCCCCCAACTGGCACCAGGAGAGCTTCCCCGGCTCCTTCCACCCCCGCGCGATGACGGCGGGACGGGTGGTCGTGGAGTCCCGCATCGGCGAGCCGACGGTCGCCGAACTACGGCGGCGCGGCCACGACGTGGCGGTGGGCGAACCGTGGTCGGAGGGTCGGCTGTGCGCGGTGGCCCGCGACCCGGAGACAGGCGTCCTGCTGGCCGGCGCCAACCCCCGAGGCGCCCAGGGCTACGCGGTGGGCCGCTGACCCAAGTCCGCGCGGTACCCGTGGGGGTTCGCCGCGCGGAGCTTGTCAGCGCGTTCGACCGGATCGTAGTCCGGGCCCACACCCTCCACCAGGATCACGTCCCCGTCGATGTGGTCCGTCCGCAGCGACAGGATGTCCTGGTAGGCGGGCGACGCGTACCACTCCCGGGCCCGCGCCACATCCGGGAACCCGATCAGGACCACGCTGCCCGGCCACGCGCCCTCCACCACCTCCGCCGGGCCGCCATGGATGACGAAGCGGCCGTGGAAGGGATCGAGGGTCGCCTGGATGCGCTCCAGGTACGTGACGATGTCCGGGTGCGGGCTGCGGCCTCGCAGATGGGCCAGGGCATAGGCGGTCATGGTTCCTCCCGGCGGCTTCGTGGCGGCTGTCGTGGTGCCGCCGACGTGGGACCACCCTCGCCCGGACCCCGAGAAGCCGTCGATTACCCGGGACGTAAAGCGGCGCGTGAGGCGCCGTCTCAGTCCGTGAGTCCCAGGTCCTCCCGCATGACGCGCCGCAGCGCCGACAGCCGGGGTTCGGCGTCCTTCAGTTCCAGCAGGGCGACCGCGGCCGTCTCGCCCTCCCTCGCCAGCCCCCGGTCGATGCGCTTGGCCATCGCGTCGATCCCGGCGAGGACCGTGTTCAGGTCGCGGGACGCGGCGAGGACGCGTTCGGGGACGATCATCTGCGCCTCGGCGTACTGGTCCCGGTAGTCGCGCCGGGCCTCCTCCAGCCGCTCGCGGTCGTCGTCCGCGTAGACGCCGTCCCGGATGCGGTGGAGCGCGTCCTTGAGGAGGGTGTGGAACTGGCGGGAGGCGCGGTTCATGGCGGTGTAGGCGGCGCGGCGCTCCTGGAAACCGCGGCGGCGGTCCTCGGCGAGGGCCTCCTCCGCGCGCTGACGCGTCGTCAACCTCTGGTGCAGCAGGGGCGCGAAGAGCGTGCCGAGGACACCGACGACGGCAGTGATCATGGCGGCTATGACGGCGGACACGGCATCGACCCTAACGACCGCCGAAAGGGGCCTCACCAGCGCCGGACCGAACGAACTAAGGTGCGACCCATGGCAGCCTCGACCTCGGAAGCGCGAGCCCGGCGCGCCGACGACGTGCTCGCCCTCGCCCGGCTCTCCGCCCGGCGCGGGGCGGTACGGGCCATGCTCGACTGGCTCACCCGGCGCACCGGCGGCCCCGCCATGCTCATCGGAGCCGACGGTTCCGTACTGGCCACGGCGGACGACCCGCGGCCCGCCGCGTCACTGCGGCGGCTCGCCGCCGAGGCGGCCGTCGCACTGCACCGCCGCGGGGCGCCGTCCGGGGTGCTCGGCGGGGACGAGGCGCGCCCCGTCCACCTGGTCTCGCTCCCCGGGTCCCCGGAGGCGCGGGACCCGGCGCCGTATCTGGCCGTCGTCGCGCCCTCCGAACCGCGCTGCGGGCTGCTGCTCGCCGACGCGTCCCGCACCCTCGGCCTGAGCTGGCGGGCCGAGGAGGCCGAACGGGCCCGCCGCCGCATCGAGTCGGCCGAGGCGTACAGCCGGGAGGCGGTGCTGCACCTCCTCATGGTCGGCAGCGTGCCCGCTGCCCAGCGGATCGCCGCCGCGCTGCGCCCGGTGCTGCCCGCGGTGCTCCAGGTGTACGTGATCGAGTGCCCGGTCGACCGGCGGCGCGAGATCGCGTCCCGCATCCACGACTCGGTGCGCGGCCGGGCGTGGGTCGTGCCGTGTCCGGTGCGCCCCAACCACCTGATCTCGCTGGTCCCCTCCCAGGGGGAGCCGGTCGCGCCGGACGGCGAACCGCTGGCCCGGCTGATCACGCGGCAGGAGACGGAGTGCCGGGTCGGGGTGAGCGCGGAGATCGCGCTGCGGGACACCCCGGTCGGCTACGAGCAGGCGTTCCACGCCCTGGCGGTGGCCCGTAACGCGCCGCAGCGGTCCGCCGGTTTCGGCGGGCACAGCGATGTGACGGTGCTGGCGAGCCCGGAGGGGCACACCTGGGCGAGCGAACTGCTGGCGCCGTGCCTGGAGTACGCCCCGACCCGCCGCGCCGACCCCGGCCCGGCGGAGCTGCTGGGCACCCTCGGTTCCTGGCTCAGCTTCGGCACCGCCGCCAGCCGCCACCTCAAGATCCACCGCAATACGCTGGCCGCTCGGGTGCGCCACATCGACGGGCTGCTCGGCGTGGACGTCAGCCGCAGCCTGGCCGCCCAGTCGGCCGCCTGGCTCGCGCTGCGGCTGCACCAGGCACCCCGCGGCACGGCCCCGGCCGGGCGTCCCGCGACCCTCGACGGCGTGCTGTCCGCGCCCACCGCCGCGGTCTGGGCGCGGGCCCAGCTGCGGCCCCTGGAGCAGGCGAAGCTGACGGCCGGTCCCGAGACGGTACGGGCCTGGCTGCGCGCCGACGCCCGGCTGCCCGCGGCCGCCTCCGCCCTCGGGATCTCGCTGCCCGGCGCCCGTAAGCGGCTGACCAAGGCCGAGGACGCGCTGGGGCGGTCGCTGCTGAGCGCGCCGAGCGCGAAGTACGAACTGTGGCTGGCGATGCGGGCGTTGGGCGACCTCTGAGCGAACGGCCCGCCGGTCACCGTTCGAACGGCAACCGGGCGGCGCCGTCACTGTGCAGTTCGTTCCTCGCCGCCCCGTCCGGGCGCGCCTACTGTCCTGGGTGAGCCGGGCGGACCGCTCCGGAAACCCACCGCCTCCCTCCCCCAGGGCGAGGCCCGCGGTGTGCCCCTCCGCCCACGGCTCCGCCGATCCGGCCCGTCCCACCGGGCCACCCAGACCACGGCCTCCTCGGCCTCCACTGATCCGGGGACGGCCGCCGCGCGACCACGGGGGTGCCGCGTGGCGTCCGTCCCTGTTCGCAGCGCTCGCCGGTGTCCGCTCAGCCGATCACTTCGATCGCGCAGCGCGCCACGGTACAGCGGCTCAGCCGGGCGTCGCCGGTGACCAGCGGCGCCCGGTACGCCTCGGCGGCGGCGATGTAGGCGGCGTCGTAGTCCGAGACATTGCCGCGCAGCTCCCACATCCGTATCAGCAGCGGCTGGACGCCGATCATCTCGATCGACGCCCCGGTCAGGGCCGCCACGGCGTCCTCGGCGCGGGCCGGGCTGATCTTCCCGCCGAGGAACCGGCCGCGTACGGCGTGGAAGGTCTCCACGACGAGATGGCTGGGCGCGGCCCAGTGCGGGTCCTGGGCGAGACGCGCGCGGGCCGCCTTCCCGGCGGCCCCGTCCCCCGTGAGCGCCTCGGTGAGCACGCTCGCGTCCACGATGATCACGTAGTCGCCTCCGGGGCGTCCGGGCCGGGGCCGAGCCGGGCGTCACGCGCCTCCCGCTCCGTGCCCCGCTCGCGCACGGTCTCCGCCATGGTGCTCGCGGCACCGTCGTCGCGGTCCTCGAAGCGCTGGAGCAACGCGACGTTGCCCGCCCGTTCCGCCTCGCTCTTGACCAGCTCCAGGAGGTATCCCTGGAGCGACTGGCCGAGCTGGCGCGCCCGGTCGGCCAGTATGTCGCGCACCTCGTCCGGTACGTCCCGGATCTGCAGAGCCACCATGCATGCATTTTCCATGCACGGCGGCTCCACGGGCAACCCGGTTCCCCGGGAACGCGCCCCTCAGGGGCTGAGGTGCACCCGTCACGACCCCAGGATCGTCGTCAGGAACTCGCCCGTCCACGCCAGCAGTTCCCGCCCGACCAGCGGCTTTCCGCCGATGCGGGCCGTCGCCGGGCGGGGGACCAGGACCTGCTGGGTGGCGGGCTTGATGATCGCGCGCTGGTAGAGCCGCTTGAGGCGCAGCTCCTGGGACTCGCGCAGCTCCACCGGGGAGAAGCGGACGTTGGAACCCTGGAGGGTGATGTCGCTGACGCCGCACGCGCGGGCCAGCAGCCGCAGGCCCGCGACCAGGAGCAGGTTCTCCACCGGCTCGGGCAGCGGCCCGTAGCGGTCGGTCAGCTCCTCGCGGACGGCGCGGATGTCGTCCTCGCTGGAGGCCGAGGCGATGGCCCGGTACGCCTGGAGGCGCAGCCGCTCGCCCGGCGCGTAGTCGTGCGGGACGTGCGCGTCGACCGGAAGCTCGATCTTGACCTCCAGCGGCGCCTCCTCCACCTCGCCGTCGCCCGCCTCCAGCGTGGCCCGGTAGTCGGCGACGGCCTCGCCGACCATCCGTACGTACAGGTCGAAGCCGACGCCCGCGATGTGCCCCGACTGCTCGCCGCCGAGCAGATTGCCCGCGCCGCGGATCTCCAGGTCCTTCATCGCCACGTACATGCCCGCGCCCATCTCGGTGTGCTGGGCGATGGTGGCCAGCCGCTCGTGGGCGGTCTCGGTGAGCGGCTTCTCCGGCGGGTAGAGGAAGTACGCGTAGCCGCGCTCGCGGCCCCGCCCCACCCGGCCGCGCAGCTGGTGCAGCTGGGAGAGGCCGAAGTTGTCGCCGCGCTCCACGATGAGGGTGTTGGCGTTGGAGATGTCGATGCCGGACTCGACGATCGTCGTGGAGACCAGGACGTCGAACTTCTTCTCCCAGAAGTCGACCACGACCTGCTCCAGGGTGCCTTCCGACATCTGGCCGTGGGCGGTGGCGATGCGCGCCTCGGGCACGATCTCGCGGAGCCTCGCCGCGGCCCGGTCGATGGACTCGACCCGGTTGTGGATGTAGAAGACCTGGCCCTCGCGCAGCAGCTCACGGCGGATGGCGGCGCCGATCTGCTTCTGCTCGTACGGCCCGACGAAGGTCAGCACCGGGTGGCGCTCCTCCGGCGGGGTGGTGATCGTGGACATCTCGCGGATGCCGGTGACCGCCATCTCCAGGGTGCGCGGGATGGGGGTGGCAGACATGGTCAGCACGTCCACGTTCGCCCGGAGCTTCTTCAGCTGCTCCTTGTGCTCCACGCCGAAGCGCTGCTCCTCGTCGACGATGACCAGGCCCAGGTTCTTGAACTTGGTCTCGGAGGAGAACAGCCGGTGGGTGCCGATGACGACGTCGACCGAGCCCTCCCGCAGGCCCTCCAGGACGCCCTTCGCCTCGGTGTCCGTCTGGAACCGGGACAGCGCCTTGACCACGACCGGGAACTGCCCGTACCGCTCGGTGAAGGTGCCCATGTGCTGCTGGACGAGCAGCGTCGTCGGCACCAGGACGGCGACCTGCTTGCCGTCCTGGACCGCCTTGAACGCGGCGCGCACCGCGATCTCCGTCTTGCCGTAGCCGACGTCGCCGCAGATCAGCCGGTCCATCGGGACCGACTTCTCCATGTCCTCCTTGACCTCGCCGATGGTGGTGAGCTGGTCGGGCGTCTCCGCGTACGGGAAGGCGTCCTCCAGCTCACGCTGCCAGGGCGTGTCGGGGCCGAAGGCATGGCCGGGGGCGGCCATCCGGGCCGAGTACAGCTTGATCAGATCGGCCGCGATCTCCTTGACGGCCTTCTTGGCGCGCGCCTTGGTCTTCGTCCAGTCGGCGCCGCCGAGCCGGTGCAGCGTGGGGGCCTCGCCGCCCACGTACTTGGTGATCTGCTCCAGCTGGTCGGTCGGGATGTAGAGCCGGTCGCCGGGCTGACCGCGCTTGGCCGGGGCGTACTCGACCACCAGATACTCGCGGGTCGCGCCCTGCACGGTGCGCTGCACCATCTCGATGTAGCGGCCCACGCCGTGCTGCTCGTGGACGATGAAGTCGCCCGCCTCCAGGGTGAGCGGGTCGATCGTCTTGCGGCGGCGCGCGGGCATCCGCGCGCCCTCCTTGCCCGCCGCCTTCTGCCCGGACAGATCCGTCTCGGTGAGGACGGCGAGCTTCAGGCCCGGGTCGACGAAGCCGTAGTCGATGGAACCGCACGCCACATGCACCACGGACGGCTTGATCTCGCCGAGGTCCGCGTCGAGCCGCGCCGCGATCCCCTCGCCGCTCAGCACCTCGACGGTGCGGGAGGCCGGGCCGTGGGCCTCGGTCACGTACACCGCGCGCCAGCCGTCGGCGAGCCATCCCTTGGTGTCGGCCAGCGCGCGGGCGGTGTCGCCGCGGTACGACTCGGGGGCGTGCATCCCGAGCGTGAGGGTGTCTTCGTCCAGCTCGGCGTCGGCCGCGAAGGGGCTCACCGACCACCACATCATGCCCAGCTCGCGCGCCCGGTCCCGGACGTCGGCGAGCCCCCACAGCGAGGCCGCCCCGACGTCGATCGGCGCCTCCCCGCCCCCGGCCGTGGCCGCCCAGGACGCCTGCAGGAACTCCTGCGAAGTGGCCACCAGGTCCGCCGCCCGGGTCCGCACCCGCTCCGGGTCGCAGACCACCGTCATGCTGCCCGCGGGCAGCACGTCCAGCAGCAGCTCCATGTCGTCGACCAGCACCGGGGCCAGGGACTCCATGCCCTCGACCGCGATCCCCTCGGCGATCTTGCCCAGCAGCTCGCCCAGCTCCGGATGCTCCTCGGCCAGGGCCGCCGCCCGCTCCCGTACGTCGTCGGTCAGCAGCAGCTCACGGCAGGGCGGGGCCCACAGCCCGTGCTCGGCGACCTCCAGGGAACGCTGGTCCGCGACCTTGAAGTAGCGGATCTCCTCGACGTCGTCGCCCCAGAACTCGATCCGCAGCGGATGCTCCTCCGTCGGCGGGAAGACATCCAGGATGCCGCCGCGCACCGCGAACTCGCCGCGCTTCTCGACCAGCTCCACCCGGGAGTACGCGGCGGCCGCGAGCCCGTCCACGGCCTCCTCCAGATCGGCGCTCTGCCCCGCCCGCAGGCTCACAGGATCCAGCTCGCCGAGCCCCTTGACCTGCGGCTGAAGCACCGAACGCACCGGCGCCACCACTACCGAAACCGGCCCCGCCGCCGGATCGTCGGCGCTCGGATGCGCGAGCCGCCGCAGCACCGCGAGCCGACGGCCCACCGTGTCCGACCGCGGCGAGAGCCGCTCGTGCGGCAGCGTCTCCCACGACGGGTACTCCACCACCCCGTCCGGCGGCAGCAGCGAGCGCAGCGCGGCCGCCAGGTCCTCGGCCTCCCGGCCCGTGGCGGTCACCGCGAGCACGGGCCGCCCCGCGGAGCGCGCCAGCGCGGCGACGGCGAAGGGCCGGGCGGCGGGCGGGCCGACCAGATCCACATGGGGGCGGTTTCCGTCGGCGGCGCCGCGCACCGCCTCGGCGAGCGCGGGGTCCCGTACGACGGCGTCGAGCAGACCGGTGAGGCTCATAAAGGGGTATTCCATCCCGGAGGCGGACAACGCGAATCACCCGACACGTCACACGGGCCGGGGGTCTTCCAGAGTACGGCCCCGCGCCGACATCCTCCGCCGGGTGCGGTTTGTCCGGTCATACGGTGCCGGGCACCGACCGGCGACGCGATCACAACGGCCAGGGAGTTACCTGGACGATGTACAAGCGTTCCTGCCGCACAACGGTCAGGTACTGGAACATCCCGCCGGGCAGAACCTCTTCCTGCACACCGGGCGACTGTCCCTGATAGGCGGAGCCGTCCAAGTAGAGAGCCGCCGCCGCACGGACCAGCTCGTCCGCGCGCGCTTCAACCTGCGCGATGAAGGCGAGGTTCGGCGATTCGCCGATGACATGGTGAGCGTCTGGGTTGTACTCCCAGCCCCAGTCACCCATGGCCGATCTGCGCACGCGCAGCCTGCATGATCTCCCGGATCTCATCCATGGCGGCCTGCCACTTCGGATCCTCCTTGTCGAGCGTCTGTGCGGCGTGCTCGGCGGCGTGCAGACGCCGGGCGACCTCGGGAAACCGCTCGATCTCGATCACCGTGGCCCACTTGACCTGGAACATGGCGATCGGCCCGAAGCTGTTGGACTGCGTGGCCATGGTGAACACCGTGTCCCGTTCGGAGGTCATCTCCGCCAAGCGGGAGGGCGCGACCTGCGCCAGAGCGGCGCGCAGTGCGGGGAAGGTCTTCTCGGGTCTGGGGATCAGCGCCCCGCCATCGTGGACCGGCTGCGTGGTCATGTGTCCTCTGCCTCCAAAGGTGCCAGTGCCTCGGTCACCGTACGACAAGCGAGAGCGCCATAGGGCCCGGATGCCCTGGAACGACGCTGCCCGCATCTGGCCCAACTCCGCGCGCGGCCCGGCACAGGCTGTGAACAGACTGATGCACATGGCAGAGCGAGAGCGGCGCACATCCGGCGCCGAGACAAGCCGGAGGACACGGGAACGGGAGCGCGAGCCCGGGCCCGAGCAGGTGGCCGGGCACGCCTGCGAACGGCTCGGCGCGCTGATCACCCACCCCGCCGAGGGGGTGTCGGCGGTGCGCCGGACCGAGGACGGCTGGCGGGTGAGCGTGGACGTGCTGGAGGTCGCCCGCATCCCCGACACCACGAGCCTGCTGGCCACGTACGAAGTGGACGTCGACCAGCGGGGCGAGCTGCGCGAGTACCGGAGGGTCCGCCGCTACCGGCGCGGTGCGGCCGACGACTGCTAGGCCCCACCGCTGAAAGGACCGCTCCGATCATGGCTCCCACCACCTACACCGAAGAGGTCGTCTGCGTTCCGCGGGCGGGCACCCTGTACGACGTCATGGAGCTGATCCTCGACCGCGGCATGGTGATCGACGTGTTCGTCAGGGTCTCCCTGGTCGGCATCGAGATCCTGAAGATCGACGCCCGGATCGTGGTCGCCAGTGTGGACACCTACCTGCGCTTCGCGGAGGCCTGCAACCGCCTGGACCTCGAACACGACCGCAGCAGCCGAACCGTTCCCGAGCTGTTCGGCATGGGCGAAGGCGGCGGCAGCGCGGCGGGGGCGGTGGCCCAGGGCCTCGGCAAGCGGAAGGTCAAGAAGGCGGTCGGCGCCGTGGAGGACAAGGTCAAGCAAGCCGTAGGGGGCGGCGACGAGGACGAACCGGAAGAAGAATCCCGGCCGCGGCGCCGTACCAGCAGTGACGCATCCCGCTCCCGCCGCCGCTCCGAGGAGGACTGACCCATGGCCGAGACCGCCGCGCCCCGCAGCGTGTACGTCTACGGCGTCGTCCACGCCCGCCGCGTCCTGCCGCCCGGCCGCACGGGCGTCGGCGAACACCCCGCCCCGCTGCGTACGCTGCGCGCCGGTGAGGTGGCCGCCGTCGTCAGCGACGCCCCGGCGGGGCTGCGCGCCAAGCGGCGCGACCTCCTCGCCCACCAGGAACTGGCCCTGGCGCTCGCGGCGGACGGGCCTGTGCTGCCCATGCGCTTCGGGATGGTCGCGCCCGACGAGGAGGTGGTGCGGCGTCAGCTGGAGTCCTCGCACGGCGACTGCCTCGCCGCGCTCGACCGGGTCGACGGCCGGGTCGAGATGAACCTCAAGGCGGTCCCCGCCCAGGGCGATCTGCGGTCGCTGGTGCGCGAGGACCCGGAGGTCGCCCGGCTGCGCGCGGCCGCCCGCGGCAACCCCGGCTACGAGGCCAGCCTGCGGCTCGGCGAGGCCGTGGCCCGCGGGCTGACCCGCCGGGCCACGGCCACCGCGGCCGCGGTGCTGGCCGCGCTGTCGGAGGTGGCGGACGAGCGGGTGGCCGGGCCTGAGGTGCCGGGCTGCGTGCTCAACGCCTCGTTCCTCCTCGCCAGGGCCGAGCTGCGGCGCTTCCGCACCGTGGTGGAGCGCCTGGCGGCCGAACACGGCGGCCACGTCGAACTCCGCCTGACCGGCCCGCTGCCCTGCTACAGCTTCGTGGAGCCCGCATGGGCGTGCTGAGCGAGATCGCCCTGCTGCCGCTGGCGCCCGTACGGGGCACGGTGTGGATCGCGGAGCGCCTGCGGGACGCCGCCGAACGCGAGACGTGCCACCCGTCCGTGATCCGGGCCCGGCTCGCCGCCCTCAACGAGGCGCTGGAGTCCGGCGCCATCACCCCCGAGGAATTCGACCGCGAAGAGGACCGCCTGCTCGATCTGCTGGAGCGCCACCCCTCCGGGGGCGAGGGGAAACGCCGTGGCTGACCACCGCACCGATCCCGACCTGCTGTGCACCCCGCCCCCGACCACCGGCCCGCCGACATCCGACCTCGCCGAGATCCTGGAACGGGTCCTCGACAAGGGCATCGTCATCGCCGGGGACATCAAGATCGACCTGCTGGACATCGAACTCCTCACCATCCGGCTGCGGCTGTTCGTCGCGTCCGTGGACACGGCCCGCAAGGCCGGGATCGACTGGTGGGAGACCGATCCCGCGCTGTCCTCGCGCGCCAGGCGGGACGCCCTCGCGGAGGAGAACGAGCGGCTCAGGGAGCGCCTCGACGCCTTCGAATCCGGCGAGCTGACCGCCGCGTCCGCGGGAGGCGACGGCGCATGACCGCGCCCGTCCTCACCTACGCGTACGCGGTCTGCCGCCCGTACGACGGCCCCGCCCCAGCGGGGCTGCCCGGGCTCGACCCGGGCCGCCCCGTCCGTACGCTCCCTGTGGGCCCGCTCACCGCCGTGGTCCAGGACGTACCGGCCTCCGACTACGCCGAAGAGGCCCTGCGGCGGCGGCTGTCCGAGCGCGTCGAGCTGGAACGGTGCGCCCGCGCTCACCACGAGGTGATCACGGCCGTCTCGTCGGTCACCGCGACCGTCCCCCTCCCCCTGGCCACCCTCTACCGAGGCGACGAACGGGTCCGCGAGGCGCTGCGCGAGCAGGAGACGGCCTTCCTGGCCGCACTCGACCGGCTGGCGGGCCGCGCCGAATGGGGCGTCAAGGTGTACGCCCCCACCGCGCCCGCCACCCCCGCCCCGGACCCCGCTCCGCTCACCGGCCGCGCCTACCTCGACCGAGCCCGCGCCCGCCACCAGGGCCGCGAACAGCGCCAGAACGAAGCCCTTCAGGCCGCCGAGCGCGTGGACACGGTCGTACGCGGCCTCGCCGTCGCCGCCCGCCGTCTACGCCCCCACGGCGCCGAGGTCACGGGCAAGGACCGCACCCACATCCTCAACGCGGCCTACCTCCTCGACACCGCCCGCACACGCGAACTCCGCGCCGCTCTGGCCTCCCTGCGCGGTGACGAGCCCGCGATCCAGATCGAGCTGTCGGGCCCCTGGGCCCCGTACTCCTTCACCGACACCGAGGCCCTCGCATGACCACCGCCGCCTGGGGCACCGTCCCCGCCGAGGCCCACGGCCCGATCGGCGTGCCGCTCGTCGACCTCCTCGACCGGGTGCTCGCCACCGGGGTCGTCGTCAGCGGCGACCTGGTCATCGCCATCGCCGAAGTCCCTCTCATCCGGCTCTCCCTGCACGCCCTGCTGTCCTCCGTCAACGAACGCGTCCCCGCCCCCTGGACCGACGGCGGCCCGCTGTGACCGACACCCGCGTCGACCTCGACCCCGACGCGATGGGCCGCGACCTGGTCGCCCTCGTCCTGACCGTGGTCGAACTCCTCCGCCAGCTGATGGAACGCCAGGCCCTGCGCCGCATCGACGCGGGCGGCCTCACCGACGACCAGATCGACGACATCGGCACCACCCTGATGCACCTGGACCGCCGCATGACCGAGCTGTGCGACCAACACGGCCTCACCCTCGAAGACCTCAACCTCGACCTGGGCCCCCTCGGCACCCTGCTCCCCCGCGACTAGGCTCAGGCCGCCTCGGCCGGGTCGAAAGTGGCGGCGCGGGACGGCGTGAGCCACACCAGCCGCGCGGTGACGCCCTCCAGCAGCGCGAAGTGCCGCATGGCACGGTCGGCCGAGGGCAAGCTGAACCGCCGCCGCCCGTCGATGCTGGTCACATCCGCGTGCCCGTCCTCGTACGCCATCCCCCACGCCGCGACCTCGGCGTCCCGCCAGCCGTCGTCCAGAGCGAATTCCTGGACGACGGCGAAGAGGCGGGGTGCGGTGTCGAGGACGAGCGAGCGCACTTCCTGGTCGAAATCGAACGGCTCAGAGGCGGAGTGGTCCGGCGATACGGTGACCATGGAGTCTCCCGTCAGAAGGTGGAGTTGGGCAGGACTCATGTGCCACATCCGGACAACGCCCCGTCCCAGCAGGTGATTTACACGGTATCCATCGCGTTGGACTACAGTCCATCACTCGACTTCTTTTCATTCCAACCCCACCCGATCGGGTGATGCACGCGCACACAAGGAGAGACGGCACGATGGCCCGGACCAAACTCCCGCCCACCATGCGGCAACGGCGCCTCGGCGCCGAGTTGCGCCGCCTACGCGAGAACGCGGAGCTATCCGCTACTCGGGCGGGAGAGCTATTCGGCGCCACCCAATCGCGCATCAGCAACATCGAGGCAGGCGGCTACGCGGTGAGCGCCGACCGGGTACGGGCCCTGGCCCGACTCTACGGATGCACCGACGAGGCACTGATCGAAGCGCTCACAGGGATGACGGGCGGCCGGACGCGGGGCTGGTGGGAGGAATACCGCGAGATCCTGCCCGCCGGGATGCTCGATCTTGCCGAGTTGGAGCACCACGCGACGTACATGCGCATCGTCTCCGTCTTCCACATGCCCGGAGTACTCCAGACCACGGAACACGCTCGCGCACTCATCAGCGATGCTTTGCCTGCGCTGGCCCTGCATGAGGTGGAGCACCGCGTCTCCTACCGCATCAAACGGCAGACCGTGCTCTACGGAGAGCAGCCAACGCAGCTCACGGCGGTCGTCCACGAGGCCGCGCTGCGCATGGGGTTCGGTGGTCCGGCGGTGTCCCAGGCTCAGCTCGAGTACTTGCTCAAGATGAGCGAACGGGAAAACATCACCCTGAAGGTGATTCCATTCGGCACCGGCATCTTCCCGATCTCGGGGCAGGGCATCATCTACTTCGGGGGCGAGGCCCCACGCCTGGACACCGTTCAACTCGACGCAGATCACGGCTCCGAGTTCCTGGATACTCAGCCTCGACTGGCCCACTACCGGGACATCGTGGACCGGATGGAAGCGTGCGCCCTCGACCCGGCAGAGTCCCGCGACGCGATCCGCCGGATCGCGCAAGACCTCTGAAGGAACCGGCATGCCCAACACCCACAAGTGGCGCAAGTCCTCGTACAGCCCGAACGCGGCCAACTGCGTCTACGTACGCAACGACCGCGACGGCACCCTCCGACTACGCGAGAGCGACGCACCCGACACCATCCTCGCCACCCACCCCGCCGCCTTCGGCGCCTTCATACATGCGGCGAAGGCGGGCAAGTTCGACTCCCTCGCCCGCCCCACCGCAAGCGACTGAGCCTCAGCCGTTCTCCACGACCATCAGGGCGTTGCCGTCCGCGTCGCGGAAGCTGAACATCGGCGGGACCGGGGCACCCCAGCGCTGGACCTCCGGGTCGGTGTCGACGCCGCGGGAGCGCAGGGTCGCGTGGTCGGCGTCGATGTCCTCGGAGGTGAGGATCAGGCCGGTCGCGTAGGCCGACGCCTGCTGGCCCTCGCGCGGGAGGACGAGCGCGATGCCGGTCGGGGCGCCCGCCGGGCCCACCTCGATCCAGCGCATGCCGTCGCCGAAGGGGATGTCGGCGCGCTTCTCGAAGCCGAGGGTGTTGACGTAGAAGTCGAGCGCGCGGTCCTGGTCGGCGACGGTGACGGCGACCCGGCCGACCTCGGTGAGCCGGGTGCCCTTGGCGGTGTCGGTCATGGCGACCTCCCTGGTGGTAATGGGTTATGCCGATATGACCGGAGGGCGGGGCGAAACTCATCGGTCGGTGCCGCTTGACCTTCAAGCCGGATGAACGCCGAGCATGGCGGCCATGGACGACGATGAGCCCCTGATGGGCATCGGCGCTTTCGCCCGGCGGGTCGGGCTGGCGCCGAGCGCGCTGCGGTTCTACGACGACTGCGCGGTGCTGCGGCCCGCGCGGGTGGACGCGGCCACCGGGTATCGGTACTACGCGCCGGAGCAGGCGCCCCGCGCCACGCTGCTGCGGCGGCTGCGGGAGGCCGGGCTGCCGCTGGTCGAGGCGACTGCGGTGCTGGACGGGCCGCCCGAAGAGGCCCGGGAGGTGCTGCGGGAGCAGCTGCGGCGGAGTACGGAGTCGGCGGCGGCCGCCCGCGCGGCGATCGAGGACGTGCTGCGCACGCTGCCGGGCGGGGTGCGCCGCGCCGAGGTCCGGGTCGGCGGGGCGGAGCTGGCGGGGGCGGTGCGACAGGTGGGGTCGGCAGTGGCGGCGGGGGCGGTGCGGGAGGAGTTCCCGGTGCTGGGGCGGGTCCTGATCGAACTCGCCGACCAAGAGCTGCGGCTGGTGGCCACCGACCGCTACCGGCTGTCGGTACGGGCGCTGCGGCCGCTCGCGATCGGCGGTGAGCCGTGCGGGCTGGCGGTCGAGGTGGAGGCGCTGCGGGAGGTCGCGGGCTGGGTTCGGGGGCTGGCGGAGGTCGTGATCGAGGTGGAGGGGGACGACGTACGCGTACGCGGGGGCGGGGAGGAGCGGGTGCTGGCTGTCGCGGACGAGGTGTTCCCCGCGTACCGCATGGTGCTCGACGGGCTCGGCGCCGTCCGGCATCGGGTGATCACTGACCGGGCGGCGCTGTGCGCGGCCGTCGCGGGGCGGGACGGTGACGGGCCGGTGGTGCTGCGGACCGGTGACGGCGGGCTGACGGTCGAGGGCGGGCCGGTGCTGCCCGCCGTGTGCAGCGGGCCGCCGCTGCGGATCGCGTTCGATCCGGCCGTCCTGCTGCCCGCGCTGGAGGCGGGCGTGGGGCCCGATGTGCTGCTGGAGGTCGTCTCGGCGGCCGAGCCCGTCGTCGTCCGGTCCGCCGATCAGGGCAGTTTCACGACGCTCGTCATGCCCGTTCGTAGCTGCTGAAGGAGACCGCCGTGGATCCCGAGAACACCGTGGTGCGGCTGTGCGTGCAGGGCATGGCCGCCGAGGCCGAGGGGCGGGCCGACGACGCCCGCGCCCGGTTCCAGCAGGCGTGGGACGCCGCCACCGACGACTACGAACACTGCGTCGCCGCGCACTATCTGGCCCGGCACCAGCCCACCCCCGCCGAAACGCTCCGCTGGAACCAGGAGTGCCTGGACCGCGCGGACGCCGTCGGCGACGAGAGGGTCCGCGGGTTCTACGCCTCGCTGCACGTCAACATGGGCGGGGCGTACGCGAAGCTCGGCGACATGGAGACGGCGCACGAGCACTACCTACGCGCCGCCGCGCGCATCGGCGACGTACCGGCCGGGGCTTACGCGGACTGGACCCGCTTCGGCATCGCCGACGGGCTGGGCACCACCGGCGACGACGGGCCGCTCGCGGCGTTCCTGCGAAGGCTGTGCGACCGCCGCGAGCTGCGGGCGCTCGGGGTGATCCTGCCGCCGTACCTGGGCGACCTCGGCACGGCGGAGGACCGGGAGCGGCTGGTCACCGCGCTGCGCATGGTGCACGCCGCCCGCTGGCTGGCGGACGGGGAGCAGCAGGCGCTGGGCGCGGTGATCAACGAACTGATCAGCGGTTGACGAAGGCGCCCGCTTGGCCAGTTGGTCAGTGAGTGGTGAAGCCGCCGTCGACGGGGAGCGCGACGCCGACTACGAGGCTCGCGCCCGGGCTGCACAGCCAGAGAACGGCGGCGGCGATCTCATCCGGCCGTCCCAGCCTGCCTATGGACTGCTCCTTCATGATTTCTGCCATGGCTTCGGCCTGGTTCTCGACCATGTCCGCTGCCATGGGGGTGTCGATCACACCAGGGCACACCGCGTTGATGCGCACCCCTCTGGGGGCGTATTCGACCGCAGCGCTCTTGGTCAGGCCGATCACGCCGTGCTTGGACGCGTGGTAGGCCGCACGCTGCGGCATGCCCAGGAGCCCTCCCAGGGAGGAGCAGTTGACGATGGCACCGCTGCCCTGCTCACGCATCTGGCGAAGTTCGTGCTTCATGCCGGCCCAGATACCGCGCAGGTTGACAGCGTTCACATGGTCGAAGTTCTCGGCCGGCTCGTCGGCCGCGTCGCTGGGCGGCGCCTGTACTCCGGCGTTGTTGAACGCCATGTCCAAGCGGCCGAAGGTTGCGACTGCGCGCTCCACCATCGCGGCCGTCTGCGCCTCGTCCGTGACATCGCACGCGATGCCGATCGCCTGGTGACCGGCTGCGGTCAGTTCCGCGGCCGCCCGCTGCACGGCGTCCTTGTCGAGGTCCGCGAGTACGACGGCGGCGTCGGCTGCGGCGAAGGCCTGGGCTGTCGCGAGCCCCATACCGGACGCCGCGCCGGTGACCAGGGCCACCTGGCCCTCGAAGTTGTAGGTGATGTTCATCGGATGCGTGGCTTCCTCCGTCGTGCGGCGTGTGCCCAATAGGAGGCGACGGCGGTCAGCGGTCGATGCTGGCCATGTTCGCCTCGTCGTGACGTTCGCCCGAGGCCGGGGTGAGGTTGTTCAAACGGTCAAGCTGAGCGGCGCTGAGTTCGATGCCGTCGGCGGCAGTGTTCTCCTCGACGCGCGAGACCCGCCGGGTTCCGGGGATGGGGGCGATGTCGTCGCCGCGGGTCAGCAGCCACGCCAGCGCGGTCTGGGCCGGCGTTGCTCCGATCTCGGCGCCGATGGCCTGCACTTCATCGACGATGCGCAGGTTGCGCTGGAAGTTCTCACCGGTGAAACGCGGGTTGGTCTTGCGCCAGTCGTCATCGGGGAAATCGTCGGCCGAGCGGATCCGCCCGGTCAGCAGGCCGTGCCCGAGCGGCGAGTAGGGAACGAAGCCGATACCGAGCTCACGCAGGAGCGGGAGGATCTCGGCCTCGACATCGCGGGTCCACAACGAGTATTCCGTCTGCAGCGCGGCCACCGGATGCACGGCGTGCGCACGGCGGATCGTCCGGGGGCCGGCCTCGGACAGCCCGATGTGGCGCACCTTGCCCTCAGCGACCAGCTCGGCCAGCGCGCCGACGGTCTCCTCGATGGGAATGTTCGGGTCGACGCGGTGCTGGTATGAGAGGTCGATGTAGTCGGTACCCAGCCGCTTGAGCGAGCCCTCGACAGCGGTCCTCACATTGTCTGCGCTGCTGTCGATGACCCCGGGACCGCCACCGGAGTGGGAGACCAGCCCGAACTTGGTCGCCACGACGACGTCGTCGCGTCGGCCCTTGATGGCCTTGCCGACGATCTCTTCGCTGTGGAAGGGGCCGTAGATCTCGGCGGTGTCGATGTGGGTGACCCCGAGGTCCAGCGCCCGGTGAATGGTGCGGATCGACTCGGCGTCATCGAGTCCCCCGCCCGTGGTGTAGGTGCCGGCCATGGTCATGGCTCCCAGGCCGATGCGGGAGACATCGAGCCCACCCAGCGATACGTGCTTCATCGGATACTCCTTGTCGTGGCGGCGAGCGCCATGATCGGTGCGACTCAGGGGCCCGATATCCAGGCAACCACCCGGCAGCCCCGCCCGGGCTCCCGTACGGGGCACCGCTCCACCGGGGGTCTGCCAGTGCCCCCTTCGCAGGCTGAGCGGCACCCGGGCCCGCCGTACGGTGGGGGCATGGACCGCAGCAGCGAGATCCGCGAGTTCCTGCGCACCCGACGGGCCCGGATCACCCCCGAGCAGGCCGGCCTCGCCCCCCACGCCGGGGCCCGCCGGGTCCCGGGACTGCGTCGCGAGGAAGTCGCCCAGCTCGCCGGGGTCAGCGTCGACTACTACATCCGCCTGGAGCGAGGCCGTACCCAGGGCGTCTCGGAAGTCGTCTGGGAGGCCGTCGCCCGCGCCCTGCGACTGGACGACACCGAACGCGCCCACCTCTTCGACCTCGTCCGCCCCACCACCGGCCGCAGCCGCCGTCAGCGGCCCCTCGCCCCGCAGAAGGTCCGCCCCGCCCTCTACCGCGCCCTGGACGCGCTCAGCGTCCCCGCCATCGTCCAGGGCCGGCGCATGGACATCCTCGCGGCCAACCGGCCCGGTTACGCGCTCATCGCCGACTTCGACGCCCGCCCCCACCGCGACCGCAACGCCGCACGCTTCGTCTTCCTCGACGAAGCCGCCCGCGCGCTGTACGCAGACTGGGAACGGGTGGCCGCCGACTGCGTCGCCACCCTGCGCCTGTACGCCGGACGCCACGCGGACGACCCACAGCTCACCGAATTGATCGGCGAGCTGTCCTTGCACAGCGACGTCTTCCGCCGCATGTGGGGCGACCATGACGTCCTCGCCCACACCGCCGGCACCAAACGCCTGCACCACCCGCTCGTCGGCGACCTCACCCTCGACTACGTCGTCCTCGCCGTCGAAGACGACCCCGAGCAGACACTCGTCATCTACACCCCGGAACCGGGCTCACCCTCTGCTGAAGCCCTCAACATCCTGGCCAGTTGGACCGGCACGTCCCCCACCGGCCGGCACAGTCCCGGCCAGACACCCAACACGGCCGGCTGATCCCCGCGCGCACATCGGCGACCTCGGCACGGCGGAGGACCGGGAGCGGCTGGTCACCGCGCTGCGCATGGTGCACGCCGCCCACTGGCTGGCGGACGGGGAGCAGCAGGCGCTGGGCGCGGTGATCGAGGCGCTGGCGGTCAGCGGTTGACGAAGGCGAGGCTCTTCTCGTCGTAGCGGGTTCCGGCGACCTGGTCGGCCGGGGCGGCGGCGTCGATCGCGGCCAGGTCGGCGGCGGACAGCTCGATGGCGGCCGCGGCGAGGTTCTCCTCCAGGTACTTCTCGCGGCGGGTGCCCGGGATCGGCACCACGTCGTCGCCCCGGTGCTGCACCCAGGCGAGGGCGAGCTGACCGGCGGTGACGCCCTTCTCGGCGGCCAGTTCGTTCAGCTTGTCGACGATGGCCAGGTTCTGTTCGAGGTTGCCGTCCGCGAACCGGGGCTGGGTGCGGCGCATGTCCGTTTCCGGCAGGTTCTCGACCGAGGTGTAGCGGCCGGTCAGGAAGCCGCGGCCGAGCGGGGAGAAGGGGACGAGGCCGATGCCGAGTTCCCGGCAGACCGGGGCGGTCTCCCGCTCCAGGTCCCGGGTCCACAGCGACCATTCGCTCTGGAGCGCCGCGATGGGGTGCACCGCGTGGGCGCGGCGGATCGTCTCGGCGCTCGCCTCGGACAGCCCGAGGTGGCGCACCTTGCCCGCCCGGACCAGTTCGGCCATCGCGCCGACGGTCTCCTCGATCGGGACGTCGGGGTCGACGCGGTGCTGGTAGTAGAGGTCGATGTGGTCGACGCCGAGGCGGCGCAGCGACGCGTCGCACGCCTCGCGTACGTACGCGGCGTCGCCCCGGATCGCGGTGGGCTCGCCGAGCCGGTTGGCGAAGCCGAACTTGGTGGCCACGACCGCCCGGTCGCGGCGCGCCCCGGTCAGGGCGCGGCCGAGCAGTTCCTCGTTGTGGCCGGAGCCGTAGAAGTCGGAGGTGTCCAGCAGGGTGACGCCGAGGTCGAGGGCGCGGTGGATGGTGGCGATCGACTGCGCGTCGTCCGAGTCGCCGTAGCCGTGGCTCATCCCCATGAGCCCCAGGCCCTGCGCGCCGACGGTGAGTTCGCCCAGGTGACGGGTGGGCAGGCTGGTGGGCAGATCGGACATCGGGTGCCTCCTTCGTGGTCGTGACGATCACGCTAGGAGTTGGAGTGCACTCCAAGTCAACCGGGAAAAATCGCTGGCCAGAGGCGTGGGCCCGGCTGCCAGAATCACCCGCATGGCGTACGAGGACGAAGAGCCCATGACCGTGGTGGCGGCCGCGATCGTACAGCGGGGACGGCTGCTGGTGGTGAGCAAGAAGGCGGCGCCCGACATCTTCTATCTGCCCGGCGGGAAGCCGGACCCGGGCGAGAGCCCGCTGGAGACGCTGGCCCGGGAGCTGGACGAGGAGCTGGGCGTGGCCCCGCTGGAACCGCGGCTGCTGGCCGAGGTCGAGGGGGTGGCCGTCCTGGAGCGGGTGCCGATGCGGCTGACGGTGTTCGAGGCGCGGATCGACCGGGAGCCCCACCCTGCGGCCGAGCTGGCCCGTATGCGCTGGATCGCGGGCGGCGAGAGCGATATCCGGCTCGCGGCGGCCATCCGCAACCGTGTGGTGCCCCTGCTCCGCACCGGGGGCGCGCTGGCGGCGGCGTAGCGCACCACGAAAACAGGACCGGCCCGGTGCGCTCCCCCGTCGCACACCGGGCCGGTCCCTCGCTGCCCCTCCCCCCATAGAAAGGGGCAGCCGCTCCTTCGCTCTGGCTCCGGTCAGTCCGTCGCGATGGCGTTCAGGATGTTCATCCGCGCCGCCCGGAAGGCCGGGATCAGGGCCGCGACCAGGCCCACCACGGCCGAGCCGATGAAGACCGTGACGATGGTCGACCAGGGGATCTCCAGGGTCTTCAGCCCCTCCAGCGCGAGCAGCTTCTGCGCGGTCGCGCCCCAGCCCATGCCGAGCCCGAGGCCGAGCAGGGCGCCGAAGAGGGCGATGACGACGGACTCCAGCCGGATCATGCGGCGCATCTGGCGCCGGGAGAGGCCGATGGCGCGCATCAGGCCGATTTCCCGGGTCCGTTCGACGACGGACAGGGCGAGGGTGTTCACCACGCCGAGGATGGCGACGATGATCGCGAGCGCCAGCAGCCCGTAGACCAGGTTGAGCAGCTGACCGACCTGGTCCTTCATCTCCTTCTTGTAGTCGGTCTGGTCGCGGACCTTGACTGACGGGTACGGGTGCAGCTCGGCCTTGAGGGACTTGTACGCCGCCGCCTCCTGGCCGTCCTTCGCCTGCGCCAGCATCATGATGTCCGCGGGCATCAGCTTGGCGGGGACGTAAGCCTCGACGGTGGCGATGTTGGTGTAGAGCGCGCCCTTGTCCAGGCTGACGTCGTCCGAGGTGATCGCCGCGACCTTGAGCTTGGCGGTACGGCCCTCCTTGAAGGCGACGGTCAGGGTGTCGCCCTGCTTCACCTCGTGGTCCTTGGCGAAGCCCTCCGGCACCGACATCGCGTCCTTGCCGTACGCGGCGGCCAGGTCGCCCGCGACGACCGGAGTCCGCAGGTCCTCCGCGTATGTCGGGTCGGCCGCGGACAGATCCTTGGTGACCGTCTTGCCGTCCGGCAAGGTGATCTTGGCGCCGTCGATCATCTTGGCGTCGCTGATGTGGTCGAGCCCCTTGGCCCGGTGCGCCGCCTGCTCGATCTGCCGGGTGATCGGCTGACCGCTGTCGGACTGGATGATGAAGTCCGCGCCGACCGACTTGTCCAGCTCGTCGGTGGCCGAAGCCACCATCGACGAGCCCACCACCGACAGACAGGCCACCAGCGCCAGGCCGATCATCAGGGCCGCGCCGGTGGCGCCGGTGCGGCGCGGGTTGCGCAGCGCGTTGCGCTCGGCAAGCCGGCCGACCGGGCCGAAGATCCGCAGCACCACGGTGGCCAGGGCCCGGACCACGAGACCGGCCAGCAGCGGGCCGATGACGATGAAGCCGATGAGGGTCAGCACCACGCCGAGGCCCAGGAACATCGAGCCGTCGACCGCCTTGTCGGCGTTGCCCGCGACGACCAGGGCGGCCGCGCCGCCCGCCGTGAGCAGGGTGCCGATCGCACCGCGGATCCATCCGGCCTTGGTGTCGGCCGGGGTGCCCGCGTCGCGCAGGGCCGCCATCGGGGAGATCTTCCCGGCCCGGCGGGCGGGGATGTAGGCGGCGATGACGGTGACGACGATGCCGATGGTGAGGCCGACGATGGGCGTGGCGGGCTTCACCGTCAGCTGGTCGGTGCTCAGGTGCAGACCCGCGTTGCCCATGATCTTGATCAGGCCGACCGCGAGCCCGACGCCGCCGAGGACGCCGAGGATCGAGCCGACGACGCCGAGCAGCAGCGCCTCGATCAGCACCGACCGGTTGATCTGCTTGCGGCTCGACCCGATGGCGCGCATCAGGCCGATCTCGCGGGTGCGCTGGGCGACCAGCATGGAGAAGGTGTTGACGATGAGGAAGATGCCGACCAGGACGGCGATTCCGGCGAAGCCGAGCATCGCGTACTTCATGACGTCCAGGAAGGAGCCGATGTCGCTCTCGGCCTCCTTGCTGGACTCGGCCTTCGTCTGCACCTTGAGGCCGGTGCCGAGGTCGGCGACGACGCTCTTCTTCAGCTGGTCGTTGCTGACGCCGGGCTGGGCGGTCAGCGCGTAGCTGGTGTACGTCCCGGGCGCGCCGAGCAGCTTCCGCTGCGCGGTGGCGGTGTCCGTGTAGACCAGCGTGGCGCCGGGGTTGGTCACCTGGAACGTGACGATGCCGACGATCTTCGCGCGGAACTCGCCGGGCACGGCGATGATCCGCAGCTCGTCGCCGAGCTTCAGATGCTTGGTGTCGGCGGTGTCGGCGTCGACCATCACCTCGGTGGGGCCGCGCGGGGCGTGGCCGGAGGTGAGCTTCACCGAGCGGTGCTCGGTGTTGTCCCAGTTGGTGCCGACGGTCGGGGCACCGGACTTGGGCCCGATGCTGTCGCCCTTGCGGTCGACGACGGTGACGGACTGGCTGGTGGCGTCCCCGGCCACCGACTTGACGCCGTCGACCCGCTTCAGCTTCGCCAGGTCCGAGCCCGGCAGGGTGCGGACCCGGCCCTGCCGGGTGTCGCTGTCCCCGGCGCCCTTCGGGCTGACCGTGACGTCGGACGCCGTGCTCGCGAAGAGCTTGTCGAACGTGGCGTTGGTGGTGTCGGTGAAGACGAGGGTGCCGCAGACGAACGCCACGGACAGCAGGACGGCGATCGCGGAGAGCGCCATCCGTCCCTTGTGGGCGAGGAAGTTGCGCAGGGAGGTCTTGAGGACGGTCATGACACCCGTCCGCGCGCGTCGAAGTGCTTCATGCGTTCGAGCACGAGATCGGCGGTGGGGTTGTACATCTCGTCCACGATCCGGCCGTCGGCCAGGTACAGCACCCGGTCGGCGTAGGAGGCGGCGACCGGATCGTGGGTGACCATGACGATCGTCTGGCCCAGCTCGTCCACGGACCGCTTGAGGAAGCCCAGCACCTCGGCACCGGCCCGGGAGTCCAGGTTTCCGGTCGGCTCGTCACCGAAGATGATCTCGGGGCGGGCGGCCAGGGCGCGGGCCACCGCGACGCGCTGCTGCTGACCGCCGGACAGCTGGTTCGGACGGTGCTTCAGCCGGTCGGCCAGACCGACGGTCTGCACCACCCGGTCCAGCCAGCCCCGGTCGGGCTTGCGGCCCGCGATGTCCATCGGCAGCGTGATGTTCTCGATCGCGTTGAGCGTCGGCAGCAGGTTGAACGCCTGGAAGATGAAGCCGATCCGGTCCCGGCGCAGCTGAGTGAGCTTCTTGTCCTTGAGCCCGGTGATCTCGGTCTCGTCGATGAAGATCTGGCCCGAGGAGACGGTGTCCAGTCCCGCGAGGCAGTGCATCAGCGTCGACTTGCCGGAGCCGGACGGGCCCATGATCGCGGTGAACTGGCTGCGGGCGATGTCCACGTCGACGTGGTCCAGCGCGACCACCCGGGTCTCGCCCGAGCCGTAGGCCTTGACCACCTGGCGTGCGCGGGCAGCGACGGCCGTATGTCCTCCGCTGCCCCCGGTCTTGGGAATCGATACGGCGGTTGTCACGGTGTTCTCCTCTTTTTCGGCTATGTCGGACCCGGGGCGGTCGTACGTGCCCGATCACAAGTGTCCGATCACACGTGGCTGATCGCCCGTTCAGCCTCCCGGAGTCCGGTGGCCGGGACGATGAGGTCCGGCACCGTCTTCGGGTGGGGCCAGCCCTACCCCCCTCGGTCCTGCTGGCCGTAACCACAGTAAGGAGCGGTACGCCCCGGCTCGTCCTTCCCCGGAACGAACCCCGGGTAGGAGGAAGGGGGAGCGATCCCCTAGGGGAGTAGGCCCTGGGGTGGAACCCGTCTCGGGGTCGACCCTGCGCCCATTCGGAGCGGAAGGCGCGAGTCCGGCGCCTCAACAGCCCTGATGCGTTCTTCCCCTGCCCCGATCCCGCATGGAATGGTGGGTCGTACAAGAACTGGAGACACCAGCCGGCGCTGACCGGCGGAGGGAGTGCGCCACGGTGGGCGGCACCGCAGAAGGACCTGACGCGGACCCGATGTCCCCCCTCCCCGAAAGCTCCCCTCCCCATACGGCGGCCACCGCCACGCCCCGCGGCCGCCGCCCCGTCGTCGCCGCGCTGATGCTGAGCATGGCGCTGACCGCCCTCGACACCACCATCATCTCGACCGCGGTGCCGCAGATCGTCGGCGATCTCGGCGGCTTCTCCGTCTTCTCCTGGCTGTTCTCCGGCTATCTGCTCGCCGTCACCGTCACCCTGCCGGTCTACGGCAAGCTCTCCGACACCTTCGGCCGCAAGCCGATCCTGGTCGCGGGCACCATCGTCTTCGTCACCGGCTCGCTGCTGTGCGCCGGGGCCTGGAACATGGCCTCCCTCATCGCCTTCCGCGTGATCCAGGGGCTGGGCGGCGGGGCGCTCCAGGGCACCATCCAGGTGGTCGCCGCCGACCTCTATCCGCTGAAGGAACGCCCCAAGATCCAGGCCCGGCTGTCCTCCGTGTGGGCCCTGTCCGCGGTGACGGGCCCCGCGCTCGGCGGGGTCCTCGCCGGATACGCCGACTGGCGCTGGATCTTCCTCATCAACCTGCCGATCGGGGTGCTCGCGCTCACCCTCATCGTGCGCCATCTGCACGAACCGGCCCGGCAGCGGTCGGCCAGGGCCCGCATCGACTGGGCGGGCGCCCTCGCCATCTTCGGCTGCGGCGGACTGCTGCTGACCGCGCTCGTCCAGGGCGGAGTCGCCTGGAGCTGGCTCTCCGCGCCCTCCCTCGCGCTGCTCGCGGCCAGCGCCGGATGCGCGGCGCTGACCGTGTGGATCGAGCGGCGCGCCGCCGAACCCATCATCCCGGGCTGGGTGTGGCGGCGGCGCACCATCTCGGCGGTCAACCTCGCACTCGGCGCGCTGGGGCTCCTCATGATCGCCCCGACCGTCTTCCTGCCCACCTACGCCCAGTCGGTGCTGGGCCTCGGGCCGATACCCGCCGGGTTCGTACTGTCCGTGATGACGCTGAGCTGGCCCATCTCGGCCGCCCTCAGCAGCCGCGTCTACAACCGGGTCGGGTTCCGGCGCTGCGCCATGATCGGCATCGGCGCCGCCGCGCTCATCCTGGCCGCCTTCCCGCTGCTCCCCTACCCCGGCGCCGCCTGGCTGCCCGCGCTGATCATGCTGATGCTCGGCGCCGCGCTCGGGCTCTTCCAGCTTCCGCTGATCGTCGGCGTGCAGTCCTCCGTCGGCTGGGCCGAACGCGGCACCGCCACCGCCTCGATCCTCTTCTGCCGCCAGGTCGGCCAGTCCATCGGCGCGGCCCTGTTCGGCGCCGTCGCCAACGCGACCCTCGCCGCCCGGCTCGCCGCCGCCCCGCCCGACATCCGCGACGGCCTGCCCGGCGACCTCGACTCGGTATCCGACGCCCTCGACCACTCCGGCGCGCTCAGCGCCCGGGGCGCCGACTATCTGCGGCGCGCGGTGGACACCGCGGTCGACCACGTCTACCTGGGCGCAGCCGCCGCGGCGGTCCTCGCCCTGCTGGTCCTGACGTTCCTCGCCCCGCGCCGCTTCCCGGTCCGTACGGAGACGGGAAGCGGAACGGAAGCGGAAGCGGAATCCGCCGCCGACCCGCTGACGGCGAACCCCGCGCGGGAGACCTGAGGTCCCGGGCTCAGGTCTCGGGTTTCGACTCCCGAACCCAGGTCCCGGGCTCAGTTCTCGGGGTGCGGGCGCGGTTGCGGATGCGGACCGGAGGGGGCGTCCTCGGTGACCGGCTTGCCCGTCAGGGCCGCCAGGCTGCCGCGTACGTGCTCCAGATGCGCCTTCAGCTCCTCGCGCCGCTCCACATGGTCGCGCAGCGTCCGCTCCGTCTCCCGGGCCAGCCGCTCCTCCCGGGCCCTGGCCTGCGCGATGATCTCCGCCGCCTGCGCCTGCGCGTCCTCCTGCCGCAGCCGCGCGGCCTGCTCCGCCATCGTGTACTCCCGCTTGGCCTCCGCCAGCCTGGCCTGGGCGTGCTCCTCCAGCTGGACCAGCCGCACCGTCATCGCCGCATCGCGGTCGACCAGCTCATGACCGGCCGCCTCCCAGCGGTCCGCGTGCTCCCGCTCCTGCTCGGCGAGGATCGCCGCGACGCGTCCGCGCATCTCCTTCAGCGCCGCCAGCGCCTCGCCGCGCCACTCCTTGACGTCCCGGCGCGAGTCCGCGCGCAGGTCCTCCACCTGCACCTGAGCCGCCTCCAGGGTGCTGCGCGCCGACGCCTCGGCGGCCTCCCGCACCCGCTCGGCCTCGTCCCGGGCGGTGTCCCTGACGGCCCGGGCGGCGATCTGCGCGGCTTCCCACTCCTCCTGCGCCGCCGCCTCGGCCGCGGCCCGCAGACAGCCCACCTCCTCCTCGGCCGCCATCAGGATCAGCTGCGCGCGGTCGCCCAGCGATTCGTACGTCTGGGGGGCCAGCTGGGCGATCGCCTCGCGCAGCCGTTCGGCGTCGGCGGCCAGCTCGTTGGCGAGAACGGTGAGGCGTGCGGCGCGTTCCCACGCCGCGTCACGCGCCTCGGACAGCTCCGCCACATAGCGGTCGACCTGCGCGGGACGGTAGCCACGGCCCCGTCCGCCGATGGTGAAGCCATGACGTGACACCGATGCGCCCATCCTTGGAACCCCTTAGTCCGGTAGGCAACGCGCTCCGGCGCACATCTTGATGGATGGGGTCTTATCGCCCATAACGCGACACTCCGCCCATCTCCCCGGCCGGGGCCCGCCCGGGTACCACAACGACAAGGCGCCCGCCCCCGTCACGGGGGTCGGGCGCCTCGATGGGGCACGCGCTCAGCGCGCTCCGGCGGTCCTACGGGACGAAAGTCAGAGCAGACCGTCCCACATCTGCTCCAGCAGCACCGCCCACCAGTTGTCCGGCGCGGACAGCGCGGCCGGGTCCAGCGCCGCGAGCTGCGCCTGGAAGTCGACCGTCCAGCGGCCCGCCTGGTCCGGCGTCAGTCCGTACCGCAGCCGCCACATACGGCCCAGCAGCCCCATGCAGCGCACGAACTCCGGCAGACCGGTGTTGACGAACTGCGGCGGCACCGGCTGCGGCACCGCCTCCAGCGGCACCGCCACGATGTGCGCGGTGCCGTACTGGACGCACAGCTGACGGCCGAAGTCGTTGCCCATCACCAGGTACGACCCCGCGTCGGCCGCGGGCTGTACGCCGCGCTCCGCCGCCAGCTCGGCGAGCGTCGGCACCGGGCGGCCCGCCTGCGCCTGGGCCCAGAAGAACGGGCCGAAGTCCGCGGGCAGCCCCGCCCACACCAGCGTCTGCGCCACCACGTCCGGTACGCCCTGCCGCGACACCGCGCGCTGGTCGAACCGGACGAGGCCCTGCGGCCCGAACGCCTGGCCCAGCTCCTGGGCGAGGCCCTCCGGCGGCACCGGCGGAATCGGCTGCACCTGGCTGGGGTGCGGCAGCGGCACCCGGTTGGGCGCCGGGCGCGCCGGGCCGTCCGCGACCTGGTGCAGCTCGCCCTGGTGCTCGATGAGGTGGCGCACACCCTGCTGCCGGGTCGCGTGGTCGCGTCCGTACGGCGCGGTGTGGCTGATCCGCACCTGCGGCCACGACTCGCGGATCATCCGCGCGCAGTAACCGCCCGGCAGATCGCACGACTCCAGCTCGGTGTGCAGCTCCAGCACCTGCTGCGGCGGCACGTTCATCGCGCGCAGCTCGTGCAGGATCTGCCACTCCGGATGCGGCGTGCCCGGCGCGGAGCGGCGGATCAGCTGCTGCTCGGAGCCGTCCTGCGCGCGGTAGCGGAGGACGGCCATGTAGCCGGGGCCGACCGTGGGCAGCCCGGTGGGCGGCGGTGGGTACGCGTACCCGCCCCCCGGGGCGCCCGGGGCGGGCGGCATGCCGGGCGGCGGCGTACCGGGCGGCGTCCCGGGCGGCGCGACACCGTGCGGCGGCGTTATGCCGGGCACGGGCGGGCCGGAGGGCGGAGGCATGTTGGGGACGCCGGGTGCGCCCGGGGCGCCGGGCGCACCGGGGCCGGGCGGCGGGGTCTGGCCACCCGGACCACCCGGACCGGCCAGCATCGTCGCGGCCGCGTGCACCCCACCACCGGGAGCGCCCGGGGCGCCGGGGGCACCGGGTGCGCCCGGGTAGGGGCTCGGCGGGGGCGGTGGCGTGTGCGGACCACCCGCACCGGGGACCCCGGGAGGGCCGGGCGGGTGCGGGCCGGATGGCCCAGCCTGTCCGGGCTGCCCGGGTGCTCCAGGCGGTCCGGGCGGGCCGGGCTGTCCCGGAGTACCGGGCGGGCCGGGCGGCGGCGGAAAGCCGGAGGCGCCGGGGCCGGGCGGCGGAGCCTGGCCACCCGGGCCCGCCAGCATCGTCGCGGCCGCGTGCACGCCACCACCGGGAGCGCCGGGGGCGGAAGGAGGCGGCGGGGTCTGCCCACCGGGCGGTGTCTGGCCGGGCGCAGCGGGTGCGCCGGGAGCGCTGGGAGCACCCGGCGCAGCGGGCGCGCCCGGGCCACCGGCCAGCATCGTCGCCGCCGCGTGCACCCCACCGGCGGGAGTGCCGGGGGCGGAAGGAGGCGGCGGCGGGGTCTGCGGACCGCCCTGCGCACCGGGGGCACTGGGAGCACCGGGAGCGCCCGGGGCGCCGCCGCCCGTGCTGTCGGCGTCGAGTTGCGAGACCAGTTGTGTCGGCAGGTACCCCCCGGCCGGAGCGCCCGGGGCATACGGGCTCGGCCGGGCGCCGGGCGTGCCCGGCGCACCGGGCGGCGGCGGGGTCGACGGACCGGGCGGCGGCGGGGTCGACGGACCGCCCGACGAGCCCGCCTTGTGAGTGGCGGCGTCCGCGATGTCCCCCGAGCCGGAGGACGCGCCCGAGGACGCGTCGGAACCGCCCGCGGCCTTGGGGAAGTCGAACGGCGGAGAGACGGCGGTGGGCGGCAGCGCGCTGCCCGCCGACATCAGCTCGGTCTTGGCGTCCGCACGCACGCCCGGGGGCGGGGTGTCCTCGTCGTCCGAGCCCGCGAGCGGCGGGGCGAACACCGTGGCGGGCGGGGCGACCGAGCGGTCGCCGTCGTCGCTGGCGGAGTTGGTGTCGGCCCACGGCGTACCGCCGCCGGGCGTGGACTGAGGCTTCGGCGTCTCACCGGAAGCGGGCGCCGGGCCGGGCGGGGGCGGGGCCCACGGTCCAGCGCTCCCGGGCGACGGCGGAGGTGGCGCGGCCCCGTCGGCGAGCGGCCGTGCCACACCGTCCGAGGGCCAGTCGTCCTCGCTGTTCCGCCGCGGCGGCGCCAGGCCGTCGGACGGCCAACCGCCCCCCGACGCGGGCCCGGCGGGCGGCGGAGGCGGAGCCTGACGCCAGCCCTCATCGCCCGAACCGGAAGCCGAACCGGATGCGGGCGTGTCGCTTCGTGGCGACGGCACACCGCTCGACGGCCAGTCGTCCACCGGTGCGGACGCGGGTGTCGACGGGGACCCCGGCGCGTCACTTCGCGGTGACGGCACGCCACTCGACGGCCAGTCGTCCACCGGCTCCGGTGCGGGCACCGCATCCCGCGGCTCACTCCCACCGGACGACGACGCGGACGAATCCTTACGCCACCCCTCACCGGCCGAACCGGAAGCCGAACCGGAGGCAGACGCGGGCGCATCGCTCCGCGGCGACGGCACGCCACTCGACGGCCAGTCGTCCACCGGCTCCGGCGCGGGCACCGCACCCCCACCGGAAGCCGGACCGGAGGCAGCCGCCTCGCCGCGCGGCGACGGCACGGCGCCCGACGGGCGGTCGTCGTCCGCCGCGGGGGTGCTCTCCGCGGCGGACCGTGGGGCGGGGACGTCCGCTCCGTCCCCGCCACCGCTCATCGCGTCCGCCGCCTCCTGCAACCACTCCGGCGGAGTCAGCAGGAAGGACGTCACGTTGAGGTCGACGCGCTGCTGCCGCCCGGAGGTGGTCTCCTGGGAGCGGTCCTCGTTCGCGCCGTACTCCTCCTCGTACCGGCGGATCACCTCACCCACCGGCAGCCCGGGCCACAGCGTCGTCTCGCCGCTGTCCCGCGCGATCACCAGCCGGGTGCCGTCCGTGGGCGCGCCCGAGACCGGGCCGTCCGGGCGGTCCTCGGCCCAGGCCACGAAGCCCAGGTCGAACTCCCGCACCCGCACCTCGCGCTGCTGGTACGCGGGTACCTCACCGTTGATCCAGAGTTCGGCGCGCTCCTGCGCCTGTGCGAAGGTCACCATCGCGCTCACCCCTCCACGGGTACGGCGTACGCGAACCCGCCGTCCACCATCAGGTTCGCTACGGTCTCCAGCTCCGGCGGATTGCCCGCGAGCCGCAGCAGGAAGGCGTCGAAGTCGTCGCCGCACGGCAGCAACAGCCGCTCCACCCGCTCGTGGACCGTCCAGCCGTCGCGGTCCCGCGCGTCGTCGTACGCGCAGAACCACACCGAGCCGATCGCGTCCCCCTTCACCTTCACCGCGATCACCCCGCCCTGGACGAAGCCCACGCCCAGATAGTCCTTGGTGAAGTGGTCGCGCAGACACTTGTTGACATAGACGAGGTCGTTGACGGCCGCCTCGTCGCGCACCGTGAAGAACGGCTGGTCGACCAGCAGCCCCAGCTCAGGGTCGAGCGCGGCGCCCACCGGCGCGCAGCCGCCCGCCGCCTTGAGGAACGCGCGGTAGGACTCCGGCAGCCGGTAGCCGAGGTCCTCCTCCACGCCCAGCACCTGCTCCTCGGTGACGGAGAGCCCCCGCACCGGCAGCCGGAAGTGGATCGGCCGGGTGTCCTGCAACGGACGGGTGCCCCGCTTGTCGTGCTCCACCCGGGCCGTCGCGAGCCCGCCGTGGTGCCGCAGCAGCGCCTTGACCTCGACCGGGATCAGCTCCATCCGGCGGCTGCCGGGGACGTGGTGCCACGTCCAGCCGTGCGGGGTGGCCACCGCCGACACGTCGCTCCACAGCTCGTGGCCCGAGGCGTGCAGCGCGGCGTTCGCCGAGACGAAGTCGGTCAGCCGCAGCTCGTCGACGCCGAACCCCTCCGGGGGGTCGGCGATTTCGGCGGCCACGCGGGCGTACGGCGAAAAGTCCGGAAAGCCGTTCTCGTCCACCCGGACGCCCATGGGGTGGCGGGCGGCCCGAACCGGATCCGGGAAGTGCACGACCTGCCCGGCGTAGGCCGTGTTCGGTGGCGCGGCGTGCCCGAGCCGACCTGTCGTCATGGCGGTTGCCCCCTGCTGATGCTGGCGTATGGGGCACAGCCTATGCGGTGGGGCCACCAGCGGAACCGGTCGGCCACCGCCCCGCCCGTCCACCTGGGCCGACGCACCCGGACTACCTTGTTTGCCGTCGCATTTGGCAGGCTGATCTTTCGCAACCGGGGGATTGCGGTGGATCGCAAAGGGAGGGACCCACCACATGCACATCACGCAGAGCAACGGGGGCGGCGACGGAGCCGCCGCCGCGGCCAGCGACCCCCGGCTCAGATGGAGCAGCGTCGACCCCGACGCCGGTCCGCCTCCGCTGCACCACCGCCGCGACACGCTCCTGCCCGCCGTCGCCGCCGCGCTCTCCGTCCGCGGCGAGACCCTGACCTGCACCGGAGGCAAAGCCGACCAGGCGCCCACCCTCCACCCCCTGGTGCAGGACTTCCTCGACGCCCTCACCAGCGGACAGCGCGAACGTTTCACCGGACGCTGCCCCGAAGCGGTCCTGCTCTCCCGCCATCTGACCGCCGTCGAGGCGGGCCGCTCCAAGCGCGCGGCCCGCAAGCCCCTCACGCACGGTGAGGCCCGCCGCTCCCTCAAGCAGTCGAAGCTGACCGCACGCCGCATCCGCGAGGCGGGTGACCCGCAGCACGGTTCCTATGCCCCGCCCTGCCTCTCCTGCACGGCGCTGCTGGCCCACTTCGGCGTGCGGGTGGTGGGTGAGGAAGCGTGACCCACCCTCACTTCGACCGCACCGACACCACCCGCTTCCCCGTCGCCGTCGACGCCGCCCTCCGGGAGGCGGGCTGGCAGCCGGGCCGCTGGGACATGGAACGCGCCGAGCTTTGGGCGGACGCCCTGTCCGCCCACACCTCCCCCGCCGGACACCGGCACACCGTCTTCCCGGCCGCCGTCGAGGCGTGGGCGGAGTTCGGCGGGCTGCACGTGGAGCCGCCCGGCAGCGGGCGCCAGATCGCCCCCACTCCGTTCCGCATCGATCCGCTGCACGGGCTGCACCTGGCCCGTACGCTCGGCGACCTGGGTCGCGCGCTGGAGACCGAGGTCTGCCCGCTGGGCGAGGAGGCTGACGGGCAGGGGCTGCTGACCATCGACGCGGAGGGGCGGATCTACAGCCTCGACCACACCGGGGACTGGTACCTGGGCGCCACGCTCGACGCTGCGCTGGCGACGCTGATCACGGGGGCGCTGCCGTTGCGGCTTGCCCGGGCGTGAGCGCTGTGCGGGGCGTGGGGTGAGCGCCGTTGGGCCTTGCGTTGTTGGCCGACTGCGGCGCCGTCGTGGCTGGTCTCTCAGTTCCCCGCGCCCCTGCGGTCACGCGCCGTTGGTCACCCCGCCGTCCGCCGTCTGCGGCGCCGTCGTGGCTGATCGCGCGGTTCCCCGCGCCCCTGCGGGGGTTCGGTCGGGGATGACTGCCGAGACGCGGAAGCCGCCCGCGTCCGTCGGGCCCGAGATGAAGCCGCCGCCCAGGGTCGAGACCCGCTCCTTCATGCCCACCAGCCCGTTGCCCCCGCTCGGCAGCCCGGCGTCCGCGGCGCCCCGCGCCGAGGGGCCGTTCTCCACCAGCACGGCGATCTCCGCGCCGCGGTGCGCCAGGCGGATGCGGGTGCTGGCACCCGGGGCGTGCTTGTGGACGTTGGTCAGCGCCTCCTGCACCACCCGGTACGCGGTCTGCTCCACCCGCGCCGCGTACCGCCGCTCCTCGCCCTCCACCGACAGCTCCACGGCCATCCCCGCCGCCCGTGACTGCCCGACCAGCGCCTCCAGCTCCGCCAGCCGCGGCCCGCGTGCGTCGACGCCCGCGTCCGGGGCCGCGGCGGATTCCGCGGCCGACGCCGTCGCCGCCTCGGCGGCGGCCGAGGCAGCGACGGCCACCGAGGCCAGCGGCACCGGCTTCTGCTCGGCCGGGGCGTCGGACCGCAGGACGCCGAGCATCTGCCGCAGTTCGGTCAGCGCCTGCCGTCCCATGTCGCCGACCAGCGCCGCGTTCTTGGACGCCTTGTCCGGGTCCTTGAGCGCGACCGCCTGGAGGGCCGCCGCGTGCACCACCATCAGGCTGACCCGGTGGGCGACCACGTCGTGCATCTCGCGGGCGATGCGGGTGCGCTCCTCGTTGCGCGCCCATTCGGCCCGTTCCTCGGCCCGCTCCGCGAGCAGCGACAGCTCGCGCTCCAGGCCGTCCGCCCGCTCCCGCAGGCTCTCCACGAGCCGCCGCCGGGCCCGGACGTAGAGGCCGAGCAGCACGGGGGGCGCGGTGAGCGCGAGGGTGATCGTCACGGAGAAGAGCGCGGCCTCCCATAGGGCCGAACCCCAGTCGTCCTGGAGGTTGTCCTGCCGGAAGCGGATCATCGTGACGAGGAAGGTCCCGGACCCGGCCATTCCGGCCAGCACCGCGGAGATCCGGCGCGGCACCTCGGACGCGGCGAGGGTGTAGAGCCCGACGAAGCCGAGCAGCAGCCCCATCTCGGCGGGGGTGACGGCGATCGATATGAGCACCACGGCGATCGCCCAGCGCCGCCGCAGGACCAGGGTGGAGCCGACGATCAGCCCGATCAGGACCCCGAGGGCGACCGGCATCCGGGCGTCGTGCGCGAATCCGACGCCCTCCGCGGCGCATTCGGCCGCCGACGCGACGCCCAGCGCGACGTCCAGCACCATGCTCCGCCGCCGCGGCCACCACAACGGTCCGCCGGGCGGGCCGGGCCCACCGCGCGCACTCGTGTCCTCAGATGCCCCCGTCGCAGTCATAGCGACCAGACTACGGCCGCGCGCCAGCCCTTTTCCGGGGGACACGGCCGCACATGTCTCACTCGAACAGTCGGCATATCAACGGTTTTATCTCGAACAGTTGAATCGAGCATGTTTTCGACGTCCGTGCCCCTCTGGCGGCACGCAACGACAGGCGGCACTGCCCCATACCGTCGCATCGGAGCCCGGCGGTACGGCATAGTGGTGGGGGGCCAAGTCGACCGCCCGAGCGGGTGTCCGGCTTGGACCTGTTTGCTATCCCCTGTGGTGTAATTGGCAGCACAGTGGCTTTTGGTGCCATTAGTCCGGGTTCGAGTCCTGGCGGGGGAGCCTCATTCACGGGCCCCGTCCTTCGCGGTCGGGGCCCGCGGTCGTTTCCGGGGGGAAACCTCTCGGTATCCTGCGGGTGTCCACCCCCTACCCGAAGCCGAAGGGCACACCCGTGAGCGCCAACCGCCCGGCAGCCGTCGTCGTCCTCGCAGCGGGTGAGGGCACTCGCATGAAGTCGGCGACCCCCAAGGTTCTGCACTCCCTCTGCGGCCGGTCCCTCGTCGGGCACGTCGTCGCCGCCTCCCGCGAGCTCTCGCCCGAGCATCTGGTGGTCGTGGTCGGCCACGCACGGGAGCAGGTCTCCGCGCATCTGGCCGAGATCGACGCCGACGCCCGCACCGCCGTCCAGCACGAGCAGAACGGCACCGGGCACGCGGTCCGGATGGGCCTCGACGAGCTGTCCGCCAGCGGCGTGGCCCTCGACGGCACCGTGATCGTCGTCTGCGGGGACACCCCGCTGCTGACCGGGGAGACCCTCGAGCAGCTCGCCGGGGCGCACGCCGCCGACGGAAACGCGGTGACCGTGCTGTCCGCCGAGGTACCCGACGCCACCGGCTACGGCCGGATCGTGCGGGACGAGGCGTCCGGCGCCGTCACCGCCATCGTCGAGCACAAGGACGCCACCGACGCCCAGCGCGCGATCCGCGAGATCAACTCCGGGGTGTTCGCCTTCGACGCCCAGCTGCTCACCGACGCGCTCGGCAAGGTGCGGACCGACAACAGCCAGGGTGAGGAATACCTCACCGATGTGCTCGGCATCCTGCGCGAGGCCGGGCACCGGGTCGGCGCGTCGGTCGCCGCCGACCACCGCGAGATCGTCGGCATCAACAACCGGGTGCAGCTGTCCGAGGCCCGCCGGCTGCTCAACGACCGTCTGCTGGAGCGCGCCATGCTCAGCGGGGTCACCGTGATGGACCCGGCCACCACCTGGCTCGATGTGACGGTCACCGTCGAGCAGGACAGCGTGATCCACCCCGGCACCCAGCTGCTGGGCACCACCCACCTGGCCACCGGCGCCGAGGTCGGCCCGAACTCGCGGCTCACCGACACCACCGTCGGCGAGGGCGCGGTGGCGAGCTTCACGGTGGCGTTCGACTCGGTGATCGGCGCGGGGGCGTCCGCCGGGCCGTACGCGTACCTGCGCCCCGGTACCCGGCTCGGCCCCAACTCCAAGGCCGGTACGTACGTGGAGATGAAGAACGCCCAGATCGGCGAGGGCACCAAGGTGCCGCACCTGTCCTATGTGGGCGACGCCACGATCGGTGACTTCAGCAACATCGGCGCCGCCAGCGTCTTCGTGAACTACGACGGTGAGAAAAAGCACCGTTCGACCATCGGCAACCACTGCAAGACCGGCTCGGACAACATGTTCGTGGCCCCTGTCACAGTGGGGGACGGCGCGTACACCGCCGCCGGATCGGTCATCACCAAGGATGTGCCCCCGGGATCGCTCGCCGTCGCACGCGGACAGCAGCGGAACATCGAGGGCTGGGTCGCCCGCAAGCGCCCCGGAAGCGCGGCGGCGCAGGCGGCGGAGGCCGCCGCGGCCGCGCACCAGGAGGACGAGGGCGGGCAGTGACCTGCGAACCGGTGCGCCCAACCGGGGGCGTACCGTAAAAGCGCGCACCAAAGTGACATCCAAGGAGACGTGACGTGACCGGGATCAAGACGACCGGCGAGAAGAAATTGATGCTCTTCTCCGGCCGCGCCCACCCCGTGCTGGCCGAGGAGGTCGCCCACGAGCTGGGCGTCAGCCTGGTCCCGACCAAGGCATTCGACTTCGCCAACGGAGAGATCTACGTCCGCTTCCAGGAGTCCGCGCGTGGCGCCGACTGCTTCCTGATCCAGAGCCACACGGCTCCGATCAATAAGTGGATCATGGAACAGCTCATCATGATCGATGCGCTGAAGCGGGCCTCCGCGCGTTCGATCACGGTGATCGTGCCGTTCTACGGCTATGCCCGGCAGGACAAGAAGCACCGCGGCCGCGAGCCCATTTCGGCGCGTCTGATCGCCGACATGCTCAAGACCGCGGGCGCCGACCGCATCCTCACGGTCGATCTGCACACCGACCAGATCCAGGGCTTCTTCGACGGCCCGGTGGACCACCTCTTCGCGCTGCCGATCCTCGCGGACTACGTGGGCGCCAAGGTCGACCGGTCGAAGCTGACGGTCGTCTCGCCGGACGCGGGCCGGGTGCGGGTCGCCGACCGCTGGTGCGACCGGCTGGGCGCGCCGCTGGCGATCGTGCACAAGCGGCGCGACCCGGACGTGGCGAACCAGGTCACCGTCCACGAGGTCGTCGGTGACGTCCGGGGCCGGGTCTGTGTGCTGGTCGACGACATGATCGACACCGGTGGCACGATCTGCGCCGCCGCGGACGCCCTGTTCGCCAACGGCGCGGAGGACGTGATCGTGACGGCGACGCACGGCGTGCTGTCGGGTCCGGCCGCGGACCGGCTGAAGAACTCCAAGGTCAGCGAGTTCGTGTTCACCAACACCCTGCCGACGCCGGGTGAGGTCGAGCTGGACAAGGTGACCGTGCTGTCGATGGCGCCGACCGTCGCCCGCGCCGTGCAGGAGGTCTTCGAGGACGGCTCCGTGACCAGCCTCTTCGAGGAGCACGCCTGATGGGCTTAACCACGGCCGACGCCGTGGACCGACCCAGCTGAGGCCACTCCCCCAAGGGGTGGCCTCAGCCATGGGGCGACCGTTGGTAGACTCGTGGGGTTGCTCGGCGAGGGAGGCTGTGGTTCACACAGCTCGTCCGTTATCGACGCGCTCTTCGTAGCAGGTCTGTCGTGGGCCGGGTGACGGCCATCTGTACACGATCTACGAGGAGTGCCCCCATGGCCGAGGTCAAGATTCCCGCCAAGCCCCGCACCGAGTTCGGCAAGGGCGCGGCCCGCCGCACCCGTCTCGCCGACCGCGTGCCCGGTGTCGTCTACGGCCACGGCGCCGACCCGATGCACGTCACGCTTCCGGCGTACGACCTGCTGATGGCGCTCAAGACCCCGAACGTCCTGCTGCGCCTGGAGATCGAGGGCGGCAAGAGCGAGCTGGTCATTCCCAAGGCCGTGCAGCGTCACCCCATCAAGATCGGCATCCTGGAGCACGTCGACCTGCTCCTGGTGAGCAAGGGCGAGAAGGTCACCGTCGAGGTGCCGATCCACACCGAGGGCGACCTGGCCCCGGGCGCCAACCTGCTGGAGCACGTCCTCAACGCGCTGCCGGTCGAGGCCGAGGCCACCCACATCCCCGAGGGCGTCACCGTCTCCATCGAGGGTCTGGACGCGGGCGACACCATCTACGCCAAGGACATCACCCTGCCGAAGGGCACCACCCTGGCCGTCGAGGACGACGCGCCGGTGCTGCACGTCGTCGCCGCGCAGGCCGAGGCCCCGGAGCCGGAGGCCGCCGAGGGCGAGGGTGAGGGCGCCGAGGCCTGATCCGCCTCGTTCCGCATCGCTCGGCGACCGCCGCCCCGCTGGCAGCAGCGGGGCGGCGGTCGCGTATGGGGGCGGTCGCGGTAGGGAGCGGCCGCGCGGTCGCGTATAAGAGACCACTGGGCACAGAAGAGCCTCACTCAGGAGAACGAGACGATGAGCGACGCAGACGCGAGCAGCCCGTGGCTCGTGGTGGGCCTGGGCAACCCGGGACCGGAGTACGCGGCCAACCGCCACAATGTCGGCTTCATGGTGGCCGAGCTGCTGGCCGAACGGATGGGCGGGCGCTTCAAGGCGCACAAGTCCCGTGCGCAGGTGGTGGAGGGGCGGATCGGTCCGCCCGGCCCTGGCAGCCGCCGGGTGATCGTCGCCAAGCCGATGTCGTTCATGAACCTGTCGGGCGGGCCGACGACCGCGCTGCGCGACTTCTACAAGGTACCGGTCGGTCATGTCATCGCTATTCACGATGAATTGGACATCGACTACGGCGCGCTCAGGCTGAAGCTCGGTGGCGGTGACAATGGCCACAACGGGCTGAAGTCGATCACGAAATCGAGTGGCGCCGACTACTTCCGCATCCGCTTCGGCATCGGCCGTCCGCCCGGCCGGATGGATGTCGCGGCGTTCGTGCTGAAGGACTTTTCCGCCGCTGAGCGCAGGGAGTTGGACTACTTCGTGGACCGCGCGGCCGACGCCGTCGAGACGCTCATCGTGGACGGTCTGGAGCGCGCGCAGGGCACGTACAACTCCTGAACGATTCTCGCGCTGTTGTTCGGCCGGAGGTTGACCCGGGGCCCGCCGGTGGCAAGGATCTACCGCCATGGCATCCACCGGCATCACCAAGCGCAGCCGTACACGGCGAGCGGGCGAGAGCATGTACGGGCTGCTGTTGCTCGCGAAGAACGTGGCGATGACGCTCATCGCGCTGCTGATCCTGGTGGCCGGGGTGTGGTCCTCCTGGGGCGACGCGAAGCCCTCGATGCTCACCAAGGGACTGGAGCGCGGCACGCTCACGGTCTCCCGATGCGACGACGACTGGTGCACCGGCCGCTTCACCCCCGGCTCCGGGGGCGGCGAGGCACGGCCGAAGGCGCGGGTCGACGCGGCGGTCACGGACGGCAGGGGTGAGCGGCTGCTGGTGGCCGTCAAGCCGGGCAAGGACGAGGTGGTCCGTACGGGCGTGGCGGGCATCCTGCACGCCTGGGTCCCGTTCGGCGGCTCGCTGCTGCTGGCGTCCCTGGTCGTGGCGGGCGGGCTCCGGATGCGCCGTACGGCCTGGGGCCTGGGACTCGCGGGCGCGGCGCTGCTGGGGGCGTCCTTCGCCACGCTGACGTTCTAGGCGTACGCACGAAGGACGTACGAAGACTTACGGCGGCGGCCCGCTCCCCCGAGGAGCGGGCCGCCGCCGTATCGCCGTCGCCGGACTGGTCAGCCGGTGTTGCGCAGGCCGGCCGCCACACCGTTGACGGTGAGGAGCAGGGCCCGGGACAGCACCGGGTCGGCCTCCTCGCCGCGCTCGCGCGCGGTGCGCTGCCGGTGGAGCAGGCTCACCTGGAGGTAGGAGATCGGGTCGAGGTAGGCGTCCCGGACGTGGAAGGTCTGCTTCAGCACCGGGTTGGAGTCGAGGAGTTCGGTCTCCCCTGTGATGCGCAGGACCTCGCGGACGGTCAGCTCGTGCTCGGCCTGGATGACGTCGAAGACGTGCTTCAGCTCGTCCGGCACCAGGGTGTCGACGTAGTGCCGGGCGATCCGCAGGTCCGTCTTGGCGAGGGTCATCTCGACGTTGGACAGGAAGTTGCGGAAGAAGTGCCAGTGCTGGTGCATCTCGTCCAGCGCCCCGTCGAGCCCGGCCTCGCGGGCCGCCTTGAGGCCGGAGCCGACGCCGAACCAGCCGGGCACGATCTGCCGGGACTGGGTCCAGCCGAAGACCCACGGGATGGCGCGCAGTCCGTCGAGGCCAGCGCCGGAGTCGGGGCGGCGGGACGGACGCGAGCCGAGGTGGAGTTCGGCGAGCTGGTCGACGGGGGTCGAGGCGAAGAAGTAGGCGGGCAGATCGGGGTCGTCCACCAGGACGCGGTACGCGCTGTGGGCGGCCTCGGAGACCGTCTCCATCGTCGAGTCCCAGCGGGCCAGCGCCTCGTCCGACTGGCGCGGGGCGGTGTGCAGGGCCGACGCCTGGAGGGTGGCGGCCACCGTCAGCTCCAGGTTCTCCCGGGCGAGCGAGGGGACCAGGTACTTGTCGGAGATGACCTCGCCCTGCTCGGTGACCTTGATCTCGCCTTCGAGGGTGCCCCACGGCTGGGCGAGGATCGCGTCGTGGGTGGGGCCGCCGCCGCGGCCGACGGTGCCGCCGCGGCCGTGGAAGAGGCGCAGCCTTACGCCGTGCCGGTGGGCGACGTCGCGCAGCAGCCGCTGGGCGCGGTGGATCTCCCACTGGGAGGTGGTGATGCCGCCGAACTTGGAGGAGTCGGAGTAGCCGAGCATGACCTCCTGGACGTCCCCGCGCAGCGAGACCAGGCGCCGGTAGGAGGGGTCGGACAGCATCTCGTCGAGGAGCTGGTCGGCGATCTTCAGCTCGTCGGTGGTCTCCAGCAGCGGCACGATGCCGATCTTGGCCCAGCCCGCGTGGAGGTCGATGAGACCGGCCTCGCGGGCGAGGACGGCGGCGGCGAAGACGTCGTCCGAGCCCGCGCACATGGAGATGATGTACGACTCGACGATCTCGGGCCCGAACCGCTCGAAGGACTCCCGGATGGTCTGGAAGACGCCGAGGGTCTTGGCCCCGGCGGCGTCCAGCGGCGCCGGGGACGGCGCGAGCGGGCGGCGCGAGCGCAGCTCCTTGGCGAGCAGCTTGCGCCGGTAGTCGCGGGGCATGTCCGCGTACCGCCAGGACTCCTCGCCGAGGCGGTCGAAGAGCTGGCCGAGGGCGTGGTGGTGGGCGTCGGCGTGCTCGCGGACGTCCATGGTGGCGAGCTGGATGCCGAAGGCGGCGAGGGTGCGGATGGCGCGTTCGAGGCGGCCGTCGGCGATCAGGGCGCCGCGGTGGGCGCGCAGCGAGTCCTGGATCAGCTTGAGGTCGGCCAGCATCTCGGCGGTGCCGAGGTAGTCGCGGCCGGGGACGTGCGGGGCGTCCTTGGCCAGGCGCTCGCGGGTGTTGACCAGCTTCTGCCGCATGCAAGTGGCCTTGAGCCGGTAGGGCTCCTCGGCGTTGAGCCGCTTGTAGCGCGGGCTGATCTCGGGCAGCAGCTCCAGATCGCGCTGGAGGGAGGAGAGCAGCTCCTCGGAGGCGTCGGAGTTGCGGATGGAGCTGGACAGGGCGGCGCGCAGATCGTCGATGATCTCCAGCGCGTCGGTGATGCCGTGCTCGTGCTGGAGGATCAGCACCTCCCAGGTCACCTGCGGGGTGACATTGGGGTTGCCGTCGCGGTCGCCGCCGATCCAGGTGCCGAAGGTGAGCGGGCGGGTGGTGGCGGGCAGCTCGATGCCGACCCGATCCAGCTCGGAGGTGAGGTCTTCCAGGACGTCGCCGACGGCGTGGGCGTGCAGCTCGTCCAGGTAGTAGATGGCGTTACGGGCCTCGTCGGCGGGCTCGGGGCGGGCGACCCGCAGCTCGTCGGTCTGCCACAGCAGGTCGATGTTCTCGGCGAGCCGCAGGTCGGTGCGGCGGCTCTCGCCGCCGGCGCCGACGGCGTCCAGCAGCTCGGCGATGCGGCGCAGCTTGTTGAGGACGGTGCGGCGGGCGGCCTCGGTGGGGTGGGCGGTGAAGACCGGGCGGACGCCCAGGTGCTCCACGGTCTGCCGCAGATGGGCCGGGTCGGCGTCCTTGAGCTGGTCGACGGTGCGGGTGAGGATGCCGCCCTCGGCGGCGCGCCGGGCACTCAGCTCGCGGCCCCGGTGCACCTGCTCGGTGACGTTGGCCAGGTGGAAGTAGGTGGAGAAGGCGCGCACCAGCTTGGCCGCGGTCGCCAGATCGGTGGTGCCGAGGAGTTCGGCGGCGGCCTCGCCGTCACTGCGGGTGAGGGCGCGGACACGCTCGACGAGGTCGAGGAGGTCGGGGCCCTCCTGTCGGACCAGGGTCTCGCCGAGGAGGTCGCCCAGACGGCGGATATCGGCACGCAGGGCGGCGTTGGTGTGGTCGGCACTGCTCACAGGTGCGGCTCCTTGCAGTGAACGGGGGGTTCCTCGCCGGGATGAAGCGCCGCGCGGCCGGGCCGCAGGCCCCGCACCCCGGTGCTTTCGGCCATGTGCGGACCGCGCTGTCCGACGCCCCCAGGATAGGCGGCGTTCCCTCGGGGGAAACCAGAGCCCTCTTGCCCCGGTTCGCGGCCCTGCCATACTTACGTCGCCGTAGGTTACGGATCCGTAGCCCAGCCCCCGAGCCCCACGAGGGATCCCATGACTGCAAGCCCCGACGTGGCCCACGACGCGCCGAAGGCCCAGGAGACCCCGCTTCCCTCCGCCACGCTGGGCGGGGACAGCAAGCGTTCCATCGAACAGATCACCCTGCTGCTGTTCATCACCGTCCCGTTCGTCGCGCTGATCGCGGCGATCCCCCTGGCCTGGGGCTGGGGGGTGAGCTGGCTGGACCTGGCGCTGATGGTGGCCATGTACTACATCGGCTGCCACGGCATCACCATCGGCTACCACCGCTACTTCACCCATGGCTCGTTCAAGGCGAAGCGGCCGCTGCGGATCGCGCTGGCGATCGCGGGCTCGCTGGCGGTCGAGGGGCCGCTGGTGCGCTGGGTGGCCGACCACCGCAAGCACCACAAGTTCTCCGACGCGGAGGGCGACCCGCATTCGCCGTGGCGGTACGGGGAGACCGTCCCGGCCCTGATGAAGGGGTTGTGGTGGGCACATATCGCATGGATGTTCGATGAAGAGCAGACCTCACAGCAGAAGTACGCGCCGGACCTGGTCAAGGACGACGCGGTGCGGAACATCTCCCGCCAGTTCGTGGTGTGGACGGTCGTCTCGCTGCTGCTGCCCGCCGCGATCGGCGGCCTGGTGACCTGGTCGTGGCAGGGGGCCGTGACCGCGTTCTTCTGGGGATCACTCGTGCGGGTGGCGCTGCTCCACCATGTGACCTGGTCGATCAACTCGATCTGCCACGCGGTGGGCAAGCGGCCGTTCAAGTCGCGCGACCGGTCCGGGAACGTGTGGTGGCTCGCGGTGCTCTCGTGCGGCGAGTCCTGGCACAACCTGCACCACGCCGATCCGACGTGCGCCCGGCACGGGGTGATGAAGGGCCAGCTGGACTCCAGCGCCCGGATCATCCGCTGGTTCGAGCAGTTGGGCTGGGCGTACGACGTCCGCTGGCCGAACGAGAACCGGATCGACTCCCGGCGTAAAGAGGCCCCTGCCGAAGCGGCATCATAGAGGGCGTGGAATCCGACAGTAATACCAGCGGCAGCAAGGACCGGACGGCCCGGGCCGTCCGGTCCTCCGGATCCGGACCCCGGCGGCCCCGCCGGGTGCGGATGACCGGCAAGGAACGCCGGGAGCAGTTGCTGGACATCGGTCGGGCGCTCTTCGCCGAACGCGGCTTCGAGGGCACCTCGGTGGAGGAGATCGCGGCGAAGGCCGGGGTGTCCAAGCCGGTGGTGTACGAGCACTTCGGCGGCAAGGAAGGGCTGTACGCGGTCGTGGTGGACCGTGAGATGCGGCGGATGCTGGACATGGTGACCACGTCGCTGACCGCGGGCCATCCCCGGGAGCTGTGCGAGCAGGCCACGTTCGCCCTGCTGGACTACATCGAGGAGTACACGGACGGCTTCCGCATCCTGGTCCGTGACTCCCCCGTCGCCCAGTCGACGGGCACCTTCGCCTCGCTGATCAGCGATATCGCCACCCAGGTGGAGGACATCCTGGGCCTGGAGTTCAAGGCCCGCGGCTTCGACGCCAAGCTCGCCCCGCTGTACGCCCAGGCGCTGGTGGGAATGGTGGCGCTGACCGGCCAGTGGTGGCTGGACGTGCGCAAGCCGAAGAAGTCCGAGGTGGCGGCGCATCTGGTGAATCTGGCCTGGCACGGTCTGGACGGTCTGGAGCAGAAGCCGCGGCTGATAGGCCACCGCAAGGCGTGAGCAGGCTTTATGCCTTCTTCGTCGCCACGGCGAAGATGCGGCGGAACGGGAAGGCCGTGCCGTACGGGGCCGCGGGATACGCCTCGCGGAGCAGCGCGCCGTACTCGGCGAGGAAGCGGTCGCGGGCGGCCGGATCGTCGGCGAGGGCGGTGAGGACGGGACGCAGGGCGGTGCCCTTGGTCCAGTCGAGGACCGGGTCGGGGCCGCTGAGGACCTGGAGGTAGGTGGTCTCCCAGGCGTCGACCTCGCAGCCCAGCGCGGTGAGCCGGTCGAGGTAGTCGACGGGTTCCAGGGCCGCGGCGGGGCTGCGCAGGGCGTCGGCGAGGCGGTCGCGCCACTGCGGCGCGGCGCACAGGTCGCGCAGCAGGGTGTGACTGGGGGCGTCGAAGTTGCCGGGGAGCTGGAAGGCGAGGGTGCCGCCGGGGCGCAGCGCGTCGAGCCAGGTGGCGAAGGCGTCGGCGTGGCCGGGCATCCACTGGAGCGCGGCGTTGGAGACGATCAGGTCGTACGGCTCGCCGGGCTCCCAGCCGAGCCCGTCGGCGAGGCGGAAGTCCAGGCGCCCACCGCCGGTGGTGGGGCCCGCCAGGGGCTCGGCCTCGGTGAGCATGTCGGCGGAGCTGTCGAGGCCGGTGACGTGGGCGTCCGGCCAGCGGCCGAAGAGCAGGACGGTGACATTGCCGGGGCCGCAGCCGAGGTCGGCGATGCGGGGCGGGCGGCCGGGTTCCACGGGCAGCGCCGGAACCTGGGCGAGCAGGTCGCGGAAGGGGCGGGCGCGGTGGCCGGAGTGGCGGAGGTACTGGGCCGGGTCCCAGTTGGGTGACGTACGCATGGTGAAGTCCCTTGAGCGGGTACGGTCGGCACGAGCGAGGCTTACCGTCCTCCAGACTGTCTCTTGATGTCAAGAGACTTCATGTCGACAGACCTATTACACTGATCGCCATGGAGGACGAGGTCGATCGGCTGGTGGCGGCATGGCGCCGAGAGCGCCCCGACCTCGATGTGGAACCGCTCGAGGTGCTCAGCCGGGTCAGCCGGCTCGCGCGCCATCTCGACCGGGCGCGGCGGATCGCCTTCAGCGAGCATCAGTTGGAGTCCTGGGAGTTCGACGTGCTGACCTCGCTGCGGCGCGCCGGGACCCCGTACCAGCTCTCCCCCGGGCAGCTGCTGACACAGACGCTGGTCACCTCGGGCACGATGACCAACCGCATCGACCGGCTGGCGAAGAAGGGCCTGGTCGAGCGGCTGCCCGACCCCAGTGACCGGCGCGGGGTGCTGGTCCGGCTCACCGCGGAGGGACGCGACCGCGCCGACCAGGCGCTGGCCGGACTACTGGACCACGAACGGGCGATCCTCGCCGAGCTGTCCCAGGCTCAGCGGGCCGAACTGGCGGCGCTGCTACGCCAGCTGACCGCCCCGTTCGACAATTTCCCCGGCTAGGTCGACCGGGCCGACGCCCGCCCGCCGGGCCAGCGCCACGGCGGCCAGCGTGGAATGCACGCCCAGTTTGCCCAGCACGTTCTGCATATGGGTGCGGACCGTGTGCGGGGAGAGGAACAGCCGCTCGGCCACGGCCTTGCGGCCGAGCCCGGCCACCATGCAACGCAGCACTTCCCGCTCACGCGGCGTCAGCGACTCGACCAGCCGCTCGCTCTCGGTGCGGTGCTTACGGGCCGCCGTCAGCTCCCGCAGCACGCCGGTGAGCAGGGCGGGCGGCAGATGCGTCTCGTCGCGCAGCACCCCTCGGATCACGGCGAGCAGCCGCACCAGCGAACAGTCCTTGGCCACCCAGCCCGACGCCCCGGCCTGGAGCGCCGCCGCGGCCCGGCGCGGATCGTCGCGCTCGGCCAGCACCACGGTGCGCACCCCGGGCTGGGCCGTGCGCACGCCGCCGACCAGCGCTATGCCGTCCTGCGCCCGCCCGTTGACGGCGCGCGGCGGGCCCGCGCCCAAGGCTCCGCCGTGGGCCGCCTCGACCGGCGCGGGCTGCGGCACATGGAGCGGCTCCCCGTTCATGGAGCCCAAGTCGGCGTCTATCAGCAGAACGTCGAAGCGGCGCCCCTCGGCCACTCCGCGCTCCAGACAGCGCAGCGCCGCCGGGCCGCTTCCGGCCGCCGCCACGTCCACGTCCTGTTCCGCCGCGAGGGCGGCGGCCAGAGACTCGGCGAAAATGCGATGGTCGTCGACCACCAGAACCCGAATACGTGCCACGGAACCCCCCACGTCGCCGGATACACCCCGGATACCCCGAGACGCAGTACGGGTACGGCGCCCGGAAAAGGGTCACCGCAACCGCACGGCCGCCGCCGTGCCGAGATCGCTACCCCACCCCGGGCGTCGTACCTGACTGTTCTCGCCCCCTGATGCACGTCGGCCCCCACCGACGCTGTCCTCAGCGTAAGGCCGGGGTCCGACATCCGAAGCGAATGAGCGAAACTGCCCGGCCTCGCCTGTTTACGGTGGTCTTTGTGTTCGGTCTTGGGGAGTAAGGAGACCAAGAACGGCGGAAATTGATCGCTCAACGGCCGAAGGCGGCGAAGACCCTCCGCGGGACCTTCCGGGGGCCGCCCGGAGCTACCGCCGCCGCGCTCCCGCGCTCGGCACCGCCGGGAAGATCCGCGGGGCCCGGTGCCCGGCGGCGGCGAAGGACTCGGTGACCGCCTTGGCCACCGCGTCCGCGTCCGCCTCCTCGACCAGCACGATCGCCGAGCCGCCGAAGCCGCCGCCGGTCATCCGCGCGCCGAGCGCGCCCGCCTGGTTCGCCGTCTCCACCACGAGGTCCAGCTCGGCGCAGGAGATCTCGAAGTCGTCGCGGCACGAGGCGTGCCCGGCGGTCAGCACCGGGCCGATGGCGCGGGTGTCGCCCGCGTCCAGCAGCTCGATGACCTCCTGCACCCGCCGGTCCTCGGTCACCACATGGCGCACCCGGCGGCGCACGGTCTCGTCCACGCCGAGGTCGGCGAGGGTGGTGAGCGTCGCGTCCAGGGTCTCGAAGCGCACGTCCCGCAGCGCGGGGACGCCGAGCGCCCGCGCGCCCGACTCGCACGCGGCGCGCCGGTTGGCGTACGCGCCGTCGCCCAGCTCGTGCTTCACCCGGGTGTCCACGACCAGCAGCCGCAGCCCCTCCGCAGCGAGGTCGAACGGCACCTGCCGCTGGGTGAGGTCGCGGGCGTCGAGGAAGAGCGCATGGCCCTCGGTGCAGCACGCGGAGGCCATCTGGTCCATGATCCCGCAGGGGACGCCGACGAACTGGTTCTCCGCGCGCTGGCACAGCTGGGCGACGCGCTGCGGGGCTAGCCCGAGCCCGTAAAGATCGCTGAGCGCGGTGGCCGTCACCACCTCCAGCGCGGCGGACGAGGACAGCCCGGCGCCGGTGGGCACCGTGGACTTGAAGTGCAGGTCCGCCCCGCCGGCCGCGGCGCCGGAGAGCAGCCCCTCCTCGCGCAGCGCCCACACCACGCCCGCCGGGTAGGCGGCCCAGCCGCCGCGGTCGCCGCCCGCGGAGACCGGGGTCAGCTCCTCGACGCGCAGTTCGACGACCCCGCCGGGGGCGTCCCCCGAGTGGACGCGCAGCACCCCGTCGGTGCGCGGCGAGGCGGCCGCGAGGCAGGTGTGGGGCAGGGCGAGCGGCATCACGAAGCCGTCGTTGTAGTCGGTGTGCTCACCGATCAGGTTGACCCTGCCCGGCGCCGCCCACACGCCCTCCGGATCGGCCCCGTAGACCTCCCGGAACCCCGCCGATACGTCGCTCACTCGCTGCCCCTTGTCCCTTTGTTCCCGTCGTCCGCGGCCGGGCGGCCGCGGACGTCGTCGCGCCGCCCTAGTCGGTGCGCTGCGCGAACTCCCATGCGTCCGCGACGATGCCCTTCAGGTCCGCGCGGCTCGGCTTCCAGCCGAGGCGGGTCCTGGCGCGCTCGGCCGAGGCGACCAGCACGGCCGGGTCGCCGCCCCGGCGGTCGGCGACGACCTCGGGGATCGGGTGGCCGGTGACCTGGCGGACGGTCTCGATGACCTCGCGGACGGAGAAGCCGTTGCCGTTGCCGAGGTTGCAGATCAGGTGCTCACCCCTGGTGGACGCGCCGAGGGCCAGGAGGTGGGCGTCGGCCAGGTCGGCGACGTGGATGTAGTCGCGGACGCAGGTGCCGTCGGGGGTCGGGTAGTCGTCGCCGAAGACGGAGATCGCCTCGCGGCGGCCCTGGGCGACCTGGAGCACCAGCGGGATCAGGTGCGACTCGGGCTCGTGCCGCTCGCCGTACGTGCCATAGGCGCCCGCGACGTTGAAGTACCGCAGGGAGACCGCGGCCAGTCCGTGCGCGGCGCACTCGCCGCTGATCATGTGGTCGACGGCGAGCTTGGTGGCGCCGTACGGATTGGTCGGCGCGGTCGGGGCGTCCTCGGTGATCGGGACCTCGTCCGGTTCGCCGTAGGTGGCGGCGGTGGAGGAGAAGACGAGGGTGCGGACCCCGGCGTCCCGCATCGCCGCGAGCAGCGCGGTGGTCCCGCCGACGTTGTTGACCCAGTACTTCTCCGGATTGACGACGGACTCGCCGACCTGCGAGGACGCCGCGAAGTGCAGCACACCGTCGTACGAGGAGTCGAGCCAGGTGGCCGCGTCCTGGATGCGGCCCTCGATGAACTCCGCGCCCTCGGGAACGCCCTCGCGGTGCCCGGTCGACAGGTCGTCCAGGACCGTCACCCGGTGTCCGGCCTCCAGCAGATGCGCGGCGACCACGCTGCCGACATAACCGGCACCGCCCGTGACCAGGTACTTCTTCTGCTGCGCATTGCTCACTTGCTCGCTACCTCTCGCAGTCGCTCGGCCGCGGCCTCCGGCGGCACATCGTTGATGAACACATTCATGCCGGATTCGGAACCCGCGAGAAACTTCAGCTTGCCGGAAGTGCGGCGGATGGTGAAAAGCTCGAGGTGGAGTGCGAAATCATCGCGGTCCTCCGCCGTGAACGGCGCCTGGTGCCAGGCGGCGATGTACGGCGTGGGCGGCTCCCCTTCCCCGAAGATCCGGTCGAAGCGCTTCAAGAGTTCCAGATACATCTGTGGGAACTCTGTGCGTGCGGCATCGTCCAGCGCGGTCAGGTCCGGGACCCGGCGCTCGGGGTAGAGGTGCACCTCGTACGGCCAGTGCGCGGCGTACGGGACGAAGGCGGTCCAGTGCTCCCCTTCGAGCACGATGCGCCGCCCGTCGGCGCGCTCATCGGCGACCACATCATCGAACAGATTCCGACCCGTGCGCTCACGGTGCTCGGCGAGGGAGCGGAGCATCAGCCGGGTACGCGGCGCCGGGAAGGGATACCCGTAGATCTGGCCGTGCGGATGGCCGAGGGTGACGCCGATCTCCCTGCCGCGGTTCTCGAAGCAGAACACCTGCTCCACGGAGGGGAGTTGGGCCAGCTCGGCGGTCCGGTCGGTCCACGCGTCGAGCACCAGGGCGGCCTGCTCGACGGTGAGGTCGGCGAAGGAGGCGTCGTGGTCGGAGGTGAAGCAGACCACCTCGCACCGGCCCGCGTCACCGGCCAGCGAGGGGAAGCGGTTCTCGAAGACGGCGACGTCGTAGTCGGAGGCGGGGATCTCGCTGAGCCGCCCGTCGCGCGAGGGGCACAGCGGGCATTCGTCGGCCGGCGGGTGGTACGTGCGCCCCTGGCGGTGGGAGGCGACGGCCACGTCGTCGCCGAGCAGCCGGTCGTGACGGACCTCGGAGCGGGTCGATATCGGGTCGAGCGGCCGCTGGTCGACGGCGTCGCGCACCGCGTCGTCGCGTGCGTCGTAGTAGATCAGCTCGCGTCCGTCCGCGAGCCGCGTCGCCGTCTTCTTCACGTCCGCCAGCTCCTGTCAGCTCCACCCAACACAACTCAACATAATGAATCACAAGTCAACAGTGACGTCAATGCGCGAGGAAGGCGTCCGAATAGAGCAGGATAATGGTTTATGCACCTTCTGGCAGCGAATCTCCGGCTCCCCACCAATGCCCTCGACTACACCATTCTGATCCTCTATTTCGCCGTCGTGCTCGGCGTGGGATTCGCCGCCAGACGCAGTGTGAAGACGAGCCTGGACTTCTTTCTCTCCGGCCGCTCCCTGCCCGCGTGGGTCACCGGACTCGCCTTCGTCGCCGCCAATCTGGGCGCCCTGGAGATCCTGGGAATGGCGGCCAACGGCGCCCAGTACGGCGTCTACACGGTGCACTGGTACTGGGTGGGCGCCATTCCCGCCATGGTCTTCCTCGGCCTGGTGATGATGCCGTTCTACTACGGCTCCAAGGTCAGGTCGGTGCCGGAATTCCTGCTGCACCGCTACGGGCCGTCCTCGCATCTCCTCAGCTCGATCATCTTCTCCATCGCGTCCGTGCTGATCGCGGGCGTCAACCTCTACGCGATGGCCATCGTCGTCGAGGCGCTGCTCGGCTGGCCGCAGTGGGTGGCCATCGTCGTCGCCGGTCTGTTCGTGCTCGCGTACATCACCCTCGGCGGGCTCTCCTCGGCGATCTACAACGAGGTGCTCCAGTTCTTCGTCATCCTCGCCGCGCTCATCCCGCTCACCGTCGTCGGCCTCAAGCGGGTCGGCGGCTTCGGCGGGCTCAAGGACTCCCTCGAAGCGTCCCACGGCCCGAACTTCACCTCCGCGTGGGGCGGCACCGGCATCGGCTCGGACAACCCGCTGGGCGCCAACTGGCTCACCATCGTGCTCGGCCTCGGCTTCTGCCTGAGCTTCGGCTACTGGACGACCAACTTCGCCGAGGTGCAGCGCGCGCTGTCCGCCAAGAACCTCTCGGCCGCCCAGCGCACCCCGCTGATCGCCGCCTTCCCCAAGATGTTCATCCCGCTGATCGTGGTGGTCCCCGGGCTGATCGCCCTGGTCGTCGAGCCGGGGCTCGGCTCCGCGAAGAGCGGCCTCCAGTACAACGACGCGATCCCGCTGCTGATGAGCGATCTGCTGCCCAACGGCGTGCTGGGCGTCGCGGTGACCGGGCTGCTCGCCGCCTTCATGGCGGGCATGGCGGCCAATGTCTCGTCGTTCAACACGGTCTTCACCAACGACATCTGGCGGGCGTACGTGAAGAAGGGCCGCGCGGACGAGTACTACCTGTTCACGGGGCGGGTGGTGACCGCGATCGGCGTGCTGGCCGGGATGGGGACCGCGTTCATCGCGTCCTCGTTCAGCAACATCATGAACTACCTCCAGACCCTGTTCTCGTTCTTCAACGTGCCGCTGTTCTGCGTGTTCATCATCGGCATGTTCTGGAAGCGGGCCACCGCCCCGGCCGGGTTCTGGGGGCTGCTCGCCGGCACCGTCGCCGCGATGATCAACTACTTCTGGTTCTACAAGGCCGGGGTCATCTCCATCCCCAGCGACCAGGGCGCCAACTTCGTCTCCGCCATCGTGGCGTTCGTGGTCGGCGGCGTGGTGATGGTCGCGATCACCCCGTTCACCAAGCCCAAGCCGGAGCAGTCGCTGGCCGGTCTGGTCTACGGCACCACCGCCCCCGGCATCGCCGAACCCGCGGCGCCGGGCGACGAGGCCTGGTACCGCCGCCCGGCCCTGCTGGGCTGGGGCGCGATCGTCCTCGCTGCCCTGTGCTACGTCCCGTTCTCCCTGTGACCGAAGTGACCCTCCTGCGGATAAGGAACCCGCGCCATGAGTGACGACTACGAGTACCAGCACGAGGTCGAGGAGCTGGAGGGGAAGTCGGCGACCGCGGCCCGGCTCTTCGACGTACGGCGCATCATCGGCGGCCTGTTCGTGATCTACGGGATCATCGTCACGATCGCCGGAATCACCGTCTCCGACGCGAACCTGAAGAAGGCCGAGAACATCAACATCAATCTGTGGACGGGCGTGAGCATGCTCGTCCTCGGCCTGCTCTTCCTGCTCTGGATGAGGCTCAGGCCACTGCCCGCGCCACACCCCGCCCCGGAGCAGGGCGGCCCCGCCCGGCCCGGGGACGCGGAGGAGTGAGCTAGGTGGCGGTGCGGCGCGTCGCCGCCCGGTCCAGCAGACCGGTGCGCGCCGCCAGCGCCGCCGCCTCCAGCCGGGACCCCACCCCCAGCTTCATCAGCACCCGCTGCACATGGGTGCGCGCCGTACTGGGCGCGATCCCCATGCCCGCGGCGATCAGCCGGGTGTCCTCGCCCTCCGCGACCCGCATCAGCACCTCCACCTCGCGCGGGGTCAGCATGCGCAGCAGCCGGGCCCCCTCGTCGTCCGGCTGGGCCGCGGGGTTCAGCAGCTCGGCGAACGCCCCCTGCAACAGCTGCGGGGCCACCGCGGCCTCGCCCGCGCGCGCCTTCATCATGGCGCGCTCGACGCCCTCGATCCGCTCGTCGTGCCGGACATAGCCGGAGGCGCCCGCGGCGAACGCGGCGGCGATGCCGCGCGGGCTCGGCACCGGTCCCAGCACCACGACCGCGACCTGTGGCCGCTCCTTCTTGATCCGCACGACCGGCTCGAACACCCCCGGCTCGGCGGGTGTCGCCGTACCCAGCAGACACACCTCCGGTGCCCGGCTCACCACCAGCTCCGCCGCTCCCGCGCTCGGCGCGGCCGCGGCGAGCACCCGGTGCCCGCGCAGCTTCAACGCCGAGGCGAGGGCCTCCGCGAGCAGGCGGTGGTCATCGACCACCATGAGTCGCACGCCCATGAGCTCCTCCCCCTTTGCCCCGGGAAGCTACACGCTTGTTCGACGTTGTGCGCCCCTTACCCGGAAGAAGCCCCCCGGAATGCCGAAATCCCGCCCATCTGCGCCTACTTGACAACTCATTGGCGTCCGAAACAGACCGATGTGGCCTGCCCCGCGGGCGGATTCGATCATGGAGGGGGACGGGGAAAAACGGCGGCGGCCCCGCCCGTACGGTGGGTACGGGCGGGGCCGCCGGACGCGTCGCGCGGGTGCGGTCAGCTGCCGCCGAAGATCAGCGCCAGCGGGTCGTCCTTGTCGTACGAGCCGGAGGGCTTGTCGGCGTAGACGGTGCTCATGTACAGCCGCTGGTTGGCGTAGATCATCTCCGAGTAGGTGGGGCTGAACTTCGCCTCCATCTCCCCGCTCTCACCCGGGTTCTGGAGCAGCTTCGCCTTCTCGTACGACTTGGGGTCGATGCGCCACACCGCGCCGCCCTCGTCGTACGTGCTCTCCTGGTAGGCGAGCACGAAGCCGTCCTTGTCGAGCCCGAGCGGGGTCATCGCCGCCCGCTTGACACCGTCCGTCTTGCCGACCGGCTTGCCGGTGGACAGGCTGAACGCCACGATCTCGTTGGCGGTGGTGTTGCTGTCGTAGCTGTTGCGGTCCTCCGACCCCAGGAAGAGGGCGTCGGCCGACTTGCTGACGGCGATCTGGCGGCAGCCCTCGACACTGGTCGAGGGGCACTTGGCCTGGTACTTGCCGTTCTCGGTGCTGATCTTGCCGCGCACCGTACCGCTCTTGGCGCTGTCGTCGATGGCCAGGTAGTCGGAGACCCCGGAGCCGGTCGAGTCGCCCGCGTCGAGCCCGATCACCAGCGGATCGGTGGACGCGATGTGCACGTACTCGATGCCCTGCGACACCTTGTACTCCGACTTCACCGCGCCCGTCTTCGGGTTCAGCGTCTGGACCTTGATCTGCGGGTTGTCGTAGTCACCGCACTGGCGCACCGCGACCAGCTTGGTGTCACCGCCGGCGTAGCCGCGGTCCTCGCAGTCTCCGGTGGACTGCGGCTTCCACAGCTGCTTGCCCGCCGTCGACCAGGCCGCGCCGCCGCTGGTGCCGCCCGCGGCGACCGTGCCGTCGCCGATGGTCACCTCGTCGAAGGAGACCTTCTCGTCGCCCTCGCTGACGTCCCGGTGCCAGCGCATCTTGCCGTTCTTCAGGTCCAGCAGCGCGATCTGGTTGCAGCTCGGGTACTTGTCCTCCTTGGAGGGCTTGGCCTCCTGGTAGAGGACCGTGGTCAGACCGTCCTTGGTGACGTGCTCCGAGGACCAGCAGACCGCACCGGCCAGCGGGATCGACCACTTCGCCGAGCCGCCGTCCAGCGGATAGCCATCGATCTTGTTGACCCCGGCCTTCACGAAGGTGTCGTCGGTGGTCCACATGCCGTCGACCGTGACCTGGTCGTTGACCTTCGGCATCGGGAGCTTGCTGATCAGCCGGGCGTCGACCGTCTTGGGGGCGGGCTTGTTCTTGCCGCCGGTGGTGCCGCTGGTGGTGCCCTGGCTGCTCTGCTTGTCCTTGCCGTTGGCCTGGTCGTCGGTGTCGTCGCCGCCCGTGGTGGCGAACCATATGCCGCCGCCGATGACCAGGGCGACCGCGACCACCGCGCTGACGATGACCGCCATCCGCTGCTTGGACCGGTTGCCGCCGCCGGGGCCGCCGGGTACGCCGCCCTGGCCCGGGCCGCCGGGGTACTGCGGCTGGGGCGGGTAGCCGTAACTCTGCTGACCGTAGGGCTGCTGGCCGTAACTCTGCTGGCCGAATTGCGACTGGCCCTGCTGCTGCTGGTACGGGTTCGGGATGCCCACCTGGGTGGGCTCCGCGTGCACCCCCGGGTAGCCGTAACCGCCCGCGCCCTGCGGGGGCGCCTGCGGCGGCTGCGGGGGCTGCGACGGCGGGCCTGGGGGCGGCGGAGGCGGGACGGGCGGCTGCTGCGGATAGCCGTAACCCGGCTCCTGCGGTGCGCCGAAGCCGCCCTGCGGCGGCTGATTCGGCGGCGGAGGCGGCTGTGACATGGGTATTTCCTTTTGAGCGAGCCCATGGACCGACTCGGCCTCCCCCGCTATCCCGGGAGGCGTTGTTGCCAAAGCCCGCCGGGATGGAGTGAATCGGACATGCGACCCGCCGGTGAGCAGCAGGGCAAGGCGGGAGTTCTTTTTATCACCCGGCCATGACAAGCCACGGACCGGTCGTCAACTCATCGAGCAGCTGAGACCGGCCCGTGACGCGACTGTTGCTCACGCGTCGTCGGGGGTCGCGCGCCGTCCGCTCACGCGTCGTCGGCGAGTTCCAGCCAGCGCGTCTCCAGTTCGTCCCGCTCCCCCGTCAGCTCCCGCAGCTTGGTGTCCAGCTCGGCGACCCGGGCGAAGTCCGTGGCGTCCTCGGCGATCTGGGCGTGCAGTGTGGACTCCTGCTCGCTGATGCGGTCCAGCCGCCGCTCGATCTTCTGGAGCTCCTTCTTCGCGGCGCGCTGCTCGGCCGCCGACCGCTGCCCGCCGGACGGCGCCTCCGCGGTCTTCTGCTTGCCGGGCGACGTGGCCGGACCGGGCGCCGACTCGGCCAGCATCCGCTGGCGACGCTCCAGGTACTCGTCCACCCCGCGCGGCAGCATGCGCAGCGTGGCGTCGCCCAGCAGGGCGAGCACCCGGTCGGTGGTGCGCTCCAGGAAGTACCGGTCGTGGCTGATGACCACGAGCGAACCCGGCCAGCTGTCGAGGACGTCCTCCAGCTGGGTCAGGGTCTCGATGTCCAGGTCGTTGGTCGGCTCGTCCAGGAACAGCACGTTGGGCTCGTCCATCAGCAGCCGCAGGATCTGGAGCCTGCGCCGCTCACCGCCGGACAGATCGCCGACCGGCGTCCACTGCTTCTCCTTGGTGAAGCCGAACTTCTCGCACAGCTGCGAGGCGGTCATCTCCCGGCCCCTGCCCAGGTCGACGCGCTGCCGCACCTGCTCGACTGCCTCCAGCACGCGGAGGTTCCGTTCGAGCTCGGCGACCTCCTGCGAGAGGTACGCGAGCTTCACGGTCTTGCCGACGACGATCCGGCCGCCCGCGGGCTGCCGTTCGCCCTCGCTGCGCGCGGCCTCGGCGAGGGCGCGCAGCAGCGACGTCTTGCCCGCGCCGTTCACGCCCACCAGGCCGATCCGGTCGCCGGGGCCCAGCTGCCAGGTCAGATGCTTGAGCAGCATCTTCGGCCCGGCGGTGACGGTGACGTCCTCCAGCTCGAAGACGGTCTTGCCGAGCCGGGAGTTGGCGAACTTCATCAGCTCGGCGTTGTCGCGCGGCGGCGGGACGTCCGCGATCAGCGCGTTCGCCGCCTCGATGCGGAAGCGCGGCTTGCTGGTGCGGGCCGGGGCACCGCGGCGCAGCCACGCCAGCTCCTTGCGCATCAGGTTCTGCCGCTTGGCCTCCTCGCTCGCGGCGATGCGCTCGCGCTCGGCCCGGGCGAAGACGTAGTCGCTGTAACCGCCCTCGTACTCGTGCACCGAGCCGCGCTGCACGTCCCACATGCGGGTGCAGACCTGGTCCAGGAACCAGCGGTCGTGGGTCACCACGACAAGCCCCGAGCGGCGCGCCCGCAGATGGCCGGCCAGCCAGGAGATGCCCTCGACGTCGAGGTGGTTGGTCGGCTCGTCCAGGACGATCAGGTCCTGCTCGGCGATCAGCAGCTTGGCGAGCGCGATACGGCGGCGCTCGCCGCCGGACAGCGGGCCGATCACGGTGTCCAGCCCCTGCGGGAAGGCGGGCATGTCGAGCCCGCCGAACAGCCCGGTGAGGATGTCCCGGATCTTGGCGTCCCCGGCCCACTCGTGGTCGGCCAGGTCGCCGATCACCTCGTGCCGGACGGTGGCGGCCGGGTCGAGCGAATCGTGCTGGGTGAGCACGCCGAGCCGCAGACCGCCCGCGTGGGTGACGCGGCCGTCGTCGGCGGATTCGAGCTTGGCGAGGATCCGGATGAGCGTGGTCTTCCCGTCCCCGTTACGGCCGACGACGCCGATCCGGTCGCCCTCGTTGACCCCGAGGGACACGCCGTCCAGCAGCGCGCGGGTGCCGTACACCTTGCCGACGGCTTCGACGTTGACCAAGTTGGTGGCCATCACACTCCTGTTACGCGGATCGATCGACGTTCCAGGGTAGTCGCGGTCACGGGGTGGTGACCGTCGCCCCGGGCACCGGGCCGGACGCCGTCCGTACGGTGCGGCACGTGCCGGACGCCGCGAGCGCGGCGGCCACGCCCCGGGCGGCCTCCGCGTCCTTCACCAGGAACGCGCAGGTCGGGCCGGAGCCGGAGACGAGGGACGCGAGCGCTCCGGCGTTCGCGCCCGCGCGCAGCGTCTCGGCGAGCGCCGGGCGCAGGGAGAGCGCGGCGGGCTGGAGATCGTTGGTCACGGCCGCCGCCAGCGCGGTCGGGTCGCCGGTGCGGAGCGCCTCGATCAGCGCCTCGGACGGCTCCGGGTCGGGAATCGTCGCGACGGTCGCGCCCGCCCCGCTCTCCTCCCGTAGGCGGTCGCACTCCCGGTAGACCGCCGGGGTGGACAGCCCGCCGTCCGCCACCGCGAACACCCAGTGGAAGGTCCCGCCCGTCTCCAGCGGCGTCAGCAGCTCCCCCCGCCCGCGGCCGAGGGCCGCCCCGCCGACCAGGCTGAACGGGACGTCGCTGCCCAGCTCGGCACAGATCGCGAGCAGTTCGGCGCGGCTCGTCTTCATCCCCCACAGCGCGTCGCACGCCAGCAGGGCGGCGGCCGCGTCCGCGCTGCCGCCCGCCATGCCGCCCGCGACGGGGATGTCCTTGGCGATGTGCAGATGCACGTCCGGGGCGATGCCGTGACGGGCGGCGAGCGCCGCCGCCGCGCGGGCGGCGAGGTTGGTGTTGTCCGCGGGGACGTGCGCGGCGTCCGGCCCTTCGACGGTGACGCGGAGCGAGTCGGCGGGGGTGGCCGTGACCTCGTCGTGGAGCCCTACGGCGAGGAAGACGTTGGCCAGGTCGTGGAAGCCGTCGGGGCGTGCGCCGCCGACCGCGAGCTGAACGTTGACCTTCGCGGGGACGCGGGCGGTCACGGGGCGGGTCACGGGGCTCCTAGGGTGCGGCGTGGGCTTTTCGGTGCGGCCATTGTCGCGCCTGCGGCGGGCCGTCCCCACCCCGCCCCTTCCCGACCCGGGGCTCCGCCCCGGCCCCCAGGCGGGGGCTCCGCCCCCACACCCCCGCTCCTCAAGCTCCCCCAGCTACCGCTGGGAGGTGCCCCCAGGGGGCTGAGTGGTACGCCCGGAGGGGCCGGCTTTCCGCACCGACGGCTGAAAGCCGCAGGCGGCGGACGTCGGAGGCCCGGCGCCGCGGGTCACAGCCCCGGGAGGGGGACCTGGGGCGCAGCCACGGAGGGAGTCGGGAGCGGAGCCCCGGTGAGGGACCCGGGGACGCAGCCACGGCGAGGGTCTGGGGGCACAGCCCCAGCGGGGGTCCGGGGCACAGCCCTGACGGGTCTGGGGCGGAGCCCGGGCGGGGTCTGGGGCGGAGCCCCGGTTCGGGAAGGGGCGGGGTGGGGAACAAGCCCGCCGCAGGCACCCCGAGCCGCCTGGGGTCAGGCGGCGGAGGCCCCACCGGGGTTCAGGCCCCTCAACGGGACCCGGGGACGCAGCCCCGGGGCGCCGCCTGGGTCAGGGGGTGTGTTCGGCGATGGCCGCGAAGTCTTCTACCGTCAGGGACTCGCCGCGGGCCTGGGGGGAGATGCCCGCGGCGGTCAGGGCGGCTTCGGCGGCGGGGGCCGAGCCCGCCCAGCCGGCGAGGGCGGCGCGCAGCGTCTTGCGGCGCTGGGCGAAGGCGGCGTCGACGACGGCGAAGACCTCGTCGCGGGAGGCGGTCGTCGGGACGGGTTCGGTGCGGCGGGTCAGGGAGACGAGGCCGGAGTCGACGTTGGGGGCGGGCCAGAAGACGTTGCGGCCGATGGCGCCCGCGCGCTTGACGCGGGCGTACCAGGCGGCCTTCACCGACGGCACCCCGTAGACCTTGGAGCCGGGCGGCGCGGCGAGGCGGTCGGCGACCTCGGACTGCACCATCACCAGGGTGCGCTCGATGGTGGGGAAGCGGGCGAGCATGTGGAGCAGCACGGGGACGGCCACGTTGTACGGGAGGTTCGCGACCAGGGCGGTGGGCGCGGGCCCCGGGAGGTCGGTGATGTGCAGCGCGTCGGAGTGGACGAGCGCGAAGCGGTCGGCGCGCTCGGGCAGCCGGGCGGCCACCGTGGCCGGGAGGGCGGCGGCCAGGACGTCGTCGATCTCGACCGCGGTGACCCGGTCGGCGGCCTCCAGGAGGGCCAGGGTCAGGGAGCCGAGACCGGGGCCGACCTCGACGACGACGTCGTCGGGCCGCACCTCGGCGGTGCGCACGATGCGCCGCACCGTGTTGGCGTCGATGACGAAGTTCTGGCCGCGCTGCTTGGTGGGGCGTACGCCGAGGCGGGCCGCGAGGTCGCGGATGTCGGCGGGGCCCAGCAGGGCGTCGGTGGTGCCGGGGTCGGTGGAGCTCACCGGGAAAGTTTACGGCCCGGGTGCGGAGCTCTTCACTGGCGCAGCTTCTGGCCGCAGTGCGGCCAGGGCGCGGAGCCGCGCTGGACGTAGAGCTTCTTGGCCCGGTAGGTCTGCTCGGTGGGGGGCGCGTCCTGGGGGGTGCCGTGGCCGCCGAGGGCGTGCCAGGTCTGGCGGTCGAGCTGGTAGAGCCCGCCGTAGCGGCCTGAGCTGTCGACGGCGCCGGGGCGGCCGCCGGATTCGCAGTGGGCCATGGCCTGCCAGTTGAGCCGGTCGGCACCGGCGACCGCGGTGGGGGCGGTCATGGTGCCGACCCGGACGATCCGGGCCACGGGCGCGCGGACGGTTTCGGAGCGCACCTTGCGGGGCCGCTGCCGTACGCCGTCGACGGTGCGCACCCGGTAGATGGTCCGCAGGACGCCGGGGTGGCCCTCCCGGGCGACGAGTTGGGTGCCCTTGAAGAGGGTCGGGTCGGCGCGCTGGACGGTGAGGAAGGGGATCGGGGTGTCGCGGGCCTCCCTGCGGCCGGTGACGCGCATCACCTTCACCATCTGGCCGTCGCGCGGAAAGCTGTCCAGCGGGGCGGAGGTGGTGTCGTGCCCCTGGAGGGTGAGCCGGGCCTCGGTGAGCGCCTCGCGGACGGTGGCGGCGTTGGTGCGGACGGGGTGGTGGTGTCCGTCGGCGACGAAGGTGACGGTGCGCTCGGTGCGCACGTCGAGGTCCAGCCCCTGCCGGGTGATGGCGGCGGAGCGGGAGGCCGACAGATGGGCGCCCTCGGCGCGTACGCCGAGTTGGCGCAGCGCGCCGTCGACGGTTTCGGCGGTGGTCCACACCCGGCGGTGCTCACCGTCGACGGTGAGGGTGACGGGGCGGCCGTAGCGGACGGCGATCTCGGCGCCGCTGGTGAGGGGTTGGCCGGGGGCGGGGGCGACGATGTCGTGCGGGCTGACCTCGACGTCCTCGTCGGCGAGGAGTTCGGCCACGTCGTCGGCGTAGGTGTGGAGGGTGCGCGCGTGGCCGTCGACGCTGAGCTGTACCGCCTTGTCCTGGGCGACGAAGGCGGAGGTGCCCCCGGCCAGGGCGGCGACCACGAGCGCCTGGGGCAGCAGCCGCCGCACCGGGTCGGTGCGGGCCGGGGCGCGCCGCCGGGCGGCTCGGCGGGCGGCGGCACGGCCGCCCGGGACGGGGGCGCTGCCCTGCGTACGGCTCACGACGACACTCCGGTAACACTCCACGGGTCCATGGGGCGGGGTGTCGCGGACTGTAGCGGAGGCAGCGGTCACTCTCCAAAGCCGTCCAGCTACCCTGCGTAGCCGTGAGTTGACGGGACCGGACAGGCGAAGGCGCGCGCGGTGTTGGCCGCCACGGCGGTCGCCAGGGTGTCTTCGGGGACGCCCTTGACGTCGGCCATGGCCCGCAGGGTGAGCGGAATCAGATACGGAGCGTTAGGCCGTCCGCGGTAGGGCGCGGGGGTGAGGAAGGGCGCGTCGGTCTCGACGAGGAGGAGGTCGAGGGGCGCGACGGCGACGGCGTCGCGCAGCGGCTGGGCGTTCTTGAAGGTCACGTTCCCCGCGAACGACATGTAGTAGCCGTGCTCCGCGCACACCTTGGCCATGGCGGCGTCGCCGGAGTAGCAGTGGAAGACGACGGTGTCGGGGGCGCCTTCCTCGGCGAGCACCCGCAGCACGTCGTCGTGGGCTTCCCGGTCGTGGATGACCAGGGCCTTGCCGTGCCGCTTGGCGATGTCGATGTGGCGCCGGAAGGAGCGCTCCTGGGCGGCCATGCCCTCGGGTCCGGTGCGGAAGTAGTCGAGGCCGGTCTCGCCGACGCCGCGCACCTGGGGCAGGGCGGCGAGGGTGTCGATCTCGGCGAGGGCCGCGTCGAGGGCCGCGTCGCCGTCGGGTTCCCTGGCGCCCTGCCGGGACCAGCCGTCGGGGTCTCCGAGGACGATGCGGGGTGCCTCGTTGGGGTGGAGGGCGACGGTGGCCCAGACGCCCTCGTGGGCGGCGGCGGTATCGGCCGCCCACCGGGACCCGGCGAGGTCGCACCCCACCTGGACGACGGTCGTCACGCCGACCGAGGCAGCCTTGGCGAGGGCGTCCTCGACGGTCCCCGTCTGCATGTCCAGGTGGGTGTGCGAGTCGGCGACCGGGATCCGCAGCGGATCCGGGAGCGGGGGCGGGGCGTCCTTTTCCTTTTGCCTGACGTTTTGTCCGCCGTTGTTCTTCTTCCCGCTTCCGGTTCCGCCGCTGCCGCCGTGGGTCGATGCTGATTGCGCCATGCGCGTGATTCTATAAATGCCGATGAATGTCGGGTGAATCACACCTGACCGCTCAGCTGACCACTGGCGGGCTCATTTGCGATGGTGCGAAAAGGGGTGCAGCAGATCCGACAGGTGCCAGTGGTGTCCACGGCGCCGCGTGGGGCCCTCGGTGTCCGCCCCGTCGTCCGGCCGCGCACCGTCCGGGCGCGGCCGCGCCCCACCGCGCGGCGGGGTCCGGCGGGCGCTCTCCAGGACCGACGAGACCTGGCCCGAGCGCATGATGCGCACCAGATGCGCACCGCAGTTGACGCAGTCGGGGCTCGTCAGCGGAGACGGGACACGCGTGCCGTCGGTGAAGTACACGACGAAGGGGTGTCCCTCGGCGTCCACGTGGTGCTCGATGTCGTACGACCGCTCCCAGCCGTGCCCGCACTTCATGCAGGCGAAGGCATACGCCTCGTGGGCCGTCTCGTCGGCCTCGGGGCCGACGGTGGGGCGGGCTATCGGGTGAACGCCGTTCGAGGCTCCCGCTATATCGCTCATGGCAGCTCCTCTTGTCCGCAGGACAAGTCTTCCGGGATTGGTACGTCCCCGCGCTTCTCCTACAGTGGACGCCTTTCCCGGCGGGATCGCAGCAGCTCTTCCCTGACTTTGGTGCAGATTTAGCAGTGCACTATCGAAACCGCCCGATCGGCAGGTCTGCCCTTTGCCTTTCAGTGGTGAGCTTTACCTTCGCGTGGCGCGTCCGCCCCAGCGTTCTTTGCTGCGACGACGGCATCGAACACCACCCTCTTGGGTACTCCGGCGGCCTGCGCGACCGCCGCGATGGCCTCCTTGCGGCGCTCCCCGGCCTCCTCGCGCACCGCGACCCGGCGGGCCAGCTCGGCGGGACCGGCCTCGTCGGGGCCCGGCTCGGCGGCGCCCTCGACGACGATGGTGATCTCGCCCCGTACGCCCTCGGCGGCCCAGGCCGCCAGCTCCTCCAGCGGGCCGCGCCTGACCTCCTCGTACGTCTTGGTCAGCTCCCGGCACACCGCGGCCCGCCGGTCGGCGCCGAACACCTCCGCCATGGCGGCCAGGGTGTCGGCGAGCCGGTGCGGGGCCTCGAAGTAGACCAGGGTGCGGCGCTCGGCCGCGGCCTCGCGCAGCCGTCCAAGACGCTCCCCCGCCTTGCGCGGCGGGAAGCCCTCGAAGCAGAAGCGGTCCACCGGCAGCCCGGAGACGGCCAGCGCGGTGAGCACCGCGGACGGGCCGGGCACCGCGGTGACCCCGATGCCGCGCTCGACGGCGGCGGCGACCAGCCGGTAGCCGGGGTCGGAGACCGAGGGCATGCCCGCGTCGGTGACCAGCAGCACCCTGGCGCCGCCCGCCAGCGCCTCGACCAGTTCGGGGGTGCGTGCCGACTCGTTGCCCTCGAAGTAGGACACCACCCGGCCGCCCGGCTGGACGTCCAGCGCCTGGGTGAGCCGGCGCAGCCGCCGGGTGTCCTCGGCGGCGATCACATCGGCCGCCGCCAGCTCGGCGGCCAGCCGCGGGGGCGCGTCCGCGGTGTCGCCGATGGGGGTCCCTGCGAGTACGAGCGTTCCAGTCACCCGGCCATCCTCGCAGCCCGCCGTTTCCGCCGCGTCGGCCGCCGCTTCCACGAGACACCACCTGATCCACGCCACACCCACAGGCCGCTTCCCTACGATGGCCCGGTGAGCAGTGACACCGCGACCCACGCCCAGCCGGGCCGAGCCGCCGGCCAGCACCCGCCGGCCTGGCAGCGTCGGCTGCGCCGTTTCGGATACGCGGGCCACCCCCGGCCCGGCGTACGGGAACGGCTGGTCCCGCCGTACCAGGAGCCGGGCACCCGGCTGTGGGAGACGCTCGGGGCGCCCCCCGCGGTGGCGGCCAGAATCGCCCGCTGGAGCGGCTGGGGCGGGCCACTGCTGGTCGCGCTCGTCGCCGGGCTGACCCGCTTCTGGCGCCTCGGCAGCCCAGGGAACGTCATATTCGACGAGACGTACTACGCCAAGGACGCCTGGTCGATCTGGCAGTTCGGCTACGAGGGCACCTGGCCGAAAACCGCCAACGACAAGATCCTCGACACCCCGCAGCACATCCCGCTGAGCGACGCCGCGTCCTATGTGGTCCATCCGCCGGTCGGCAAGTGGGTCATCGGCCTCGGCGAGCAGTTCTTCGGGCTGCACCCCTTCGGCTGGCGGTTCATGGTCGCCCTGCTCGGCACCCTGTCGGTGCTGATGCTGTGCCGGATCGGGCGGCGGCTGTTCCGCTCGACGTTCCTCGGCTGCCTGGCGGGCGCGCTGATGGCCGTGGACGGTCTGCACTTCGTGATGAGCCGCACAGCGCTGCTCGACCTGGTGCTGATGTTCTTCGTCCTGGCCGCCTTCGGCGCCCTGCTCATCGACCGGGACAAGGCCAGGGCCCGGCTCGCGGCGGCGCTTCCGGTGGGCGAGGACGGCGCGGCCCGGCCGGACGCCGAGGTCCCGGCCCGCCTGAAGCTGGGCGCGCGGCCGTGGCGTATCGCGGCCGGGGTACTGCTGGGCCTGGCCATCGGCACCAAGTGGAACGGGCTGTACGTACTGGCCTTCTTCGGCCTCATGACCGTCCTGTGGGACGTCGGCGCGCGCCGCACCGCGGGCGCCCCGCGCCCGTACCTGACGGTGCTGCGCCGCGATCTGCCGTGGGCGTTCCTGTCGACGGTGCCTGTGGCGATCGTCACGTACATCGCCTCCTGGTCGGGCTGGTTCGCCGAGAGCGGCCGCTTCAGCCGGGCGCGCGGCTGGCAGCACAGCGGCTACTTCCGCCACTGGGCCGAGTCGGCGAAGCCGGACGGCGGCGGCTACGGCACCGGCGGCGCCTTCGACTGGCTGCTCAACCCGCTGCGCAGCCTGTGGCACTACGAGACCGAGGTCTACAAGTTCCATGTGGGCCTGGACTCTCCGCACGTCTACCAGTCCAACCCGTGGAGCTGGCTGGTCCAGTCGCGGCCGGTCTCGTACTTCTACGAGTCGCCGCGGGCGGGCCAGGAGGGCTGTCCGAAGGACGCCACCGAGAAGTGCGCGCGCGAGGTGCTGGCGCTGGGCACCCCGCTGCTGTGGTGGGCGGCCTGCTTCGCCGTGCTCTACCTGCTCTTCCGGTGGGCGCTGCGGCGCGACTGGCGGGCGGGCGCGATCCTGGCCGGGATCGCGGCCGGGTATCTGCCGTGGTTCCTCTACCAGGAACGCACGATCTTCTCCTTCTACGCCGTGGTGTTCGTGCCGTTCCTGTGTCTGGCGGTGGCCATGATGATCGGCGCCCTGCTGGGGCCGCCGGGGGCCACCGAGACCCGGCGGGTGGTGGGCGCGGTCGGCGCGGGCGCGCTCGTCCTGCTCATCATCTGGAACTTCATCTACTTCTTCCCGCTGTACACGGGCCAGACGATGCCCATGGACGCCTGGCGGGCCCGAATGTGGCTGGACACCTGGATCTGAATCCGGGCCAGGGCGCCCGGAGCAAGCGGTTCCGGAGGGGTCGCGGCGGGTTCACACGATGCCGGTAGAGTGCGTCGGACCGCGGCCCCCATCGCACCGGTGGGGGGACTCGAAGAACACAGTGGGGGTTCTGCATGCGGAGTGGCGCGAGAGCCGCGATCGTCAGTGCGGTGTTCGCCGCCATGGTCGTCAGTGTTGCCGGCTGCGGCAGCGGCCAGGATGACTCGTCGGGTTCCAAGGACGGCGCGAACGCCGGGGCGTCGGGCGACGGCAAGAACGACGTGAAGAAGGTGAAGACCGGCCCGCCCAGCGCGGCCGAGGTCAAGACCACCGCCCGCACGTTCCTGGCGGCCTGGTCGGCGGGCGAGACGGCGAAGGCCGCCGCCCTGACGGACGACAGCGACGCGGCCACCGCGGCGCTGAGCGGCTACCGCAAGAAGGCCCATATCGACAAGGTGGAGCTGAATCCGGGACAGGCCAGCGGCGCCAAGGTGCCGTTCTCGGTCAACGCCCGGATCGCGTACAGCGGTGAGAGCAGCGTCCCCTGGACGTATGAATCCTCGCTGTCCGTGACCCGCGACACCAAGACGGGCAAGCCGGTCGTCGACTGGCAGCCCTCGGTCGTCCACCCCAAGCTGGGCAAGGGCGACACCCTGAAGACCGGCGAGTCCGAGGCCCCGCCGATCAAGGCGGTCGACCGGGACGGCACGGAGCTGTCGGCCACGGACCACCCGACCCTCAAGGGCGTGCTGTCCGGGCTGCGCGAGCGGTACGGCAAGAAGGCCGGCGGCAAGGCGGGCGTGGAGACGTTCATCTCCCGCGCCAAGGGCTCCAAGTCCCCCGACGAGACGCTGAAGGTGCTCTCCAAGGGCACCCCGGGCACGCTGAAGACGACGATCGACGCGAAGCTCCAGCGCACCGCCGAGCAGCAGGTGAGCAAGAAGAGCAAGGCGTCGGTCGTGGCCGTCAAGCCGAGCACCGGTGAGATCCTCGCGGTGGCCAACTCCCCCGCGAGCGGCTTCAACCCGGCGCTCCAGGGCTCGTACGCACCGGGCTCGACCATGAAGGTCATCACCTCGGCGACGCTGATCGACAAGGGTCTGGCCGCGTACGGCAAGGCACATCCGTGCCCGAAGTACTTCAGTTACGGCGGCTGGAAGTTCCAGAACGACAAGAAGTTCGAGATCAAGAACGGCACGTTCGAGCAGAGCTTCGCCCGTTCCTGCAACACCGCCTTCATCAGCCAGGCGCCGAAGCTGAAGGACGACGATCTGACGAAGGAGGCCCGTGACGTCTTCGGCATCGGCCTCAACTGGCAGACCGGCGTGCCCACCTTCGACGGCGCCGTGCCGGTCCAGTCCGCCGCCTCCAAGGCCGCGTCGCTGATCGGCCAGGGCGGGGTGCGGATGAACCCGCTCAACATGGCGTCGGTTTCGGCCACGGCCTCCACCGGCACCTTCCGGCAGCCGTACCTGGTCGCGCCGTCCGTGGACAACCGGACGCTGGCCAAGGCGAGCAAGACGATGAAGTCGAGCACCAAGGACCAGCTGCGCAAGCTGATGCACCTGACGGCCACTTCGGGCACCGCCGCCCAGGCGATGTCCGGGATGAGCGGTGACTTCGGTGCGAAGACCGGTTCGGCCGAGGTCGACAACCAGGAGAAGCCGAACGGCTGGTTCACCGCCTACAACGGCGACCTCGCGGCCGCCGGTGTGGTCCCCGAGGGCGGCCACGGCGGCGACACGGCGGGCCCGATCGTGGCCGCGCTGCTGCGCGCGGGCGGCTGACGCCCGTACGGCCGCACAGAGCCGAGGAGCCGGGGGGGGGGGGGGGTGGGCGCCCCCCCCCCCGGGGGGGGGGGGGGGGGGCGGGCGGGGGGGGGGGGGGGGCGCCGGGGCGGGGGGGGGCGGCCCCGCCCGCAC
>NZ_JBIRQF010000001.1:968930-1147638 GCF_044333065.1 Streptomyces sp. NPDC021115
CGGGCGGAGGCCCCCGGTCGGGCCGAACGGAGCGGGGGCGCGGGGGGGGGGGTGATTTCCGCGCCCGCCCGGCTCTTTCGCGTTCGGCTGTCAGGTCAGCAGTGCGGGATGCCCGCGTGCCCGTTCTGGAGCGCCAGCTCCGTCACATAGCCGTTGTCCGGGCCCCACTGGTCGAGCTGGACCCAGATGTTGCTGGTCCGGTCGCCGACCTGGGCCGGCCCGCCGTCGGTGAAGCAGAGGGCTTCCATGTCGTCGCCGAACTGGACGTCGTCCCAGACCGCGCTGGCGGTGGAAGGCGTCGCCCGGATGTTGGCGTCGTTGATCACATGGACCGGGACGTTCGCCGCCTCGGCCTCGGTGCCGATGGAGTCGGCGGGCTGGGCGCTGGCCGCGGTCGCGCTCAGTCCCATGATCGCCACGGCGGCGATTCCGAGACCGGCCCCCGTCGGGCGTCCACGTACACGCATGGGTCCACTCCCTTGTTCGTCGTGTTGTCGGTGCCGCCGGTCGTGCTCCCCGTGGCGGCCCCCCTCGCGCCGTCCCGACGTCCGCGGATAGCGTCGGCACCATGGCCTCCGACACTCCTGACACCGCCGCCCCCGACTCCGCCGCCCACCCCCGGTTCGCCGACGCCCTGCGCGATCTCGGCCTGGACGTGGAGATCCGCCGCTTCCCCGATGCCACCCGCACCGCCGTCGAGGCGGCCGGGGCGGTCGGCTGCGAGCTGAGCCAGATCGTCAAGTCCCTGGTCTTCGAGGCGGACGGAGCGCCGGTGGTGGTGCTGGTCGACGGCGCGTCAAGGGTCGATGTCGAGCGGGTACGCGGCGAATTGGGCGCCGACGCGGTACGGCGGGCCGACGCCGCGCTCGTCCGGGTGACCACGGGCTACGCCATCGGCGGCGTACCGCCCTTCGGGCACCGCACCCGCACCCGGGTCCTGGCCGACCGACGGCTGCTGGACCACGGAGTCGTATGGGCGGCGGCGGGCACCCCGCACACCGTCTTCGCGCTCGACCCCAAGACGCTGATCGCCCACGCCGAGGGGACCGTGGCGGACGTGCGCGACACCGCCGCGTGACCCCGCTCGTCGCGGCCGCGGTCCTCCTCGCGGCCATCACCCACGCCTCCTGGAACGCGATCGCCCACACCATCCGCGACCAGCTGCTCTCCTTCACCCTGGTGAGCGGTGGCGGAGCGCTGTGCGGGGCGGTGCTGGCCGCCTTCAGCCCGCTGCCCGCGGCGGGCGCCTGGCCGTATCTGATCGCCTCGGCGGCCGTCCACATCGTGTACTACATCCTGCTCATGCGCTCCTTCCACCTGGGCGACTTCGGCCAGATGTACCCCATCGCCCGGGGTACCGCGCCGCTGGTGGTGACCGTGCTCGCCGCGGTCTTCGCCGCCGAGACCCCGGACGCCTGGCAGGCGGCGGGCATCGCGGTGTCCTCGGCGGGGCTGCTGGGCGTGGCCCTGTGGGGCGCCCGGGGCGCACGTAGTACGACCGGTGGCGGCGCCCACGGTCTCGCGCTGGCCGCCGCCGTGGCCACCGGGCTGTCCATCGCCTCGTACACCGTGATCGACGGCCTCGGCGTGCGCGCCTCCGGCACCCCGCTCGGCTACATCGCCTGGCTGATGATCCTGGAGGGGTTCGCCATCCCCGCCTACGCCCTCGCCACCCGCCGCCGCGCCCTCGCCGCGCAGCTCCGCCCGTTCGCCGCGCGCGGTCTGCTCGGCGGGATCCTCTCGGTCGGCGCGTACGGCCTCGTCCTCTGGGCCCAGACCCGCGCCGCCCTCGCCCCGGTCGCCGCCCTCCGCGAGTCGTCCATCATCGTGGGCGCGGCCATCGGCACGCTCTTCTTCAAGGAGCGCTTCGGCGCCCCGCGCATCGCCGCTGCCGGTCTGATGGTGGCGGGCATCGGCCTGATGTGGCATCCGGGCTGAGCGGTCACCCGTCGAGGATGGCCCGGCGCAGTGCCGCGTCGGTCATCGTGATGCCGCCGTCCACGGGGAGGATGACACCAGTGATCCAGGCGGCGTCGGGGGAGGCCAGGAAGGTGATGGCGGCGGCGATGTCGGACGGCTCCCCGACCCGGCGGAGGGGATAGACACCGGCGGCCCGGCGCAGCGCCTCCTCCCGCCCGTCCCAGCCGGGGGTGCGGATGGTGCCGGGAGCGACGAGGTTGACGCGGACGCCACGGGCGGCGGCGTGGCCCGCGAGGGTACGGGTGAGGCTTCCCAGGCCCGCCTTGGCGGCGCTGTAGGCGTGGTTGCCGAAGTCCTGCAAGCCGTTGACGGAGCCGACGTTGACGATCGCGCCACGGCCGTCGGCGGCGGCAAGTTGGGGCAGCGCGGCGCGGGCGCAGCGGAAGGCGCCGCCGAGGGTGATGTCGAGGTCCCGCTGCCACTCGTCGTCCGGCTGGTCCTCGAACAGCGGGGTGTCGTCGTGGCAGGAGTGGGCGTTGTTGACGAGGACGTCGAGCCTGCCGAAACGGGCCACGGCGTGGGCGACGGCCGCCTCGGCGTCGGCCCGCTCGGCGACGTCGCAGGCCAGCCCGTCGGCCTCGCCGCCGTCGGCGCGTATCGACTCGGCGGCGCGGGCGGCCCGTTCCCCGTCGAGGTCGGTGACGAGGACGCGGGCGCCCTCGGCGGCGAAGCGGCGCGCGGTCGCCTCGCCGATGCCACGTCCCGCGCCGGTGACGACGACCGCGTACCCCTCGAATCTGCGCACTTGGTGCTCCTTCCTGACGCGATGTGCCGCGTTCCGGACCGGGCCCGCCGGGTGGCGGGCCCGCCGGAGTCACTGCCCGGGCCGGGAGGAGCGCAGTCGCCGGGTTCCGGCCGATCCCCGTCCGCCGCCGGTCAGTCCGGCCGGGCGGCCGGGGCGCAGCACCTCGGCGACCGCGTCGATCACGGCGCGGCAGATGTCGCGGCCGGTGACGTCGTCGACCTCCGCCAGCTGCTCCGGGCGGACGTCGCCGTCCAGCGGCAGGGCGTCGGGGAGGTGGCGGCGCCAGATCTCGGTGCGGGCCGCGCGGTCGGGGCTGGGGAAGCGCACGTGCCAGACACGGCTGTCGAACGCGGTGTCGTAACCCCCGTGTCGGTGCCACGCTCTCCCCCGTGTTCCCCCCGGAAGAGCCGCCCCCTACGGCTCCCACCTCCGGAAGGATCCCCAGTGTGGACACGGCCGGAACGGCCCGACAGGGCCCCTTGGCCCCACTGACCCGGCGTGTGCGTGCGCGAGAGGGCGCGCGGGCGAGCGCACTACGCCCTCCCCGGGAGCTACCGGAGGGCTACGCCTCCTGGGCCGCCAGGGCCGTCCGTACGGCACGCACCAGGGCCTGCGCCCGCGGGTCAGCCGTGACGCCGCGCCGCATGCCGTTGGTGACGTACGCGAAGCCGATCCGCGTCTCGGGGTCGGCGAAGGCGAGCGAGCCGCCCCGCCCCGGGTGGCCGAAGGAGCCGGGGCCCAGCAGCGGGCAGGCCGGGCCGTGCAGCATGTAGCCGAGCCCGAAGCGGGTCCCGACCACCAGCACCCGGTCCGGCCCCGCGGACTCCTCCGTACGGGCCAGGGTCAGCGTCGCCGGGGCGAAGAGGCGGCCGCCCGAACGGGCCGTACGCGCCGACGGCAGCGGGCCGATCAGCGCCGCGTAGAAGCGGGCCAGCGCGTCGGCGGTGGCGACGCCGCCGGAGGCGGGCAGTCCGGCGGCGAGATAGGCGGGGTCGTTCTCGTCGGGCACCGGGCTGATCGCGCCGAACGCGCGCCGGGTCAGCGACTCGGGGTCGGCGTACGCCTCGGCCACCGACCGCTTGGGCCGCAGCCGCAGCCCCTGCGCGGCGGGCGCGGCCGGTGCCTCCACCGACTCGATCCGGCCGACCCGGTCCAGGTCCTGCTCGGGCAGTCCGAGCCACAGGTCAAGGGCGAGCGGCCGGGCGATCTCCTCCGCGATCCAGCGGCCGATGGTGCGCCCGGTGACGCGCCGCACCAGCTCGCTCAGCAGCCAGCTGTAGGTCTGTGCGTGGTAGCCGTGGGCCGTGCCGGGCTCCCAGTCGGGGCGCTGGGCGGCGACGGCCCGCGGCCCGGATATGCCGTCGATGGCCTCGGCCGGGGTCAGCGGGGTGTCCAGCGTGGGCACCCCGGCGCGGTGGGCGAGCAGATGCCGCACCAGCACCCGTTCCTTGCCGCTCTCCTTGAACTCGGGCCAGTACGTGCCGACCCGGCCGTCCAGGTCGAGCTGGCCGCGCTGGTGGAGCAGCAGCGGTACGGCGGAGGCGACGCCCTTGGTGACGGAGCGGACGACCTGCGCGGTGTCCTGGGCCCACGGCTCGCCGTCGCCCTCCGGGGCCGGTTCCTTCGTACCGCCCCACAGGTCGACCGCCTTCTCGCCGTCCCGGTAGAGGACCATGGCCGCGCCGCGCTCCCCGCGCTTCGCGAAGTTCTCCGCGAAGGCGTCCCGGACCGGTTCGAATCCGTCGGCCACCGTGCCCTGGACGTCCACCACTGATCCGACTCCCACCCTGCCGATCCGACCGTGCTGTACGTCCTTATGGTGCAACGAGCCCGGCCGGGACGTCAGACCGGGGCCTCAGACCGGGGCCGTCACCGAGCGGGGGTCGAAGCCGAAGGGAAGCTCCAGCCGGTGCTCCCGCATCAGTTCCTCGTCGCACAACAATTCCTGCGTACCCCCGTCGGCCGCGATCACTCCCCCGCTGAGCACCACGGACCGCGGGCACAGCTCCAGCGCGTACGGCAGATCGTGGGTGACCATCAGCACGGTGACGTCCAGGGAGCGCAGGATGTCGGCCAGTTCGCGGCGCGAGGCCGGGTCGAGGTTGGAGGAGGGCTCGTCCAGGACGAGGATCTCCGGTTCCATGGCCAGCACGGTCGCCACCGCCACCCGCCGGCGCTGCCCGAAGGACAGGTGGTGCGGCGGCCGGTCGGCGAACTCCGCCATCCCCACCCGGTCCAGGGCCCGGTGGACGCGCTCCGCCAGCTCCGCGCCGCGCATCCCGGCCGCGGCCGGGCCGAACGCCACGTCCTCCCGCACGGTCGGCATGAACAGCTGGTCGTCCGGGTCCTGGAAGACGATGCCCACCCGGCGGCGGATCTCGGCCAGGTTCGGCTTGGTCACGGGCAGCCCGGCGACCGTGACCGATCCGGCGCCCGCCTCCAGGATGCCGTTCAGATGCAGCACGAGGGTGGTCTTGCCCGCCCCGTTGGGGCCGAGCAGCGCGACCCGCTCGCCGCGGGCCACGGTCAGCTCGACGCCGAAGAGCGCCTGGTGGCCGTCGGGGTAGGCGTAGGCGAGGCCGGACACCTGGAGGGACGGCGGGGCGGTGGTCATGTGAGCATCCATCCGGTCAGGCAGACCGCGAGCGCGGTCAGCGGAAGTGCGGCGGCGTAACGCCACTGTGCACGGGACGCGGTCACCTCGTCGATCACCGGCATCGTGCCCGTGTAGCCACGGCTCAGCATCGCCAGATGGACCCGTTCGCCCCGCTCGTAGGACCGGATGAACAGCGCTCCGGCCGACTTCGCGAGCACGCCCCACTGCCGCACCCCGCGCGCCTCGAAGCCGCGCGAGCGGCGGGCGATCCGCATCCGGCGCATCTCGTCGGTGATGACGTCCCCGTAGCGGATCATGAACGACGCGATCTGTACCAGCAGCGGCGGCATCCGCAGCCGCTGGAGCCCCAGCAGCAGGGCCCGCAGCTCGGTCGTGGACGCCAGGACGACGGACGCGGCGACCCCGAGTGTGCCCTTGGCCAGGATGTTCCACGCGCCCCACAGCCCGGACTGGCTGAGCGACAGCCCGAGTACGTCCACCCGCGCGCCCTCGGCGACGAACGGCATCAGCACGGCGAACGCCACGAACGGGATCTCGATGAGCAGCCGCTTCAGCAGAAACCCGGCCGGGATGCGGGCCGTCGCCGCCACCGCGGCCAGCAGCACGGCGTACAGGCCGAACGCCCAGACCGCCTCGCGGGGTGTCGCGACGACGATCAGGACGAAGCAGAAGACGGCGGCGATCTTGCAGTGCGGGGGAAGGGTGTGGACCGGTGAGCGGCCCGCCCGGTAGAGCGTATGCGCGTGTCCCGCGCCCATCTCCTCAGCCCGCCTCGGTCTCGGCGCCGGCCCGGCGGCGCCGTACGACGACGAAGACCCCGGTGCCCACGGCGAGCGTCGCGCCGACCCCGATCACCCCGGCGAGGCCGCCGGAGAGCCGGGCGTCGGAGATGTCCTTGATGCCGTAGTCGGCCAGCGGGGAGTCCTTGGCGGCGTGGTCCTCGGTCTTCTGGTCGATGCCCTGGTCGTGGGCGACCTTCTCCAGCCCGTCGGGGCTGGCGGAGGCGTAGAAGCTGACGACGCCCGCGCACAGCAGCGCGGCCCCGAGGCCCACCGCCCACACCCGGCGCGCGGATCGCCGCGGGGTGGGGGCGGGTGCGGTGGCGGCCTCGCTCGCTGGCGCCGCCGTGACCGTACGGGCGGCTGCGGGCACGGCGGCCCCGGCTTCGGCGGGCGATGCCGGGGCCGGGGTGCGCACCGGGGCACCGGTGCGGATCTCCAGGCGGCGCGCGGTCACGCCCCGCGCGCCGTGGACGAGATCCGGCCGTACGGCCATCACGGCGCCGACCGTCAGGGCCGTGATCGCCGCCTCGCCGATGCCGATCAGCACATGCACGCCGACCATCGCCGTGAAGACCTTTCCGATCGCCACGTCCGTCGTGCCGCCCAGCGCGAAGATGGCGGTGAAGGCGACGGCGGCGGCCGGAACGGAGACCAGGGCGGCCAGGAAGGACGCGACGGTGACCGTGCGGGGGCGGTTCGGGGCGAGTTTGAGGACGGTGCGGAAGATCCCGTAGGCCACGACCGTGGTGACGACCGCCATGTCCGTGATGTTGACGCCGAGCGCGGTGAGGCCGCCGTCCGCGAAGAGGACGCCCTGCATGAGCAGCACCACGGAGACGCACAGCACGCCCGTATAGGGGCCGACGAGGATCGCGGCCAGCGCCCCGCCGAGCAGATGCCCGCTGGTGCCAGCGGCGACGGGGAAGTTCAGCATCTGGACGGCGAAGATGAACGCCGCGACCAGCCCGGCGAGCGGCGCGGCCTGCTCGTCGAGTTCGCGCCGCGCACCGCGCAGGCTGACCGCGACCGCGGCGGCGGCGACGGCACCGGTCGCCACCGACACCGGGGCGTCGATGAATCCATCGGGGACATGCATGGCGGGGCTCCGCTCCTGAGCTGCGGGTATCCGCTCGATGGTGACCTACCTGCACATCGTTCGCAAGAACGCCTGGTCCGCGAAAGCGCCGACGGCGGCCCTTCCGCCTGGGAAGAGCCGCCGCCGGAGCGTGCGTTGACCTCGTGCTTCGGCCTCGTGCGCCGCCGATTACACCCGGCTCAGCTCCGGGTCCTTGTCCTTGGCGTTCTTGGCCTCCGCGCCCTGCCCCGCCGGGGTGTCCGCGAGCTGCTCGCGCAGCCCCTCGCCCTCGACGTCCACGTTCGGCAGCGCCTTGTCGAGCCAGCGCGGCAGCCACCAGGCGGCCTTGCCGAGCAGCGCCAGCACCGCCGGGACGATGGCCATGCGGACCACGAAGGCGTCGAAGAGGACCGCCGTGGCCAGACCGAAGCCGATCATCTTCACCATCGCCTCGGACGAGCCGATGAAGCCGGCGAAGACGCTGATCATGATGACGGCGGCCGCGGTGACCACCCGGGCACCGTGCCGGAAGCCGGTGACGACGGCCTGGCCGGGGCGCTCGCCGTGGATGTACGCCTCGCGCATCCGGGTCACGAGGAAGACCTCGTAGTCCATGGCAAGACCGAACACCACGCCGATCATGAAGATCGGCATCATGCTCATGATCGGGCCGGTCTCCTCGACGCCGAACAGATCCGCGGCCCAGCCCCACTGGAAGACCGCGACCACCGCGCCGAGCGCCGCGACGACGGACAGCAGGAAGCCGAGCGCCGCCTTGAGCGGGACCAGAATCGACCGGAAGACGATCATCAGCAGCAGGAAGGCCAGCCCGACGACCAGCGCCAGATACGGCACCAGCGCGTCGTTCAGCTTCTGCGAGATGTCGATGTTCATCGCCGTCTGACCGGTCACCAGCACCTCGGCACCGGTGTCGGACTTGAACGAGCCCGCCTCGTCGCGGATGTCGGCGACGACCTTCTCGGTGTCGACGCTGCTCGGCTTGTACTTCGGCACGACGGTGAGCATCGCGGTGTCACCGGACTTGTTGAACGTCGCCGGGGTGACGGCCGCGACGCCCTTGAGACCGGCGATGGTCTTGCTGACCTCCTTGACCGCGGCCTTGGGGTCGTCGCTGCCCTTGGTGTCGGCGACCACCATCAGCGGACCGTTGAAGCCCGGGCCGAAGCCGTCGGAGATCATGTCGTACGCCTGCCGCTTCTGGCTGCTGACCGGCTGCGAACCGTCGTCCGGCAGCCCCAGCTCCAGGCTCAGCGCGGGCACCGCTGCGGCACCCAGGCCGAGCACGCCGAGCAGCAGCACCGCCACCGGGCGGCGCAGCACGAACCGGGCCCAGCGGGTGCCCATGTTGGGCTTCTCCTCCGCCCGCGCGCCCTCCGCGGCAGCCGAGGCCGCCTCCTCCATCCGCTTGCGCGCCTTGCGCCCGTACACCCGCTTGCCCGCGAAGCCCAGCAGCGCGGGGATGAGACTGATCGCGATGAGGACGGCGATGACCACCGTCCCGGCCGCGGCGAAGCCCATCTTGGACAGCATCGGGATGTTGACGACCGCGAGCCCGACCAGCGCGATGACGACGGTGAGACCGGCGAAGACGACCGCGGAACCCGCGGTGCCCACCGCCCGCCCGGCGGCCTCCTCGCGCTCCCGGCCCTCGGCCAGTTCGGCGCGGTAGCGGGAGACGATGAAGAGCGCGTAGTCGATGCCGACCGCGAGGCCGATCATCATCGCCAGCGTCGAGGTCGTCGTGGACAGCCCGAGGGTGGTGGCGAGCGCGGTGATCCCGGAGATACCGATGCCGACGCCGATGAGCGCGGTCAGCAGCGGCAGCCCGGCGGCCACCAGCGAGCCGAAGGTGATGGCGAGGACGATCGCGGAGATGACGATGCCGATGACCTCGGTGGAACCGGTCTCGGGCATCTCCTGGAGCGCGTCACCGCCGATCGCCACCTTGAGATCGGACGCCTGCGCCTTCTCCCCGGCCTCCTTCAGGCCGTCCTTGGCGGTGTCCTCCAGCTCCATGGCGTTGACCTTGTAGCTGGTCAGGATGTACGCCGTGGTGCCGTCCTTGGAGACGGCCCGCGCCTGGAAGGGGTCGGCGACCGAGGCGACCTGCGGAGAGCTGGCCTTGAGGTCGGCGACGGTCTTCGTGACCACGGCCTTGTTGTCCGGGTCGGTCATCTTCTCGCCCTGGGGCGCGCGGAAGACGACCCGGGCGGTGGCGCCGTCGGCGCTGCCACCGGGGAAACGCTTCTCCAGGAGGTCGAACGCCTTCTGGGCCTCGGTGCCCGGGATGGAGAAGCTGTCGTTGGCGGGGGGCGAGGCGGTCGCGGCGCCGACACCGGCGACGGCCAGGAGCGCCACCCATATCAGGGCGACGAACCGGCGTCGCCGGAAGGCGAATCGACCGAGTTTGTAGAGGAACGTGGCCACGAGGAGAGGTGCTCCCGTCGAGTCGGTGTCACTGCTGGCAGATGTGCGTGACCTGACCGGCGACGAGAGCGGCGCGCCGGCTGGGTCCGTATGGGGTTGTGCGGGGATGGGGTGGTGCGGAGATGGGGAAGGTCAGAGGCCGAGGGCGGGGAGGACCACGGCGTCGATGTATTCGCTGAGGTAGGCGACGTCCGGCTCTTCGCCGTCGATCAGCGACCGGGCGACGAGGGCACCGAGCATCATGTGCACGACGTAACCCAGGGCGGGTCTGTCCGGAGCCACTTCCCCCCGGTCGACGGCACGCCGCAGCAGTGCCTCGAGGGCGGCCACCTCGGGATCGATCAGCAGCTCCCGGAGGGCCTGGTGAAGGTCCGGATTGGTGTGGACGGCCTGGGCGAGCCCCCTCATCAGGGCCGCGTCCCGCTCCCGGGCGCTGTCGGTGCACCGCACGATCTCGTGCAGGTCGCCGCGCAGCGATCCGGTGTCGATGTCCTGGAGCGAGACGGGCTTGGTGTGCCGCAGCGCGGAGGCCACCAGCTGCGGTTTACTCTTCCACTGGCGGTAGAGCGTGGCCTTGCTGGAGTGCGTGCGCGCGGCGACGGCGTCCATGGTCAACGCGTCGTAACCGACCTCCCCGAGCAGCTCGACCACGGCCTCGTACAGCTCACCCTCCCGCTCGGGGGACAGCCTGCTGCGGCGCACCCTGGTCGTGGGCCGGTCCTCGACCGACTGGTCGGCGGGCTGAGCCGTCGGCATGACATCCCCCTTTCCGAACGAAACGGTTTCGTACTCGTTCAAGCATACGACCGCACCGGGCACCCTCGTAGCGAAACCACGTCGTTTCGCTCGTGGTATGCATCACAGAACCGAGTTGCTTTGCCGGACCGGGCCCGAAACCATGGATGAGGTGAGGGAAACCAGCGACACCGACCATGCGTATCTGCGATTTCCGCATCTGCACGGCGACTTGCTGTGCTTCGCCGCCGAGGACGATCTCTGGGTCGCCCCGCTGACCGCCCGCGGCGAGCCCCCCGGGCGGGCGTGGCGGCTGACCGTCGACCGGACCCGGGTGGGCCACCCCCGCTTCTCCCCCGACGGCTCCCATATCGCGTACACGAACTGGCGCAGCCTCGACCCCGAGATCCACCTCGCCCCCGTGGACGGCGGCCCCGTCCGGCGGCTGACCTACTGGGGCAGCGAGGACGCCCGGGTCTGCGGCTGGACGCCGCCCGACCGGGACGGCGCCTCCCAGATCCTCGCCGTGTCCTCGCACGGCCAGCCGTTCTCCCACTTCTCCTGGGCCTACAGCCTGCCCGTCGACGGCAGCCCCGGCAGCAAGCTGCCCTGGGGGCCGGTGGCCGACATCGCCGTGGCGGACATCGCCGCCGCCGACCTCCCCGCCGCCGACGCTTCCACCGACACTTCCACCGACACTGCCGTGGACCAGGTGCGGGACCAGGGCGACGGGCCGCGCACGCTGCTGCTCACCGGCAAGCCCCCGCACGAGCCCGCCACCTGGAAGCGCTACCGGGGCGGCGCGACCGGGCGGCTGTGGCTGGGCGGCACCCGGCTGCTGCCCGGACTCGGCGGCCATCTGGACTCGGTCATGGTGGTCGGCGGGCGCGTCGCCTTCCTCTCCGACCACGAGGGCGTCGGCAACCTCTACTCCTGTCGGCCCGACGGCTCGGACCTGCGCCGCCACACCGACCACGACGGCTTCTACGCCCGCCACGCCTCGACCGACGGCAGCCGCGTCGTCTACCAGTGCGCCGGGGAGCTGTGGCTGGTGGACGACCTCGGCCCGGACGCCGAACCCCGGCGGCTGCGGGTGCGGCTCGGCGGGGCGCGCACCGGGCGGCGGCCTTACCAGATCCCGGCCGCCTCCCATGTCGACTCGCTGTCCGTGGACGCCACCGGCCGGGCCAGCGCGGTGTGCGTACGCGGCAGCCTGTACTGGCTCACCCACCGCGACGGCCCCGCCCGCACCCTCACCGACACCCCGGGCGTGCGGGTGCGGATGCCCGAGATCCTCGGCTCCAGCGGTCGGGTCGCCTATGTGACGGACGCGGAGGGCGAGGACGCGATCGAGATCGCCACTCTGCCGCGGGCCAGCGAGGAGGGCGAGCCGCGGCGGCTGGCCGCGGGGCGGCTGGGGCGGGTGCACGAGATGGAGCCCTCGCCCGACGGCGACCGGCTCGCCGTCGCCGCCAATGACGGCCGGCTGCTGCTCGTGGACACCTCCACTGAGGGGGGCGGCGAGGTCACCGAGCTGGTCCGGTCGCTCAACGGCCCCGTCGCCGACCTCGCCTTCTCGCCCGACTCGGCCTGGCTGGCCTGGTCCCATCCGGGCATCGGGCGCACCCTGCGCTCCGTGAAGATCGCGCGGCTGGCCGACCGGACCATAGTGGACGTGACCAGCGGGCGGTTCGAGGACGAAGAGCCGGTCTTCACCAGCGACGGCCGCTACCTCGCCTTTCTGTCCTGGCGCGGCTTCGACCCCGTCTACGACGTGCACACCGGCGATCTCTCCTTCCCGCTCGGCTGCCGCCCCTACCTCGTACCGCTGTCCTCCGCCACGCCCTCGCCCTTCGCCCTCTCCCCCGAGGGCCGCCCGGCGGCGGGCGGACTCGACCCGGACGACGGCGCCGGGAGCGGGGAGGGCGACGGCACGGTGACCGTCGAGGTGGAGGGGCTGCCCAGCCGGGTCACCGCCTTCCCGGTGTCCGCCTCCAAGTACTCCTCGCTGTGGCCGGTCAGCGGTGGCGGTCTGGTGTGGCTGCGCTGGCCGATCTCGGGCGCGCTCGGCGAGACGTTCGCCAACCCGGGCGACACCTCCGACCGGCCCACCCTCGAACACTTCGACCTGGCCAAGGCCAAGCGGACCGAACTCACCAGCGAGCTGGACTGGTTCCGGATCAGCGGCGACGGCTCCCGGCTCGTCGTCGTCGACGACGACGAGCTGCGGGCGGTGCCCGCCACCGAGTCGGGCGACGGCGACTCCACGGTCCAGATCGACATGCGGCGCATCCAGCACACCGTGGACCCGGCGGCCGAGTGGCGGCAGGCGTACGAGGAGGCGGGCCGCATCACCCGCGCCTACTTCTGGGAGCCGGACATGTGCGGCGTCGACTGGGACGGGGTGCTCGACCAGTACCGCCCGCTGGTCGAACGGGTCGCCTCCCCCGACGAGTTCGCCGATCTGCTGCGCGAGGTGCTGGGCGAGCTGGGCACCTCGCACGCGTACGTCCAGGCCGCGCGCCGCAACGAGGGCCCGGCCCACTACCAGCGCCCCATCGGGCTGCTCGGCGCCGACTTCACCCGCGCCGAGGACGGGGCGTGGCAGGTCGTCCGCATCCTGCCCGGCGAGTCCTCCGACTCCCGGGCGCGCTCGCCGCTCGCGGGGTCCGGCATCCGCGAAGGCGCCCGGCTCACCCATGTCGACGGCCGCCCGGTGGATCCGGTGGCCGGACCCTCTCCGCTGCTGACCGCCGCGGGCGGCACCACGGTCGAGCTGACCTTCGCCTCCCCGGACGGCGAGGGCCCGCCGCGCCGGGTCGCGGTCGTTCCGCTGATCGACGAGCGGCCGCTGCGCTACCAGGACTGGGTGGCCAGACGGCGTGCGGTGGTACGGGAGTTGAGCGACGGGCGGTGCGGCTATCTGCACATCCCGGACATGGGCGGCTCCGGCTGGGCGCAGTTCAACCGGGATCTGCGCCGGGAGGTGTCCTTCCCCGCACTGATCGTGGACGTCCGCGGCAACGCGGGCGGCAACATCAGCGAGCTGGTGGTCGAGAAGCTGACCCGCACCGTGATGGGCTGGGACCTCACGCGCAACGCCCAGCCGGTGTCGTACACCAGCAACGCGCCGCGCGGGCCGATCGTCGCGGTCGCGGACGAGGCGACCTCCTCCGACGGCGACATGATCACCGCGGCCTTCAAGATCCAGGGCATCGGCCCGGTGGTGGGGCTGCGGACCTGGGGCGGTGTGGTCGGCATGACCGGCCGCCATCCGCTCGGCGACGGTTCGGCGATCACGGTGCCGATGAACGCAGCCTGGTTCGACGCCTACGGCTGGGGGGTCGAGAACCATGGCGTGGAGCCGGACATCCCGGCGCCCCGTTCCCCGCTGGACTGGGCGGAGGGCCGCTATCCGCAGCTGGGCGTCGCGGTGCGGACGGCACTGGAGCTGCTGGAGCGGCATCCCGCCGCGGCCCCGCCGGGCTATGGCCAGGTGCCGGACCGCCGTCGCCCGAAACTCCCCCCACGGGGCGATGGTTGAGCTGAGCCAAGAACCCTGCCGGGTCTTGCGTACGGACCCGTGCGTGCCGGGGGCGCATCCCCTGACGGATGCGCCCCCTCGCGCACACTCTTCACAACCCCGTTCGACGAGTCGACTTACATCTCCTCGAACGGCTCCTGGTCCCGCGCCTCGTCGCCCATGCCCTGCTGACGGCGCTCCCGGCCCATGCGCTCGGCCTGTTCGCGGCTTTCGGGCCGGTCCTGTTCGCGGCGCGGCTCCTGGCCCCGCTGGGCCTGCTGCGCCTGCTGGCCCCGTTGCCCCTGCTGGCCCCGCTGGGCCTGCTGGCTCTGCTGGCCCTGCGCCTTGCGCTTGGCCTGCTGGGCCTTCTCGCTGAACTCGTCCTTCCCCATCTGTGTCACTCCTCATCGGGTGAAAGGGATCGGGCCCGACCAGAGTTACACGCAGGGACATACTCCGCATTTCGATCGTATCTCCCTGTTAAATTCCCAGGTCAGCACGGTTGACGCAGGGTTACCGGTCACGCTGCGTACGGGCGGTGCGCATCCGCTCGTCCGCCGCGCCGCCCTCGCCCACGAGATGGCCGCGCTGCCCTCTCGTCGCCGCCAGCCGGGGTTCGGCCCGGCGCATCTCGCGCCGCCCCACCGTCCCGATCAGCGCGGGCAGAAGGCCGCGCACCGGCTGCATCCCGCGCAGCCACCACTGCGCGTACACATGGGGCGAGCGGCGCTCTATCCCGCCGACGAGCCGGTCCACGGCAGGTCCCAGCGGATACGTACGCCCCGCGGGCCACGGCAGCCGCGTCCGCAAGTCCCGCATCACCTCGTCCCGGTCGGCGCCGCGCACCATGTCCGTGTCGGTCCAGCTGAGATAGCCGACCCCGACCCGTACGCCCCGGTGGCCCACCTCGGCGCGCAGACAATGCGCGAACGCCTCCACCCCCGCCTTCGACGCGCAGTACGCCGTCATCATCGGCGCGGGCGCGATCGCGGCGAGCGAGGCGATCTGCAACAGATAGCCGCGGCTGGCGATGAGCGCGGGCAGAAAGGCGCGGGCCGTGGTGACGCTCCCCAGCAGATTGACCTCGACCACCCGCCGCCAGGACGTCTCGTCGGTGTCGAGGAACGGACCGCCGGTGGCCACCCCGGCGTTGGCACAGACGATGTCCACCCCGCCGAAGCGCGCCACCACCTCCTCCGCCACCCGGGCCATCGCCTCCGGGTCGGTGACATCGGCGTGCCAGTGCTCGGAGTCGGTGGGCAGCCGCCCCGACACCCGCTTCAGCTCCTCCGGTTCCAGGCCCACCAGCGCCACCCTGGCGCCGCGCGCGGACAGTTTGCGGGCCAGGAGCTCGCCGACGCCCCGCGCCGCGCCGGTCACCACCGCGACCCGGCCCTCCAGACTCCCGCGCGCGCTCATGTCGTCCGCTCCTCGACCGTGTGGTGATCGTCATCGGTGCCGGCACCGGTCACGCCGTGCTCCGCGGCGAGGCGGCGTATCACCCCGCTCACCGCCCCGGGATCCTCCATGGGGGTCATGTGCCCGACGCCGGAAAGCTCGGTGACGCCGGTGCACCGGGGCAGCGCGGCCGCAATGGCGTGGGCGTGCTCGGGCGGGGTCAGCCGGTCGGCGGTGCCGACGACGACGGCGGCGGGCATGGTGAGCAGGCCGATACCGGGGTCCAGATCGAGATCGCTCATGACATGCGCCCAACCGGCGCGCACATCACGGGGACAGGCGTGCACGATCCGCGCGCATGCCTCCACCACGGCGGGCGCGGCGCCCGGGCCCATCGTCCCGTACCGCAGCAGCCGCTTGCTGACGGGAGTGACCGGCCCCATGGAGAGGCGCGCGCCGAGGATCGCGCGGTGTATGCGCGCCCGCAGCCGCTCGGAGCGCAGTGGCACCACACGCGCCCGCTCGACCAGCCGGGAGGCTCCGGTGCTGCACAGCACCACGGCGGCGGCGCGGGCGCGCAGCGCCGGGCGCCCGGCGGCGGCCATCACCGTCATCCCGCCCATGGAGTGGCCGGCGACCACGGCCCGGCGGCCCGGCTCCAGGGTCTGCTCCAGCACCGCCTCCAGGTCGTCGGCGAGCACCTCGGTGCTGTAGCCGCCGGGGCCTGGGGCGGCGCTGCGGCCATGGCCGCGCTGGTCGTACACGATCACCCGGTGGTCGGTGGCCAGTTCACGCAGGACTGGCGCCCAGAAGGCGGTCGAACACGTCCAGCCGTGTACCAGGACGACGGCGGGCGCGGCGGGATCGGCGGGCCCGTGCAGCTCCGCGTACAGCCGGGCGCCGTCCGCCGAGGTGACGGTCAGCTCGTGCGGGGCGGTCGGTGGGGCGTAAGGACCGGAGGTGACGTAGGGGGTGCGCCTCACCGCGATCCCCTCCCCGCGGCGGACTCCGCGCCCGGGACGGCTCCGGCCCGCTGCCGCAGCACCTCGTACTCCGCGAGCCTCACCCGCGCGGTGACCCGCTTGAACTCGCTGGTCGAGCCCGGCCACAGGGTCGTATTGCGGCCGTTCTCCAGATACCAGCTGTCGCACCCGCCCGAATTCCACACCGTGCGCTTCATCCTCTCCTGGATCATGTCGTTGTAGACGCGGACCGCCGACGGCCGGGCGTCCAGGGCGACCTTGCCGCCGAGCGCGTCCAACTGCCGCAGATAGCCGGTCAGATAGGTGAGCTGGGCCTCGATGATGAGGATCATCGAGCTGTTGCCGAGCCCGGTGTTGGGCCCGATGACCGTCAGGAAGTTGGGGAAGCCCGCCACGCTGGCCCCGCGCAGCGCCTCCATGCCGCCCTTCCACTCCTCGGCGAGCGTGGTGCCCCTCGCCCCGGTCACCCGGTGGGCGATCGGCATGTCGGTGACCTGGAAGCCGGTCCCGAAGATGATCGCGTCGGCCTCGGTCTCGGTGCCGTCGGAGCCGATCAGCGTGGTGCCGCGGATCTCCTTCAGCCCGCCGACCACCTCCACATGCGGCCGGGCGAGCGCCGGATAGTAGTCGTTGGACAGCAGGATGCGCTTGCAGCCGATGCGGTAGCTCGGGGTCAGCCTGGCCCGGAGCACCGGGTCGTCGATGGCCCGCCGCATATGCGCCCCGGCCAGCCGCTCCACGAATTTCAGCTCGGCCGGGCGCTTGGTGAACGCCCCGACCTGCAACTCCCGGATTCCCCAGAGCAGCCCGCGGCGCAGCGCCCCGGACGCCGGGAGCTTGGCGTGCAGCCAGCGCTCGGCGCCGGTGATCCGGCGGTCCATGCGCGGCAGCACCCAGGGCGGGGTGCGCTGGAAGAGGGTGAGGCCACGCACCTGCTTCTGGATCTCGGGCACGATCTGGATGGCCGAGGCGCCGGTGCCGACCATCGCGACCCGCTTGCCGCGCAGGTCGTACGCGTGGTCCCAGCGCGCGGAGTGGAAGACCTTGCCGGGGAAGCCGTCGAGCCCGGGGATGTCCGGGATCTTCGGATCGGAGAGCGGGCCGGTCGCGCTCACCACGACATCGGCGGTCAGCGGCCCGCGCGCGGTCTCGATCTCCCAGTGCAGCGCCGCGCCGTCCCAGCGCAGGGCGAGCACCTCGGCGTCGAAGCGCAGATGCGGCCGCAGCCCGAAGGTGTCGGCGACCCGCTCCAGATAGGCGCGGATGTGCTGCCGCCCGGAGAAGGTGCGCGGCCAGTCGGGGTTGGGGGCGAAGGAGAAGGAGTAGAGATGGGACGGGACATCGCACGCACAGCCCGGGTAGCTGTTGTCCCGCCAGGTGCCGCCCACCGCGCCGGCCCGCTCCAGGACCACGAAGTCGGTGATGCCCGCGCGGCGCATTTTCACCGCCGCGCCCAGACCTCCGAACCCGGACCCGATCACCGCCACCCGCACGTGCTCACGCGCCAGCCCAGCCGTCATGCCGCCGCCTCCCGCCACTCGAACGACTCCGAACCGTGCCAGCGTTCACTGGCACGATGGGAGCGTAGGACAGGGATCCGGCGAGCGGTAGGGGCTGTGGATAACTCAGTTACCGGCGGTCACACCCCACCGCCGTCGTCATAGGCTGCTGTTGTGGCGACGAGCGAAGCGGACGAGGTACGCGAGTACCGGGTGACGGAACTGGCCGAGAAGGCCGGGATCACCGTGCGCACCCTGCGTTTCTACCGCGAGCGCAAGCTGATCCCGCCGCCCCGCCGGGAGGGCCGTATCGCCTGGTACAACGACCATCACCTGGCCCGGCTGCGGACCATCAGCGCCCTGCTGGAGCGCGGCCACACGCTGGGCGGGATAGCCGAGTTGATGGCCGCGTTCGAGAGCGGGCGGCGGGACGTCGGCGAACTGCTGGGGCTGGACGGCGGCCTCCCGTCCTGGTCCGAGGAGACCCCGATCCGGCTCACCCCGCAGGCTCTCGCCGACTACTTCGACGGCGAGGCCACCGCGGAAAATCTCACCGTCTCGCTCGACATCGGCTATCTCGCCGTCGACGGCGACGACATCGTCCACATCAGCCGCCGGTTGCTGGACGCCTCGCACGCCCTGGTGGGCCAGGGCATCCCGCTGTCGGCCGTCCTCGCGGCCGGGCGCGAGGTCCGGGAGCATGTGGACGCCATCGCCGAGACCTTCGCCACGCTGCTGATCAACCATGTGCTGACGGACGCCCGCCGGCGCGGTGAGCAGATCGGCGAGACCGTGGAGCGGCTGCGTCCGCTCGCCAAGAGCGTCGTGGAAGCCGAGCTGTCGATGGCCATGGACCGGCGGCTACGGGCCGGTCTTGAGGACCGGACGGGAACCGGTCCGGAAGAACGACGGACGGGCGGGCGCGCGGAGGACACCGGGCACCCGCCGCCGGATCAGTGAGCGGCGCCGTAGGTGACCGTCACCGGGGCGTGGTCGCTCCACCGCTGGTCGTACGCCGGGGCCCGCTCCACGACCGCCTTCAGCGCCCGCCCGGCCAGCCCGGGAGTGGCGACCTGGTAGTCGATCCGCCACCCCGCGTCGTTGTCGAAGGCCCTGCCCCGGTACGACCACCAGGAGTACGGGCCGTCGACGTCCGGGTGCAGCGCGCGCACCACGTCCACGTACGCCGCCTCCTCGAAGACGCGCGACAGCCATGCGCGCTCCTCCGGCAGGAACCCGGAGTTCTTCCGGTTGGCCTTCCAGTTCTTCAGGTCGGCCTCCCGGTGGGCGATGTTCCAGTCGCCGCACACCAGCGCCTCGCGCCCGTCGGCCGCCGCCCGCTCGCGCAGCTCCTTGAGGTACGGAAGGAACTCCGCCATGAAGCGCTCCTTCTCGTCCTGCCGCTCGGTGCCGACCTCACCGGAGGGCAGATACAGGCTGCCGACCGTCACGCCCGGCAGATCGACCTCCACATAGCGGCCGCTGCCGTCGAACTCGGAGGAGCCGAAGCCGACCCGTACGCCCTCCAGCTCGCGCCGCGCGTACACCGACACACCCGCCCGGCCCTTGGCCGCCGCCGGGGCGTGCACCACATGCCAGCCGTCCGGCTCGCGCACGGCCTCGGGCAGCTCACGCGGCTCGGCGCGCACCTCCTGGAGGCACACCACATCGGCCGCGGTACCGTCCAGCCAGGGCACGAAGCCCTTCTTGGCGGCGGCACGCAGCCCGTTCACATTCACGGTCGTCACGGAAAGCACTACGGCACGATACGACATGGAAATTCCGATGCCGCCCCAGTCGCATGGAAGTACGATCCGGCGCGTGAATATCCGAACGGTTCGCTTTGACCACCCCGACGCGGTGCGGCTCAACGACGAGGTGCAGGCGGAGTACGCCGAGCGGTACGACGACGAGGGGGACATGACACCCCTGGACGCGACGCACTTCGATCCGCCCCGCGGCCTCTACCTCATCGCGTACGACACGGACGGCCGCCCGGTGGCCACCGGCGGCTGGCGCAGCCAGGAGCGGAACGACGAGGGGTACGAGGACGGGGACGCCGAGCTGAAGCGCATGTACGTCATTCACGAGGCCCGCGGACGCGGACTGGCCCGCATGATCCTCGCCGCGCTGGAGGACAGCGCCCGGGCGGCGGGCCGCACCCGCATGGTGCTGGAGACCGGCGTCAAGCAGCCCGAGGCGATCGCGCTGTACACCTCAGCGGGCTACGTGCCGGTGAAGAAGTTCGGGCTGTACCGCTTCGACGAGCTGAGCCGCTGCTTCGGCAAGCCGCTGGCGCTCCCGGAGGACGCCGTTCACCAGAAGAACCAGCCGGGCGTCGCCTCGTAGATCCGCACCGCCTCGCCGCACCGCGCGACATCGTCATGGGCCGCGATCGCGGCCGCTTCGCGCTCCCCGTAGGTGTCGACCCCGTCCGCCGCCACGATCAGGGCTGCGATCACGGCGACGAAGACCCAGGGGACCGCGCGGTGGCCCGGCGCCTTCTCCTGCGTCACCCAGGCACCCACCACGGTCGTCACCGCGGCCGCGAGCACCAGGCACAGGGCCACCGTGGTGAGACGGTCGAGGAGGGGCGACTCGTCGCACAGGGCGTAGACGCGCCCGCCGCCCAGCCGCTCGTAGAGGCCCGCGCCGCTCAGTGCGAAGCCGAACGCGGCGAGGTGATGCGGCTGCACGGCCCGTATGGCGGAACCCGCCCCGTTCCCGGAGCGGGTTCCCTCATCTGTCTGCCGTCTCATCCCTTGTTGGCGAACTTCTTGCTCATCGCCTCGAACACGCCCTTCGCCTCGGCGCCCAGATGCGGACCGGCGAGCCAGGTGTGCTCGTTGGAGCTGATCGAGCTGTTCGACACCAGCGCCGGCTTGCCCCCGCGGTTGACGAACCAGCCGCCCCCTGAGGTGCCGCCCGTCATCGAGCAGCCGATGCGGTACATGGTCGGCGTGGTGGGCGCCATCGACAAGCGGCCCGGCCTGCTGGTGCAGTTGAACATCTTCGCGCCGTCGTACGGCGGCGCCGCCGGGTAGCCGTACGCCCCGATCGAGCTGACCTTGTCCGCCGACGGCGCCCCGAACCACACCGGCACGGCGGCCCCGACCGTCTCCTCGAGCGACTTGCCGCCGCTGTTCTCCGGCTTCACATGCAGCACCGCGAAGTCGTACGTGGAGCCCACATTGCCGGTCTTGCCGCCCGTGTCGATCCACTGCGACGAGGTCTGCGACCAGTCCGCCCACCACACGCCGTACGGGGTGATCTCGCGCTGGGCCGCGGTCTGCGTCTTCGCGGCGGGCAGCCCGTCGTCGTTGTAGGACGGCACGAACACGATGTTGCGCATCCAGCCGCCCTTCTTCCCCGCGTGCACACAGTGACCCGCGGTCCACACCAGGTTCGACTTCCCCGGGTGCGCCGGGTCCTCGACGACCGTGCCCGAGCAGACCATCGGCCCCTCGGGACTGTCGAAGAACACCTTCCCGATCGGCGCCATGTTCTGGTGGTACGGCCGCGAGACCTGCTTGGCCGGTACGGCGGGCGGTTCCGGGTCGGTCGCGGCCTGGCCCTCGCCCGCGCTCTGCGTGGAGAGCGTGTTGGGCGAGTCCTTCGCCTTGGACATCCGGGACGGCTGCCAGAAGTTCTTGATGACGGGATTGGCGAAATCGGACGCGTCACGAGCCCACTTGTCCCAGTTCTTCCACCCGCCCTCCTTCCACTTCTTCAGGTCGTCCAGACTCGTCGGAACGCCCTCCGGCAGCTTGAGCCCGTTGTCTCCCTGCTGACCGGACGCCGCTGGCGACGTCGACTCGGAACTGGCCTTGTCCTCACTCGACCCGCAGGCCGAGGCAGTGACCACGAGCAGCGCGGTCACCGCGGCGGCCGCCGCGGTGGAACGGCGTATGAGTGGCATGGCGCCCTATCCCCCTGTGGTGCTGTTGTTGTGCTGTGCGAAGTTCATGCGGCGGCGCTTTCGCGCCACGTCCCGTACAGGACGCACCCACTATGCCCGTGCCTCTGGCCAGGGCCATCACCCGTCTCACGGCCCGCACACAACAAGAACCGTGTCAGCACGATTCCCTGACATCGGACGTCCCGTCAGGACAGCGCCGCGCCCCCGCGTCAGGCCGCCTTGCGCCCGCCCTCGGCGAGGAGGTTCGCCGCGAAGCCGAAGAACGCCACCCCGCTCACCTGCTCCATCCGGCGCCGGAACGCAGGCCGCCGGATCCGCTCGCTCAGCGCGGACGCGGCCCCGGAGACCACCCAGTACCAGAGCGCCAGCTCGACGATGTCGATCGCCGTGAACACCAGGGTCGAGGTGAACACCGAGGCGCCGTGCGGGGTGAACTGGGGAATCAGGCTCATATAGAAGACCCCCGCCTTGGGGTTGAGCAGATTGGTCGCCGTCCCCGCGCGGAACGCCGCCCACCGCCCACGCGGCGCCGATCCACCCACCGGCTCCGGATCAACCGCCTCCGGTTCCGTCTCCGCCACCGACCGCCGCGACCGCCACAGCGCCGACGCCCCCAGCCACACCAGATACGCCGCCCCCGCGACCCGCAGCGTGTCGTACGCCACACGCGAGGCCGTGAGCAGCGCCGTAAGCCCGACCGCCGTCGCGAACCCCCACACCAGACACCCGGCCAGAATCCCGAGCGAGGCGGCCAGCCCCGCGTTCCGCCCCTGCGACACCGACGTGCGCAGCACGAGCAGGGTGTCCAGCCCCGGAGTGACATTGATCAGCGCGGCAACACCCGCGAACGCAAGAGCTGAAGTGAACATGCCCGCAGGCTAATCCCCCACAAGCAAAACCCCCGCCGGATTTCCCGGCGGGGGCTTCGAGCTGCGGTGGACCTGAGGGGATTTGAACCCCTGACCCCCTCGATGCGAACGAGGTGCGCTACCAGTCTGCGCCACAGGCCCTTGCAACGAGTGAAACTCTAGCATCCCCTGCGGGGTGCTTGGAAATCCGTTCCCCGCTGGTCAATGGAGTGCGCGTCACTCGTTGGCAGCACGGGGCCGGTCCTCGTCCGCGTACTGGTCGAAGAGGGGGGTGCGGCCGCGCTCCCGGGGGGTGCGGGACGGGGCCGTTCCCGCCGTGGCGCCGTGGCGGGCCTCGGGCTCAGCGGGCGGCGCCGGGTCCTGGGCCGGGACGGGGTCGACGGTGCTGGAGCGGGCGGAGCTCCAGGCGTCGGGGGCGGCCAGGTCGACCCTGCCGGTCGCGCGGGGGGCGACGGGCGCCGTGACGTACGTCGGCAGCGGGACCGGCACAGGCTCCCAGCCCTCCCCGGCGACGGGGCCGCGCTCCCGCTCGCGCTCCTGGTCCACCCACTCCGCGTGGTCGGTCTGTTCGACCAGGGCGCGGCGCCCGGCCGCGTGCGCCGAGGTGGCCGGGGCGGCGGGCTCGGCACCTGCGGAGGCCGGCGGGTCGGCCGGGCCGTCGTCGGCGGAGGGACCGTCGGCGGGCGGATGGCTGCGCGGGCGGCGCTCCCGCAGCCGCTGCGCGGCCTGCTCGGCGCGGCGCTGGTCCATGGTGAAGGCGAAGCGGCGGCGCTCCTGGGCGCGCAGATAGGCGATGTACGCGCTGAGCAGTATGGCCGGAAGGGCCGGGGCCCACAGGAAGGCGAGACCGCCGACCGCCGCGACGATCGCGCCGAGGGTGAAGGCGACGAAGAGGATCACAGTGGTGCGGCGGCGGCGCGCAAGCACCCGCGCGCGCCTCCCGCGCTCCAGCGCGCTGCTGTCGGCCGGGACGGCCGCGGCCGGGGTCGCGGCCCCCTCGTCCGCGGGCGGCCCGTCCGGATCACCGGGGGCGGGCGCGAGCAAGGTCACGGGGTCGGCGAAGGCCCGGACGTCGACCGCGTCGGTGACGGCTTCCGGGTCGGCGGAGAACCGCTCAGGGTCGCCGGAGCGCCCCCCGGCGTCGGGGGCGTCCGCGTCCTGCGCGGTACGTACCGCCAGGTCGTCCGGTGTCCCCGGGCGCTCTCGGTCCTCCAGCCCCTTGGCGTAACGGCGCTCCATGCCCGCCCGTCCGGACAGCAGCCGGATGGCGGTGCTGAAGCGTTCCGTCGGACGGGCCTCATTGAGCTCGTCCTGCCTACGGAGCCACATCGGCACCAAATAGGCGGCCCAGGCCCCGACGATGACTGCGTAGATGAGGCCACTGCTGCTCACGCTCACACGGTAGAGGGGTCCGCATGAGGCCATCTGCCAATTGGCGCGGTGTGTCGCACGATCTGGCTGATATCTCGAAAGTTTTTTGTGATTGTTGCGATGGCCAGGCCGGTAATGTGCCGAATGTAATCGAACAGAGTTTTTATTTCTGCGATGCCCCTGGTCGGGTCCGGTGCCACCGGGCGAGCAGCCCCTCCGACATCTCCTCCACGGTGAGCGCGAAGACCAGATGGTCGCGCCAGGCCCCGTCGATGTGCAGATAACGCGGCCGCAGCCCCTCCTCGCGGAATCCGAGTTTCTCCACCACCCGGCGGCTCGGCAGGTTCTCCGGCCGGATGCACACCTCGATGCGGTGCAGCCCGACGGTACGGAAGCAGTGATCGGCGGCGAGGGCGACCGCGGTCGGCATGACGCCGCGGCCGGCCACCGCCTGATCGACCCAGTAGCCGATATGGCCCGAGCACATCGAACCCCAGGTGATCCCGGCAACCGTCAACTGCCCGGCCAGCCGCCCCTGGTACTCGATGACGAACGGCAGCATCCGCCCGCCGTGCGCCTCGGCGCGCAGATGGCGCACCATCTGCCGGTAGGTGGGCCGCTGGGTGACGGGGCCACCCGGCGCGGGGGGCGGAATGGTCGCCTCCCAGGGCCGCAGCCACTCCCGGTTGCGCTGGTTGACCTCGCGCCAGACACGCTGGTCGCGCAGCTTTATGGGGCGCAGGATCGTGTCGCCGTCGGCCAGCACGACCGGCCAGGGCGCGTTCAGCTCGCGCTCCCTGCGGGACCGGCGGCATCGGCTGCACCGGCGGTGTCGCCACGACCGGTGGGTCGGGGGTGGTCGCCGCCGTGGATCTGGTCGACCGCGTGCACCAGGATCCGCCCGAGCACCGCGAGGCCGTCGCGGACGCCTCCGGTCGAGCCGGGCAGGTTGACGATCAGGGTCGTCCCGGCGACCCCGGCGAGGCCCCGGGAGAGCGCCGCGGTGGGCACCTTCGGGAGCCCTTCGGCGCGGATGGCCTCCGCGATGCCGGGGATCTCGTAGTCCAGGACCCGGCGGGTGGCCTCGGGGGTGCGGTCCATCGGGGTGAGGCCGGTGCCTCCGGTGGACACCACGACGTCGTACGAGGCGGCCACCGCCTCCCGCAGCGCGGCCTCCACGGGGTCGCCGTCGCGCACCACGCGCGGGCCGTCGACCGCGAAGCCGAGCGCGGCCAGCCCCTCGGCGATCAGCGGGCCGCCCTTGTCCGGGTAGATCCCGGCGGCGGCGCGGTTGGAGGCCGTGACGACCAGGGCGCGGTACCGCGGCGCGTCCTCCGGGGCCGTGGAGGCGGTCATTCCCGGCTCCAGTCGCCGGACTTCCCGCCGGTCTTCTCCTCCACCCGCACGTCGGTGATGACCGCGCCCTTGTCGACGGCCTTGACCATGTCGATCACCGTCAGGGCGGCGACCGACACCGCCGTCAGGGCCTCCATCTCGACGCCCGTACGGTCGGTGGTCTTCACGGTGGCGATGATCTCGACCGCGTCGTCGGCGACCGTGAGGTCGACCTTCACACCCGAAACGGCGAGCGGATGACACAGCGGGATCAGGTCCGGGGTGCGTTTGGCGCCCATGATTCCCGCGATCCGGGCGGTCGCGAGGGCGTCGCCCTTGGGGACGCCCTCGCCCCGGAGCAGTTCGACGACGCGTGGCGCGACCAGCACACGGCCGCTCGCGCGGGCGGTGCGCGCGGTGACGTCCTTGGCCGAGACGTCGACCATGCGCGCCGCGCCCGCCGGGTCGAGATGGGTGAGGTGGTCCTGGGCGCTGCTCATCGTTCTCCCGGTCCGGGCCAGGTGGCTCTCTGCGACGACACCGTACCCGCCGTAGGCTCCCGCTAGGCGAGAAGGACGACGTCCACCTCGGCCCCGGGGGCGACCTCGGTCACATCCTCGGGGACCACGATCAGCGCGTTGGCCCGGGCGAGGGCCTTGATGAGATGCGACCCGGCACCACCCACCGGGGCGACACCGCCCGGCTCGCCCGCGACCGCCGACGGCTCGTACCAGCCCCGCAGGAACTGACGGCGGCCGCTCGGCGAGGACGCGATCCCGTCCGGGCAGACCGCCCGCACGGTGCCGCGGTGGACCATGCCCGCGCCCAGCATGGTGCGGATCACCGGCCGGACGAACAGCTCGAACGAGACGTACGAGCTGACCGGGTTGCCGGGAAGGGCGAGCAGCGGGGTCCGGTCGGAGCCGATCCGCCCGAAGCCCTGGGGCTTGCCGGGCTGCATGGCCACCGTCCGGAAATCGACCTCGTGCATCGCCTCCTTGACCACGTCGTACGCGCCGACGCTGACTCCGCCGCTGGTGACGACGATGTCGGCGCGGCTCAGCTGGTCCTCGACGGTGGCGCGCAGCGTCTGCGCGTCGTCGGCGACCGAGCCCACCCGGTAGGCGATCGCCCCGGCCTCCTGGGCGGCGGCGGTGAGCTGGTAGCTGTTGGAGTCGTAGATGCGGCCGGGCCCCGTCGCCTCGCCGGGCTGGACCAGCTCGCTGCCGGTGGACAGCACCACGACGCGGGGCCGCGGGCGGACCTTGACCGTGGCGCGGCCGATGGCGGCCAGCAGCCCGATCTGCGCCGCCCCGAGGACCGTACCGGCGCTCAGCGCCAGCTCCCCCGCCCCCGCGTCGCTGCCCCGGGTGCGCACATGCTGCCCGTCCCGGACGGGCCGGAAGACCCGCACCAGGCCGCTGCCGCCGTGCGGATCCGAACTGCGGGCGGGCATGCCGCTGACCGGCCCGTTGTCCAGGCCGCCGTCGGTCCACTCGACCGGGACGACGGCCTGGCCGCCGGGCGGCAGCGGGGCGCCGGTCATGATCCGGGCGGCCTCGCCGGGGCCGACGGCGGGCAGCTCGCCGCTGCCCGCCGCGATGTCCCCGACGACCGTCAGCACCGCGGGATGCTCCTCCGTAGCCGCCCCGACATCGGCCGTGCGGACGGCATAGCCGTCCATCGCGCTGTTGTCGAAGGGCGGGAGGGCGGCGGGCACGGTGACGTCCTCGACCAGGACGCAGCCCTGGGCGTCCAGCAGCTGCAACTCGATGGGATCCAGCGGGTGGATGTGCCCGAGGATGTCGTCGAGGTGCTCGGCCACCGACCAGACCCGGTGACGCTCCCGGCCCTCGCCCGTGCCCTGATCGGCGGCCCGTGCCGCGGTGCTGCTCAAAGTGCTACATCTCCTCGGTGACGTAACTGCGAAGCCATTCCCGGAAGTCCGGGCCCAGGTCCTCACGTTCGCACGCGAGTCTGACAATGGCACGCAGATAGTCGCCACGGTCGCCTGTGTCGTACCGCCGCCCCTTGAAGACGACGCCGTGCACCGGGCCTCCGAGGTCCGGATCAGCGGCGAGCGCCTGGAGCGCGTCGGTCAGCTGGATCTCGCCGCCACGGCCGGGCTCGGTGCGGCGCAGCACGTCAAAGACGGCCGGATCCAGCACATAGCGGCCGATAACCGCGTACGAGCTGGGCGCGTCGGCCCGGTCGGGCTTCTCGACCAGTCCGGTGACCTGGACGACGCCCTCGTCCAGGGTGGGCTTCACAGCGGCGCAGCCATAGAGGTGGATCTGCGCGGGATCCACCTCCATCAGGGCGATGACGCTGCCGCCATGCTGCTCCTGTACCTCGACCATCCGGGCCAGAAGCGGGTCGCGGGCATCGATGAGGTCGTCGCCGAGGAGGACGGCAAAGGGCTGGTCACCTACGTGCGGGGCGGCACACAGCACGGCGTGGCCGAGGCCCCTGGGGTCGCCCTGCCGGACGTAGTGCATGGTCGCCAGGTCGCTGGACTCCTGGACGCGGGCGAGACGGGTCTCGTCGCCCTTGCGCGTCAGTGCCTCTTCGAGCTCGTAGTTGCGGTCGAAGTGGTCTTCCAGGGGCCGCTTGTTGCGACCGGTGATCATAAGAACGTCGGACAGGCCGGCGGTGACGGCTTCCTCGACGACGTACTGGATCGCCGGCTTGTCGACGACCGGCAGCATCTCCTTCGGGGTGGCCTTGGTGGCCGGGAGGAAGCGGGTTCCGAGGCCCGCGGCAGGGATGACAGCCTTGCTGATCCGAGTACGCGATTGAGTCATGTCCCGAACCTTATCCGGTGCCTTTCGGGCGATTGATGAGGATACGGTGAATATGACATGAGACAGGAAGTATGTGCACTCAGTGAGCACCACCGACGTTAGTAAGCCCGCGTTGCGGAGACGCCTCCTGGCGATGAGGTCCGGGTTGACGGCGGATGACATCGAGGCATCCGGAGCCTCACTGGCGTGTCGCGCGCTGGAGCTGCCGGAGCTGGCTCGCGCGGGCACCGTGGCGGCCTATGTCTCGGTGGGGCGCGAGCCCGGTACGCGCGCGCTGCGGGACGCGCTGCGCGCCCGGGGCGTACGCGTGCTGCTCCCCGTCCTGCTGCCGGACAACGACCTCGACTGGGGCGTGGACGAGGGCCCGGACAGGCTGGTCCGCGCCGGCCGGGGCCTGCTGGAGCCCGGCGGGCCGCGGCTGGGCCCGGACGCGGTCACCCGGGCGGACGCGGTCCTGCTGCCCGGGCTCGCGGTGGACCGGCGCGGCATGCGGCTGGGACGCGGCGGCGGTTCGTACGACCGGGTGCTGGCCCGGCTGGCGCGGGCCGGGGCCGATCCCGCGCTGGTGGTGCTGCTCCACGACGGCGAGCTGCTGGACGCCGTCCCGGAGGAGCCCCATGACCGCCCGGTGCACGCGGCGGTGACGCCCTCGGGGGCGCACCGCTTCACCTGACGCCTGCCGCTGCCTGACACGCGCCTTCACCTGAACACTCACCTCCACCTCCACCTCCACCTCCACGCCCGCCCGGACAGAGCGACGGCCCCGCCGGAAGCGCCCGAAGGCGTCTCCGGCGGGGCCAGGAGGTTCACGGGCCCCCGCCCCGGTCCGGGGGCGGGAACGGCCCGCAGAGGGCCGTCTGTGGCCTCAGGGGCCGCCTCAGGGAGTGAGGGCCAGCTGATCGTCCGTGGACTTCTCCACCGCGGTCTTGCTGAACGCCCAGGGCAGCAGCTCGCCCTTAGCCCACTTCTCGGTCTGGTCCGTGTAGTGCGCGTTGTAGGCGTGGCCGGAGGCGCCGGTGAGGTTGATCCACCGCGACTTGTCGAAGTTGTCGAGGTTGACGACCATCCGCATCGACGGCACCCAGGTGACGTCGTAGCCGCCCGCCGCGTTCCAGCCGGTCGCGTTGACCGCCGCCTCGCCGCCCGCGAGGTCCCACGGGCCGCGGTTCAGCATCCACTGGACGACCCCCGGGCCTTCGGTGCCCAGCGTCTGGTTCTTCAGCGTCAGCTGGTGCAGCCGGCCCCAGCTCCAGCTGTTGATGTTCTTGCCCAGCTTGGCGGTCAGCTCGGAGCGCGCGTCCTTCATGGCCTCGGCGAGAAGCTCGTCACGATTGGTCGCGCCCGGCTTGTTGCGGGTGCCCGCGGTCTTCCACCAGTCGTTGCCCGGATCCTTGATGATCTTCCGTACGACCTCGTACCAGCGGTCGCCGCCGTCGGGCTGCGCCTGGTCGGCGTCGCGCGTACCGCATTCGCGCACCAGCCGGGTGTTGCCGTCCAGGTCCTCGATCGGACCGGAGTCCCCCGCCGGGCGCACCCGCAGGCACTGCCCCTTGACGCGCAGCTCCTTGGGCATCTTGTCGCCAAAGGCGAGCATCAGGGTGTTGCGCCAGACGGCGTTGAAGTACGCGGCGGCCGACGAGTCGGCGTCCTGGGTGTAGTCCCAGCCCTCCAGGAGCTTCTGGGCGTCGCGGACGAACGGGTCCTTGACGTTGATCTTCAGCAGATAGGGCGTCAGCAGCTTGGCGATCTCACTGCTGTTGTCCGTCTGGAGGGACTGCATGTCGTCCGTGGAGATCTTCCCGCCGTCCTTGATCTTGGATTCGATCAGGTCGGTGATGCGCTGGCTGCGCGCGCCGTAGCCCCAGTCGTCGGTCAGCAGGTACGGGTACTTCTTCTTGTCTATGACGGCCTGGTTCGCGGTGACGATGTAGCCGCGCTGGGGGTTGTACTCCCAGGGCAGCGCCGACTGCGGAATGAACTTCGAGGACCACCGGTAGCGCGAGTCCCAGCCGGGCGCCGGGTAGCGGCCGTCGCCCTCGTTGCGCACCGGGATCCGGCCCGGCGCCTGGTAGCCGATGTTGCCCTTGGTGTCGGCGTAGATGAGGTTCTGGGCGGGGACCGCGAAGTCCTGGGCCGCCTTGCGGAAGTCCTCGAAGTTCCGGGCGGAGTTCAGCCCGAAGACCGCGTCCATGCTGTTCGACGGGGACAGCGCGGTCCACTTCAGGGAGACCGCGTAACCGTCGCCGCGGTCGGGGGCCACGTCGTCGGCCCCGCTGCCGACCGGTGCGCTCTTGCCGACGTTCGTCAGCTCGTCGTCCCGGTCGGAGACGATCGGCCCGTTGTTGGTGCTGCGTACCGTGATCGTGCGGTTCTTGCCGCCCGCGACCTTGATGGTCTCCTCACGGCTGCGGAACGGGACCTGCTTGCCGTCGTAGAGGTAGTGCGTCGCGGTGACCTTCTCCAGGTAGAGGTCGCTGACGTCGGCACCCAGGTTGGTCATGCCCCAGCTGATGTTCTGGTTGTGGCCTATGACCACACCGGGCATCCCGGAGAAGGTGTAGCCCGCCGTGTCGAACGGACACTTGCTGCTGACCTGGTTGCAGTGCAGGCCCATCTGGTACCAGACGGACGGCAGCTGGGGTGCCAGATGCGGATCGTTGGCGAGCAGCGGCTTGCCGGTGGTCGTGTACTCGCCGGAGACCACCCACGAGTTGGAGCCGATGCCGCTTCCGTTGGGGCCGAGCAGCGCTGGAACCTTCTCCAGGGTCTTCGACATGGAGGTCAGCTGGCTCTGGAGCCCCTGCGTGGCTCCGCCCACCCCGCTCGCGGCACCACCGGCCCCCGCGGTCCCCGCGTTGCCCGTGGTGCCCGTCGACGTGGCCTTGGGGTCGAACTCGTCGGTGGCCTCGTCGAGCGCGCCGCCCTGGACGATCGGCTTGTTCCGGCCGTACGGATACGACGGGTACAGGTCTTCTATCTGCTTGGCGCTCAACCGGCTCGACGCCAGGGCGCGGTCCACCTCGTCCTGCATGTTGCCGCGCAGGTCCCAGGCCATGGCCTTGAGCCAGGCGACCGAGTCGACCGGGGTCCACTTCTCGGGCTTGTAGCCGTCGTTCTTGAAGCCCAGCGCCGCGTATTCGACCGACAGCGCCTTGCCCTCGTGGTCCTTGAGGTAGGCGTTGACCCCGGCGGAATAGGCCCGCAGATACTTCTTCGTCGTCGGCGACAGCTTGGTGTCGTACTCCTGCTGCGCCACCCGGCGCCAGCCCATGGTGCGCAGGAACGCGTCGGTCTCCACCTGGCCGGAACCGAACATCTCCGAGAGCCGACCAGCCGTCATATGGCGGCGTACGTCCATCTCCCAGAAGCGGTCCTGGGCCTGGACGAAGCCCTGGGCGCGGAACAGATCCTCGGGGGAGTTTCCGTAGATCTGGGGTATGCCATAACCGTCGCGCTTGACCTGGACGGGATCGGAAAGCCCCTTGAGCTGGAGCGAGCCCGTGGTCTCCGGGAAAGAGGCCCGCACGGTACTGATGCTCCAGTACGTGCCGAAACCGATACCCCCCACGAGCAGCAGCACGACTGCGATCACGATCAGGCGGAGACGTCGGCTCTTCTTCTTGGGAGAAGAGCCGGTTTTGTTGGCGGGCATCGCTGTCCTTCGAGGGGCAGGGTGATCCTGGAGTGCTGGAGCAACCATAGGCGCAGCGCTGTCGTCGCCCCTACGCGGAGTCATGGCTGACGCCGTCCACCGGCCACCGGACCGGGTCTCCGGCACCTCCACCGCACCTCGGCCGCATGTGGCGCGAGCGGCCCATGTGGAAGGCCCGCGTCAAGAACCCGTAAAATGTTAGGTAAGGCAATGAAGTTCCGGTCGGCCGGGAACCGTTCACCTCGTCCCCGAAGGTCCCGCCGCTCACGTGAGAAAGGTTCGGCCCCTGACTGTCCACCACCTCAATGAACTGCTGCTGGTCTGCTCTCTCGTCCTGCTCGTCGCGGTGGCGGCCGTAAGGATCTCGTCCCGCAGCGGCCTGCCCACCCTGCTGCTCTACCTGGGGATGGGCGTCGCCCTGGGCACGGACGGGCTCGGCGTCACCTTCAACAACGCCGAGCTGACACAGGTCATCGGCTACACCGCGCTGGTGGTGATCCTGGCCGAGGGCGGTCTGGGCACCAAGTGGCAGGAAATCAAACCCGCGCTGCCCACGGCCGCCGTGCTGTCGACCGCGGGCGTCGCGGTGAGCGTGGGAGTCACCGCGGCGGCGGCGCACTATGTGGTGGGGCTGGACTGGCGGCAGGCGCTGATCATCGGCGCGGTGGTGTCCTCCACGGACGCGGCGGCCGTCTTCTCCGTACTGCGCAAGGTGCCGCTGCCCAAGCGGCTCACCGGCACCCTGGAGGCCGAATCCGGCTTCAACGACGCCCCTGTGGTCATCCTGGTCGTCGCCTTCTCCAGCCAGGGGCCCATAGACCCCTGGTACCTCATGATCGGCGAGATCATGCTGGAGCTGGCGATCGGCGCCGTCGTCGGTCTCGCGATCGGCTGGCTCGGCTCGTACGGGCTGCGCCGGGTCGCCCTGCCCGCCTCGGGTCTGTACCCGATCGCGGTGATGGCCATCGCGGTCGTCGCGTACGCGGGCGGAAGCCTGGCGCACGGCTCCGGCTTCCTCGCCGTCTACCTCGCCGCGCTCGTCATGGGGAACGCGAAGCTGCCTCACTGGCCGGCCACCCGCGGTTTCGCCGAGGGGCTGGGCTGGCTCGCCCAGATCGGCATGTTCATCCTGCTCGGACTGCTGGTGACGCCGCACGAACTGGCCGACGACATCTGGCCGGGCGTCGTCGTCGGCCTGGTGCTGACCATGGTCGCCAGGCCCGTGTCGGTGCTGGTGAGCACGACGCCGTTCCGGGTGGCATGGCGGGAGAAGGTCCTGCTGTCCTGGGCCGGGCTGCGCGGCGCGGTGCCGATCGTGCTCGCGACCATCCCCATGGTCAACGAGGTGCCCGACAGCCGCCGGATCTTCAACATCGTCTTCGTGCTGGTGATCATCTACACCCTGATCCAGGGGCCGACGCTGCCCTGGCTCGCCACCCGGCTCCAGCTGGAGGAGTCGGAGGGCACCGCGGACCTGGGCATCGAGTCGGCGCCGCTGGAGCGGCTGCGCGGCCACCTGCTGTCGGTGTCGATCCCCAACGGCTCCCGGATGCACGGGGTGGAGGTCGCCGAGCTGCGGCTGCCGCCCGGGGCCGCGGTCACCCTCGTCGTCCGGGACGGCTCCAGCTTCGTCCCCCTGCCGTCGACCGTGCTGCGGCGCGGCGACGAACTCCTGGTGGTGGCCACCGACCCGGTGCGGGACGCGGCCGAACAGCGGCTGCGAGCGGTCGGCCGGGGCGGCAAGCTGGCGGGCTGGCTGGGCACCGGCGGCGGCTGAGGGCGTGGCGTAGGTCACCGTGTGCCGTAGTGCGGTGGACTGGCGGGCCGGAATACTGCACTATGGAGCGTCGTTAGCACTCAATGAGTGAGAGTGCCAGGAGGAAGTACGTGCCGACCTACCAGTACCAGTGCACCGAGTGCGGCGAGGGCCTCGAGGCGGTGCAGAAGTTCACCGACGACGCGCTCACCGAATGCCCCCAGTGCCAGGGACGCCTGAAGAAGGTGTTCTCCGCGGTCGGCATCGTCTTCAAGGGCTCCGGCTTCTACCGGAACGACAGCCGCTCGTCGTCCAGCAGCTCGAGCGGCGGCTCGGCGAAGTCCGCGGCGAAGAGCGATAGCGGTTCGTCGTCGTCGGACAAGACCTCGTCGTCTTCGTCCTCCTCCTCGTCGGACACCTCCTCGGGGTCGTCCTCGTCGACGTCTTCGTCGTCTTCGTCGAGCTCCTCCTCGTCGAGCACGTCGTCGAGCAGCACCAGCTCGGCCGCCTGATCTCGCGCCTCCCGCACCCCTGCCGCTTCCTCCCGGAAAGCCGCGGGGGTGCGGTGCATCCGGGGCGCCGTCGACCGCCGCTGGCTAGGGTGATCGCATGGCCGAGACGAGCAGCACACAAGCAGACATAGGGGTCATCGGGGGTTCGGGGTTCTACGCGTTCCTCGACGATGTGACCGAGATCACCGTGAAGACTCCCTATGGCGAGCCGAGCGATTCGCTCTTCCTCGGCGACATCGCGGGACGGCGGGTCGCCTTCCTGCCCCGGCACGGCCGCACCCACCGTCTGCCGCCGAACCGGATCAACTACCGCGCCAATCTGTGGGCCCTGCGCGCGGCCGGAGTGCGGCAGGTGTTCGGACCGTGCGCGGTGGGCGGTCTGCGGCCGGAGTACGGGCCGGGGACGCTGCTGGTGCCGGATCAGCTGGTGGACCGCACCAAGGGACGCGACCAGTCCTACTTCGACGGCGAGCCGCTCCCGGACGGGCGGGTGCCGAACGTGGTGCACACGACCTTCGCCGACCCGTACTGCCCGGTGGGGCGGCAGGCGGCGGTGACGGCGGCGCGCGGCCGCGGCTGGGAGCCGGTGGACGGCGGGACGATGTGCGTGATCGAAGGACCCCGCTTCTCCACCCGGGCGGAATCGCGCTGGCATGCCGCGCAGGGCTGGTCGGTGGTCGGGATGACGGGACATCCGGAAGCGGTGCTCGCCCGTGAACTGGAGCTGTGCTACACGTCGTTGACGCTGGTCACCGACCTGGACGCGGGGGTGGAGACGGGTGAGGGCGTCTCGCACGCCGAGGTGCTGAAGGTGTTCGGCGAGAACGTCGGGCGGCTGCGCGAGGTGCTCTTCGACGCGGTCAGCGGCCTTCCGGACAACGCCGACCGGGACTGCCTGTGCGCCCACGGGCACGACGGCTGGGACCTGGGGATAGAGCTGCCGTAGCGGGCGGGCCGGGGCGGGTGTTGCCTGGTGTGGGGGACCGAGTTGTCCACAAGGCGGCGGCCGTCCACAGGCCCCAGCGGGATCGGGCGAGGCCGGGCATGGTGATGGGGCCAAGAAGCTCCCGGCTCCTCCCGGCAGGCGGTGTTGTGCCATGTCCCGTCCGTTCCCCTCGTCCCCCTCCCCCGCGTCACCCTCGATCACGTCCCCGTCCGCTTCCCTGTCCCCACCCCCGTCCTCGGTGTCTTCTCCACCGGCCCGCGCCACTCCGCCGGCCCGCGCGGTGCCGCGCTTCGGTCCGGTGCGGGTGGCGCGCGACGGCAGATACCGGCTGCGGCGGTCCCTGCGGCGACGGCGGCGCTCGATGGCGGCCGGGCTGGCGCTGACCGCCGCCGCGCTCGCGGCCGCGGCACCGTCCGGTCAGGGGTCCGCGCGCCCGGAGCCCTCCCCCGCCACCGCGGCCGGGGGCCGGTACGAGCCGTCCCGGACCGCGCTGGTGTCCGCGCCGGTCCGGATCGCCGACGCGGCGGCGGTGCGGCTGCTGCACCCCGGCGACCGGGTGGACGTGCTGGCCACACCCGCGCCCGACGCCGCCCGGCGCCATGGCTCCGATGCCCCGGCGCGGATGGTCGCGCGCGGGGTCCGGGTGGCCTCCGTCCCCGGCCTCCGGGACGGCGCGGTGCCCCGGGCCGGGGGCTCGGGAGCCGCAGGCTCCCCGGAAGCGGGCGAGCCGGATGCCGGGGCGCTCGACGGCGGCGGCCCGGCGGACGGCGGGGCGCTGGTGGTGCTCAGGGTGGAGCGCGCGGCCGCCGCCGCGCTCGCCGGGGCCGGGGCCGCCTCACACCTGGCGGTGGCCCTGTGCCGCTCCTGACACATACGCCTCACCTGCTGGGCCTGCTCGGCGCCGGTGTAAGTTGCGGAACCGTCCGCTCCTGCACCGTGGCGGCGAGAGAAAGGCAGTGGGTTGAGCACAGAAAAGGTGCCCGAGGAGAAGCAGAGCGTCATGGAGGGCTTCAAAGCCTTCCTGATGCGCGGCAATGTGATCGACCTCGCGGTCGCGGTGGTCATCGGGGCCGCCTTCACCGCCGTCGTGAACTCCATAGTGAAGGGCTTGATCAATCCCATAGTCGGCGCCTTCGGCACGAAGGACCTGGAGAAGTACCGCTCCTGCCTCGAGGCGCCCTGCGAGACGAACGCGGCGGGCGAGGTGGTGAAGGGCATCCCGATCCTCTGGGGCACCGTGCTGTCCGCCGTGCTGACCTTCCTCATCACCGCCGCGGTGGTGTACTTCCTGATGGTGCTGCCGATGTCGCGCTATCTGGCGCGCAAGGCCGCCCGGGAGCAGCAGGCCGAGGAGGAGCAGGCCGAGACGGAGGCCGAGGAGATCATGCTGCTCCGCGAGATCCGGGACGAGCTGGTGGCCCGGCGCGAGGGCGGGCCCACTCCCTAGCCGAGCGCCTGCTGGGCGCCGTGCGCCGTCGTGGCTTCCGGCATGGGGCCCCACGCCGTCAGAGGTGGTGGGGCGGCTTCTCGTCGAGGAACCGGGCCAGATCCGCGGCGCTGTCGGCGCCGTGGCCGCCGGGAGCCCGCTCGCCCCACCCGCGGTCCGTGTCGTCCGAGGACGGCTGCGCCAGAGGATCGTCGAAGATCAGCGCGGCGGCCGGATCGCGCGGTCCGGGGGCAGGGGCAGTGCTCATGGCTCAAGAGTACGACCGCGGCAGCGGTTCGGTGTACCGGCCGAGCTCGTCGTGCCACCACAGGTCCCGGCCGGGCTTCCAGGACACCGGGCGGGAGAGCCGGTGCACGACCAGCACGTTCCGTACGCCGGGGCAGCCGGTGAGCGCCCGGTCGACGAGCTGCTTGAGCGGGTGCTGCTCCCCGCAGCGCTGCTCCCCGTCCGCGGTGATGACGATCTTGGCGTCCATCTCCCTGATCCGGTCGCGCAGTTCATGCGGGCGCAGCCCCACAGGCAGGCTGCCGCGCACGACGTCGAGGCGGCCGCAGGCGAGGGTGGCGATCACGGATTCCGGCACCAGCGGCAGATGGACCGCCACCCGGTCTCCGGCCCGGACCCCGAGCCGGGTGAGGGCAGCGGCGGCCCTGGCAGCCTGGTCGAGCAGTTCGGCGTGGGTCAGCTCCTCGGTGCAGTCGGGCTCGCTGATCCACCGGAGGGCCACCCGGGAGGTCTGCCGCGTGGCAGCGGCCAGGGTCGGGAGCTCCTCCGTCCGGGAGGTATGGGGCACGGCGGTCTTCCTTGCGACAGGGACGAACGGCATACCGCACAGCCTGCTGTCACGTCATCAACGTCTGATGAACGCCCGCTATATGAGGCGACGATGGCCCGGCGCGCGCCGTCCGGAGGTGTCCCCCGGGGCCCTCGGTCCGGAGCCGGGCACGCCTCGCTGTACGACCATGACACGAGTCGCCGTGCTACGCATAGCGGTCATGGATGCCGAACGAACCACCCATGACCATGACTCCCCGTACCCCGGCCGGGCCGACGCGCTGACAGACGTACCCGGGCTGCGCGTCGGGCATGCGCAGCGCACCGGAGACGGATGGCTGACCGGAACCACCGTCGTGCTGGCTCCCGAGGGCGGCGCGGTCGCCGCCGTCGATGTGCGCGGCGGTGGCCCGGGCACCCGGGAGACCGACGCCCTCGATCCGCGCAATCTGGTCCAGCGTGTGGAAGCCGTCGTGCTGACCGGCGGCAGCGCTTTCGGCCTGGACAGCGCCTCGGGGGTGGCCGGATGGCTGGAGGAGCACGGCCGCGGCTTCCGGGTCGGCCCCGATCCGGCGCAGGTCGTCCCGGTCGTCCCCACGGCCGCCCTCTTCGACCTCGGCCGGGGCGGCGACTGGCGGGCCCGGCCGGGCGCGGCCCTGGGCCGGGAGGCCGCAGAGGCCGCGGCCGGTACGGAGCCAGGCGCGCCGGTCGGGCAGGGCAATGCGGGTGCGGGCACGGGCGCGGTGGCCGGCGGGCTCAAGGGCGGTATGGGGTCGGCGTCGCTGGTGCTGCCGTCCGGCATCACGGTGGCCGCGCTGGTGGCGCTCAACGCGGCAGGGTCGGTGGTCGACCCGCGGACCGGCGTGCTGTACGGGCAGGCGTACGAGCCGTCCGGGGACGGCGGGCCCTACCGCCCCGGCGGGGAGGAGCATGCGGAGGCGGTGCGCCGACTGGCCGCCGCGCGGGCCGAGTCGGAGCGGCGCCAGGCCGCGTCGGTGCGGCCTCCGCTGAACACCACCCTGGCCGTGGTCGCCACCGACGCCGCGCTCACCCGGGCCCAGGCGCACAAGCTCGCGGGCACGGCGCACGACGGTCTGGCCCGGGCGATCAGGCCGGTGCATCTGATGTCCGACGGTGACACGGTCTTCGCCCTGGCCACGGGTGACCGCCCGCTGGTGCCGGAGGAGAGCGGGGGCGATGCGGCGGATCCGGCGTTCGGGGTGCACCGGGAGGCCGGGGCGCTGAACGAGGTGCTGGCGGCCGGGGCGGACGCGCTGACCCGGGCCGTGGTCAAGGCGGTGCTAGCGGCGGAGGGCGTGGACGGCCCGGGCGGGGTCTTCCCCGCGTACCGGGACCTGTACAACGGGCCGTTCTGAGCAGCGAGTTCTGAGCAGCGGGTTCTGGGCGGCCGCTCTGAGCGGACCGCGTCGAGAAGGAAGGGAGGGATACCACCATGGATGCCGATCTGCTGGTGGTCGGCGGCGGCCCGGCGGGCTGTGCGGCGGCCGTGATGGCGGCGAGCCTCGGGATGCGGTCCGTCCTCGTCGAGTCGGGCGGCGCGCTGTGCGGTGCGCTGCGGCGCATCCCGGTGGTGAGCAACGTCCTGGGCTTCACCACCGGCCCCGGGCTGGCGGCGGCGATCGAGGCCGACGTGGAGGGCTGCGACCTCTGCCGGGTCGCGCTCGGGCGGCGTGCCACGCGGATCGACGCCTTCGAGGACCGGGTCGAGGTGACGGTCGAGGGGAGGGGGTCCGCCGGTGCGCGGCTGACCGCGCCGTATGCCGTCGTCGCCACCGGAGTCGGGCCGCTGGCGCCCGCGGCCGCCGGGTGGCTCGCGGGAGCGGAGGGCCGGGAGCTGCCGCAGTTGTGGGAGGCGGATGCCGCGGCGCTCACCGGCCGCACGGTCCTGGTGCTCGGCGCGGACCGCCCCCTGGGCACCCTCACCCGCGCTCATCCGGGGCTGCGGGCCCGCTTCCTGGTCGCCCATCCGCCCGAGGACGCATACAAGACCGAGGAGATCGGGCAGGACGCCCGGGTGGAGCTGATCGCCGTGCGGCGGCTGGAGTTGGGGCCACCGTCGGCGCCGCTGCGGGCCGAGGCGCTGACGACCGCGGGCGAGCGGCGTGTCCTCACGGCCGACCTGGCGTTCCTGAATCTGGGCAGCGCCCCGGCGCCGCCCGGCGGGTCCGTCGTCACCGGTGGGTCCGGTTACTGTCCGCCCGGGCGTCAGCACCCGAGGATCCGTACCGCCGGTGATCTGCGCTCCGCCCGCTTCCAGCGGATCGCGACCGCGATGGGCTCAGGCAGCGAGGCCGCGCTCAGCGCCTACTACGCTGCGCGCGGCCTCGCCACGGACGGGATGGGGGGTGGCTGAGATGGGGTCAGACCGCGACCGCCACCTTCTCCTCGTCCCCGGTGGCGCCCTTCGCGGAGGCGTCACCGACCGGGGCCGTGGCACCGGCCTCCGCCTTCTTCCGCAGCCCCTTGAGGAAGATCACCAGTCCGGCCGTCACCACCGTGCCCGCCAGGATGGCCAGCAGGTAGAGGAACGGCTGGCCGATCAGCGGGACCACGAAGATGCCGCCGTGCGGGGCGCGCAGTGTGCAGCCGAAGGCCATCGACAGCGCACCGGTGATCGCGCCGCCCGCCATCGAGGAGGGGATCACCCGCAGCGGGTCCGCCGCCGCGAACGGAATGGCGCCCTCGCTGATGAAGGAGGCGCCCAGCACCCAGGCGGCCTTGCCGTTCTCCCGCTCGGTCTTGGTGAACAGCTTCCCGCGCACGGTGGTGGCCAGCGCCATCGCCAGCGGCGGCACCATGCCGGCCGCCATCACCGCGGCCATGATCTTGAGGCTGCCGTCGCTCGGGTTGGACACCGCGATGCCACCGGTCGCGAAGGCGTACGCGACCTTGTTGACCGGGCCGCCGAGGTCGAAGCACATCATCAGGCCGAGGATCACGCCCAGGCCGATGGCGTTGGCGCCGGAGAGCCCGTTGAGCCAGTCGGTCATCGCCGTCTGGGCGGAGGCGATGGGCTTGCCGATCACCACGAACATCAGGAAGCCGACGACCGCCGAGGAGATCAGCGGGATCACCACGACCGGCATGATGCCGCGCAGCGCCGCCGGGACCTTGAACCGCTGGATTCCCATGACGACCGCGCCCGCGATCAGGCCCGCGACCAGACCGCCGAGGAAGCCCGCCTTGATCGTGGTGGCGATGAAGCCGCCGACGAATCCGGGCACGAGCCCTGGCCGGTCGGCCATGCCGTAGGCGATGTACCCGGCCAGGACCGGCACCAGGAAGGTGAAGGCCGCACTGCCGATCTGGAAGAGCAGCGCCGCCCAGCTGGCGGTCTCGGTCCACACGAAGTGGTCCGCGACGGACTTGGCGTTGGCGATCTCGTAGCCGCCGATCGCGAAGGCGAGCGCGATGAGCAGACCGCCCGCGGCGACGAACGGGACCATGTAGCTGACGCCCGTCATCAGCCACTTGCGCAGCCGGGTGCCGAAGCGGTCGCCGCCCGCGTCCATCGGGGCGCCGTCCGAGGCGTCGTCGGCCGCGTTCGCCGGTGCGCTGGTCTCGCCGCGCGCCGCCTTGTCGCGTGCCTCGGCCACCAGCTCGGCCGGGCGGTTGATGCCCGCCTTGACCCCGACGTCCACCGTCGGCTTCCCGGCGAACCGCTCCTTGTCCCGGACCTCCACGTCATGCGCGAAGATCACGGCGTCGGCGGCGGTGATGGTGGCGGCGGGCAGCTTCTCGAACCCGGCCGAGCCCTGGGTCTCCACCACCAGCTCGACACCGGCCTCGCGGGCCGCGTTCTCCAGCGACTCGGCGGCCATGTAGGTGTGCGCGATGCCGGTGGGACAGGAGGTGACGGCGACGATCCGGAAAGGCGCCGCCGCGGCCGCCGGTGCGGACACGGTCCCGGCGGGCTCGGGGGCTGCGGCCGATTCCGCCGGGCCGCTCGCCGCGTCCTGCGGCTCCTCGGCCGCGGGCGCCTCCGAAGCGCCGTCCGAGGCGCTGTCCGAGGCGGCGGACGGTTCCTCGTCACCGCGGATCAGCGCGGCCGCCCGGGCCGGGTCGTCGGCGGCCCGCAGGGCGCCGGTGAACTCGGCGTTCATCAGATGCCGGGCAAGGCTGGACAGGATCGTCAGATGATCGCTGTCCGCCCCCGCGGGGGCCGCGATCAGGAAGATCAGGTCGGCCGGTCCGTCCGGCGCGCCGAAGTCGATCCGGGCCGTGCTGCGCCCGAAGGCCAGCGTCGGCTCGGTGACATGCTCGCTGCGGCAGTGAGGTATGCCGATGCCGCCGTCCAGGCCGGTCGGCATCTGCTCCTCGCGGGCCGCCACGTCGGCGAGGAAGCCGTCGAGGTCGGTGACCCGGCCGGCCGCGACCATGCGCTCGGCGAGCGACCGGGCGGCGGCTTCCTTGGTGTCGGCGGACAGGTCAAGGTCGACCAGATCCGCGGTGATCAAATCACTCATCTCGCGGCTCCCTTGGGTGCGATACCGCCCTGTGGCAGGCGGGCGGAGGGGGTGGGGACTGGGGGGTGGGAGTGGGTCGGGCCGGTCACGCGGGCTCCTTGAGTGCGCGGTCCAGCGGGACGTCCGAGGTCGTCGTGACCGCGGACGGGTCCAGGTCGGCCGGGGTCGGCATGGCACTGCCCGGCAGCTGTACAGCGGCCGCGCCATGGGCGACGGCCGAGGCGAGCGCGGCGGCTCCGGTGCCGCCCACGGCGAGGAATCCGGCGAGGGACGCATCACCCGCACCGACATTACTGCGGACGGCCGTGACCTTGGCCGTGCCGAAGTACGTGCCGGTCCCGTCGACCAGCAGCTGACCGTCGGCGCCGAGGCTGGCCAGGACGGCGCGGGCACCCAGCTCGCGCAGCTCCTCGGCGGCCTTGACCGCCTCGCCCACGGTGGCGATCGGGCGGCCGACGGCCTGGGCGAGTTCCTCGGCGTTGGGCTTCACCACATCGGGGCGCTCGCGCAGCGCGGCGGTCAGGGAGGGGCCTGAGGTGTCCAGGGCGATCCTGGCCCCCGCGCGGTGGGCCCGGGCGACCAGCTCGGCGTACCACTCGGGGGCGAGCCCGCGCGGGAGGCTGCCGCAGCAGGCGATCCAGTCGGCGCCGGCGACCCGGCTCCGCACCGCCTCCAGCAGGGCCTCGGCCTCGGCGTCGCTCAGCTCGGGTCCGCTCGCGTTGAGCTTGGTCAGGGTGCCGTCCGGCTCGGCGACGGAGATGTTGACCCGGGTCGAGCCGCGCACCGGCACGCCCGCCGCCTCGATGCCCAGCTCTTCGAGCAGCCGCGCCAGCAGCGCGCCCTCGGGTCCGCCGAGCGGCAGAGCGGCCACGGTGCGGTGCCCGGCGGCGGCCACGGCGCGCGAGACGTTGACGCCCTTGCCGCCGGGGTCGACCCGGTCGGTGGTGGCCCGCAGCACGGCGCCGCGCTCCAGCGCCGGGATCTCGTACGTACGGTCCAGGCTGGGATTGGGGGTGACGGTGAGGATCATGCGCGTACTACTTCCGTGCCCTGCTTTTCGATGGCGAGGGCGTCCTGTGGGTCGAGACCGGTGTCCGTGATCAGCAGGTCGACATCGTCGAGGCCGCCGAAGCGGGCGAAGTGCTCCTGGCCGAACTTGCCGGAGTCGGCGAGCAGGACGACCCGGCGGGCGGCGCTGATCATGGCCTGCTTGACGGCGGCCTCCGCGAGGTCGGGGGTGGTCAGCCCGCTGTCCGGGGAGAAGCCGTTGGTGGCGAGGAAGACGACGTCGGCCCTGATCTCGCCGTAGCCGCGCAGCGCCCAGGCGTCGACGGCGGCCCGGGTGCGGTGCCGGACCCGGCCGCCGACCAGGTGCAGGGCGATGCCGGGGTGGTCGGCGAGGCGCGCGGCGATCGGCAGCGCGTGGGTGACCACGGTGAGCCCGGCTTCCAGAGGGATGGCGGCAGCGAACCGGGCCGCCGTCGAACCGGCGTCGATGATCACGCTGCCGTCGGCGGGCAGCTCGGCGAGGGCGGCGCGCGCGATGCGGTCCTTCTCGTCGGCGGCGGTGCCCTCTCGCTCGGCGAGGTCGGGCTCGAAGTCGAGGCGTCCGGCCGGGATCGCGCCCCCGTGCACGCGGCGCACCAACCCGGCCCGGTCGAGGGCCCGCAGATCGCGCCGTACGGTCTCGGCGGTGACCTGGAACTCCTCGGCGAGGGACAGGACATCCACCCGTCCGCTGTCGCGGGCGAGCCGGAGGATCTCCTGCTGACGCTCCGGTGCGTACATGTGGGTTTACGTCCCTTCCATGCCCGAACCTGTGATTTCGCGGCCAGATTACGTCGCCGCTTCCGGAAAGTAAACAGACTCGGGCACGAAACAAACTCGACCGGGCAGACTCGGGCCAACTCCGAAAGTCCGGGCCTGTTCACCCCCGATGTCCGCCGCCGAGCAGTACCTTCAATGCCCTTCGTCGCATGCACGGCGTTCACCGCATACATCGCATTCATCGCATCCGGGAGCGGACATGACACTCGACGGCAAGGCGGCCCTGATCACCGGCGGCAGCCGCGGCATCGGCGAGGCCATCGCCCTCCGGCTCGCCGAGGACGGCGCCGATGTCGCCCTGACCTACCGCGACCGGGCCGATCGTGCGGCGTCCGTCGTCGAACGGATCAAGACGCTGGGCCGCCGTGCCCTGGCCGTACGGGCCGACGGCGCGGACCCGGAGGCGGTGCGGGCGGCCGTCGCGGGGGCCGCCGACGAGTTCGGGCGCCTGGACATCCTGGTCAACAACGCGGGCGTGGGAGCCCTCGGCCCGGTCACCGAGCTGTCATTGGAGGACATCGACCGCGCCCTGGACATCAACGTCCGGGCGCCGTTCCTGACCGCCCAGGCAGCCGTCGGGCGGCTGGCCGACGGCGGGCGGATCATCAACATCGGCAGCTGCCTGGCCGAGCGCGCCGCCTTCCCCGGCAGCAGCCTCTACGCGACCGGCAAGACGGCGCTGACCGGCCTGACCAAGGCGCTCGCCCGTGAGCTGGGCCCGCGCGGCATCACCGTCAACCTCATCCACCCCGGCCCGATCGACACCGACATGAACCCCGCCGACGGCGAGAGCGCCGCGATGCTGAGCGGCCTCACCGCGCTCGGCCGCTACGGGCTGCCGTCGGAGGTGGCCGCGACCGTCGCCCACCTCGCGGGCGAGAGCGGCCGCTACATCAGCGGGGCCTCGATCTCCGTGGACGGCGGCTTCGCTGCCTGAGCAGCCCAGCAGCCCGATCGGGCGAGGAAGGCAGGGAAGGGCAAGGAAGAGCCCCGGCGCTCGGGGGAGTGCGCCGGGGCTCGGTCTATGGGGTCTGTGGCGTGCAGTCGGTCCATACGGGCGCGGCGGCTCAAGCCGCGGCGTCGAAGCCGGTCTGACGGGCCATCTTCTTCAGTTCCAGCAAGGCGTGCTTCTCGATCTGGCGGATGCGCTCACGCGTGAGCCCGTGCTGCTTTCCGACCTCGGTGAGCGTGCGCTCCCGCCCGTCGTCGATGCCGTACCGCGCCTTGATGATGGAGGCGGTCCGGTCGTCGAGGCGGCCGATGAGGTCTTCCAGCTCCTCGCTGCGCAGCAGCGTCATCACCGACTGCTCGGGCGAGACGGCCGAGGTGTCCTCCAACAGGTCGCCGAACTGGGTCTCGCCCTCGTCGTCCACCGACATGTTGAGGCTGACCGGGTCGCGCGCCCAGTCGAGCACGTCCGAGACCCGCTCCGGGGTGGAGCCCAGCTCCTCGGCGATCTCCGTGTGCTCCGGCTCGCGGCCGTGCTCACGGTTGAACTCACGCTGCACCCGGCGGATCCGGCCCAGCTCCTCGACCAGGTGGACGGGCAGCCGGATCGTACGGGACTGGTCAGCGATCGAGCGCGTGATGGCCTGGCGGATCCACCACGTGGCATAGGTCGAAAACTTGAAACCCTTGGTGTAGTCGAACTTCTCCACGGCGCGCACCAGGCCCGCGTTGCCCTCCTGGATCAGGTCCAGCAGGGGCAGACCACTGCGCGGATAACGGCGCGCCACGGCCACGACCAGGCGCAGATTGGAGCGGATGAAGACATCCTTGGCGCGGGCGCCCTCGGCCGCTATGGCCTCGAGCTCCTCTCGGCTCGCACCCGCGGCTCCGGTGTCCTCGGCCTCTCCGTCCAAGATCTGCTGGGCATATACACCCGCCTCGACAGCCTGGGACAGCTCGACCTCCTTCGCCGCGTCCAGCAACGGGGTGCGAGCGATCTCGTCGAGATACATGCCGACCAGGTCGCGATCGGCGATCTCCCCGCCTGTGGCGCGAACACTGTTGGCCCCATCAGCGCCACCGGTGGTGGACTGATTGCGGGCGACGGCACGGGTTGCCATGCGTGCTCCCTTACAGATGGATCGGGCGCGGACTATGAACGGTTCCCTGGGCGGGTGCCCCGTCCGATGGAAACAACGACTGGAATCCGGACAGAATTCCCAAGCCGCGCCCAGCTTTTTACGATCATGCAGTACCCTGTGCCCCCGCAGGGGGTTCAGCGCGACGCAGCAGCTCGAAGAAAGCACTGGTCAGGGGCGCGCATCGCATCGGAACGGCCACCTTCCCCCCGCCTTTCACCTCGGCTCTCACTTCACAAGACGGATCCCATGGCCATCTGGTTGCCCGAGCACGCCACCGGGCCCGGGCTTGCCGGAGGCCCCGGGCGGGTGTGCGCTGGAGGGGAGGAGGTCCCGCCATGAACGGTTCCGCTTCGGCCCCGGCGCACCGGCGCCACCGGCCGCATCTCCCCGCCGTACCGCTCCACGCCTCCGCCTCCTGGGCGGTCCCCGTCGTACTGGGCGTCCTCAGCGGCGGCTACGCGATCTTCATCGGCCGCAACCAGGGCATGACCCTGCCCTCCGCCACGCTCCTCGGTGTGGCGGCGGCGATCGTCGTCGGCGCGGCCTGCTATCTGGTCGGGCGGTTCCAGGGACGGCTGCTGCCGGAGGTCAGGGCTGGGCTGTACGGAACGCTCCTCGGCTGCGTGATCGGCTTCCTGTACTGCCTGAGCGGGGCGGCGGTCGGACGGGCGACCGGCGTCGGCCTGGGGGTGGCGCTGTCGACGGCGGCGGTGTCGTTCTACGTCTTCCATGCCCACTCGGACTGACTCGCCCGCCCGGACCAAGCGAATCGAGCAGCCCTCAGCCGAACTGCACCGACCGCTTCGCCAGCCCCATCCAGAAGCCGTCGATCACACTCCGCTGACTGCCCAGCTCCGACTCCGCCGCGCCCAGCGTGACGAACAGCGGGGCGAAGTGCTCGGTGCGCGGGTGGGCGAGGGAGCCGCTCGGGGAAGCGTGCTCGAAGTCGAGCAGCGCGTCGATGTCCTGCCCGGCGAGCGCGCTCTGCCCCCAGTCGTCGAACTCGGTCGACCAGCCGGGCGGCGTCGGGCCTGAGTGCCGCAGCGCGGCCAGGTTGTGGGTGAAGAAGCCGCTGCCAACGATCAGCACTCCCTCGTCGCGCAGCGGGGCGAGCTTGCGGCCTATGTCCATCAGCTTCCGCGGGTCCAACGTCGGCATCGAGACCTGGAGGACGGGAATGTCGGCGTCCGGGTACATCTCGACCAGCGGTACGTACGCACCGTGGTCGAGCCCGCGGTCGGGGATGTCCTGGACGGGCGTACCCGCCGCGCGCAGCGTCTTACGGACCCGTTCGGCCAGCTCGGGAGCGCCGGGCGCGGCGTAGCGGACCCGGTAGTAGTGCTGGGGAAATCCCCAGAAGTCGTAGACCAGCGGCACCGTCTCGGTGGCCCCGATGGCGAGCGGGGCCTCCTCCCAGTGCGCGGAGATCATCAGAATGGCGGTGGGCCGCGGCAGCTCCGCCGACCAGGCGGCGAGCTGCCCGGGCCAGACCGGATCATCGGCGAGCGGCGGAGCACCATGACTGAGATAGAGGGCGGGCATGCGCGACACGGCGGCGACTCCTCGGCCAGACGAAGACCATAAAGCTTGAAGTCTCAAGCACTAGCCCGATAACGGTACCGCACACTTGTTTAAAATTCAAGAAGTAGACTTACAATGAACGATGTGGACGCCATGAAATCCCCCGCAGACGCCGCCGACGAGCCCCGCTGGCTGGACGATGACGAGCAGCGCGCCTGGCTGGCGTACATCCAGGCCAGCATGTTGCTGGAGGACCATCTCGACCGTCAGCTCCAGCGCGACGCGGGCATGCCGCACGTCTACTACAGCCTGCTGGTGAAGCTCTCCTGGGCGCCCCGCCACCAGATGCGGATGACGGAGCTGGCCGAGGCCGCCAAGATCACCCGGTCCCGGCTCTCCCACGCCATCACCCGCATGGAGAAGGACGGCTGGGTGCGGCGCGAGGACTGCCCCTCCGACAAGCGCGGACAGAACGCGGTCCTCACCAAGAAGGGGTTCGACGTCCTCAAGCAGACCGCCCCCGGCCATGTCGAGGCCGTCCGCTCAGCGATCTTCGACCGGCTCACCTCGGAGCAGATCGCCCAGTTCGGCGACGTCTGCCGGATCATCGCCGACGGCCTCCAGCCCGAGGGCGCCGACCTCCCCTGGCTGCGCTGAGCACACCCGGCACGTGAAGGCCCCGCCCCCCCCGGGCGAATACCGGGGAGCGGGGCCCATACGCAGTCCTGCGCACCGGCAGTGCGCGCCGTCAGTGCGCCATGACCGGAACAGCGTCCTCGACCGCCCCGTCGGCCGAACCGGCGACCGCGCCGCCCGCGGCGCCGTCCTGCCTCCCGGCGCTGATCAGCGTGGTGGCGATCGCCGCGGACAGCAGCAGGATGCCGACCGCCCAGGCGATGGCCGCGGTGTAGCCGTGCACCATCGACTGGAGCTGGAGCAGCTTGGGCGACGAGCCCGTGGCCGCGTGGCCCTTGGCGTACGCCGTGGTGGCGCTGGCGGCGATGGTGTTGAGCAGCGCGGTGCCGATCGCGCCGCCCACCTGCTGCGAGGTGTTGACCATCGCGGAGGCGACGCCCGCGTCACGCGGCTCGACCCCATGGGTGGCCAGGCTCATCGCGGGCATGAAGGCCGTACCCATGCCGAGGCCGAGCAGCATGATCGCGGGCAGGATCAGCGCCGGGTACGAGCTGTCGAGGTCGATCTGGGTCAGCAGCAGCATGCCGGACGCGGCGACCAGGAAGCCCGGGCCCATCAGCAGCCGCGGCGGGACCCGGGTCATCAGCCGGGCGCCGATCTGCGTGGAGCCGGTGATCATGCCCGCGACCATCGGCAGGAAGGCCAGACCGGTTTCGACCGGGCTGTATCCCTTGACGATCTGCATGTAGTAGGTGAGGAACAGGAACAGACCGAACATGGCGATGACGGCGAGGCCCAGCGAGGCGTAGACCCCGCCGCGGTTGCGGTCGGTGATGACGCGCAGCGGCAGCAGCGGCGCCTTCACCCGGGACTCGACGAACACGAAGGCGGTCAGCAGCACGGCGGCCGCGATGTACAGGGCGACGGTCGGGCGCGCGGTCCAGCCGTCGGACTCGGCGCGGGTGAAGGCGTAGACCAGCGAGACCAGGCCCGAGGTGGCGAGCAGCACTCCGGGGACGTCCAGCCTGGAGCGGTTACGGCTCTCGGTGGGCTCGCGGACCACGGCGATCGCGCCGACCGCGGCGACGATGGCGAACGGGATGTTGACGAAGAACGTCCAGCGCCAGTCCAGGTACTCGGTGAGCACGCCGCCGAGGATCAGGCCCACGGCACCGCCGCCGCCCGCGATGGCGCCGAAGACGCCGAACGCCTTGGCCCGCTCCTTCGGGTCGGTGAACATCACGGCGAGCAGCGAGAGCGCGGAGGGCGCGAGCAGCGCGCCGAAGAGGCCCTGGAGGGCGCGGGCGCCGAGCAGCATGCCGCTGCCCACCGCGGCGCCGCCGAGCGCCGAGGCCGCGGCGAAGCCGATCAGCCCGACGATGAAGGTCTGCTTACGGCCCCACAGGTCCGCGATCCGGCCGCCGAACAGCAGCAGGCCGCCGAAGGCGAGCGCGTAGGCGGTGATGACCCACTGCTTGTTGCCGTCGGAGATGTTCAGGTCGGCCTGGGCCGAGGGCAGCGCGATGTTCACGATGGTCGCGTCGAGGACGACCATCAGCTGCGCGAGGGCGATGAATATCAGCGCTTTCCAGCGCAGGGGATCGACGTAGGGAGCCTTGTTCAGGGCCGTTTCAGGCATGGGTGGGCCTACCTAGCGGTGCGGAGAGTGAGAAATGGGACGTTTGACACCCGACCGAGGACCGGGCGGAGTCAGTTCAGTGGAAGGAGAAGAAGAAGCCGTAGCGGCGATCGAAGCGCGACGTCGTACGCATTCAAGACCGGTGGACGCGCGAAAAGTAAGCGGTGCTCGGTGAACGGCCGGGTGCGAGCTGCGTCACGGCCGGTGCTGAAGATCCTCCAAGGTGACGGCGGAGCCGGGAAGTTCGGAGCGCGCCGGAGCCGACAGGCCGTCCAGGAACAGCTGTAGGTGCCGGTGCACGAAGGCGTCGAAGTCCACGCAGCCACTGCCGGGCAGCGGCCGGGTGAGCTGGGTGAGGGCGACCATCAGATCGCCGACGTCGATGTCGGCGCGGAGTCGGCCGGCGGCTCGGGCGGCCCCCATCAGGGCGTCGATACCGGCGTCCAGGCGGTCGCGGGCAGCGATGTGGTCGGGGTGCTCCTTGTCGATGCCGTCGGAGAGCAGGGGGCACAGCGCGCCGATCCGCTCGTCCGCCGCCGCGTGGACGAAGCGCCCCAGCGCCACGAAGGCGTCGGGCTCCTCGACCAGGGCCGATTCGGCTTGCTCGGCGACGCGGGACATCACCGACAGGGTCACGTGGTGGATCAGTTCACGGCGGTCGGCGAAGTGCCGGTAGAGGGTGGCGTTGCCGACTCCCGCCCGGCGGGCGATCTCGTCGAGCGGGACCTCGGCCCCGTACTCGACGAGCACTTCGCGTGCGGCACCGATGATCCGCTCCCGATTGCGCAGGGCGTCGGCACGCAGTCGGGGCGGTGCGTGCCGTGCGCGATCCGCGGCTCGTGCGGCGGTGGCTCCGGCCATGACAGCTCCCCTTCCGTGTCCGTTCGTCCCCGGCATCGGGCGATGCGAGGTTCAAGATTTCCGGGGAGTCAGTCCCCGTTTATGCGGTCACCGGGTTAAACGGGGAACCAGTCCCCGGAATTTCTCGGTCCGTAGGTGACCTGCCTCACACCTGATACGCGCGGATTTCGCCCGACCGGCCCAGCGGCTTCCCCCGCCCGGACGCACCCCGGGGGCGCCACGGCGCGCCCCGGCACACCGTGGGCGGCAATGAAGCAGACCCGCGAGGCCACCCGCCCTCGAATACGCAGGCTCCGCCGAGGCAGCGCGTTCCTCACCGCCACCGTGCTCACGGTCGCGGTGGTCGCCCCGGCGGCGATGCCGCGTCCGGGGAAACCGGCCGCCGCCAAGCGGGCCCCCGCGCCGGTGACCACGGCGGAGCCCGGGTCGCTCGAACCGTGTTCCCTCGCCCCCGGGCGCGGGCTCCAGATGTCCGAGGGCGTCCCCACCAACCGCGGCTACAGCCGCAGCACGGGGACGGTCAACGCCCTCAACCTGATGATCGACTTCCCGGATGTGCGCGGCAAGGGCACGGCCCGCGAGCGCTTCGAGGAGTTCTTCCCGCAGACCTCGCGGTGGTTCGCGCGCAGCTCCTACGGACGGCTCGACTACCGGCCCGCGATGCCGATCGACCACTGGCTGCGCATGCCGCACTCGTTCCGCTCGTACGGCATAAAGCGCGGCAGCCCCTTCGATCCCGGCTACCGCAAGCTGGTCGCCGACATAGCGAGAACGGCCGACCCGAAGGTGGACTTCCGCCGCTACGACCTGGTGAACGTCCTGGTCACCCCCAACGCCGGGCCACCCGCCGCGCATGCGGTGCTCTCCGTGACGTACGCCGACAACCAGCGCGCCCCGACCGCGGACGGGGTTCCGCTGGCCAATGTCTCCTTTGTCTACAGCCGTCAGGACGACGGTTCCGGTTCGCTCCGGAAGACCGGCTTCCGAGTCCTTCCGCACGAGAACGGCCATGTCTTCGGCCTCCCCGACCTCTACACCCGCGACGGCGGCGACAACGTCGGCCACTGGGATGTGATGTCCGAGGACTGGGGCGCCGGCAACGACCTGCTGGCCTGGCACAAGTGGAAGCTCGGCTGGCTCGGCGCCCGCCAGGTCGACTGCGCCGCCCACCCCGGCACCACGGTGCACACGCTGTCGCCGCTGCACCGGCCCGAGGGCACCAAACTGGTCTTCGTACCGGTCTCGGACTCCACCGGATACGCCCTGGAGGCGCGCGACACCGGCGGCAACGACGAGGCGGTGTGCAAGCCCGGCGTCCTGGTGACCTGGGTGGACACCCGGGTCGACTCGGGCGGCGGCCCGGTCACCGTCCTGGACAGCTCCCCCGGCGGCCGTGGCTGCACCCAGGAGCGCAACGTCCATCCCGGGCTCAGCGACGCGGCGTTCGGCCCCGGCGAGACGTACGAGGGGGGCGCGGGCGGCGTGCGCGTACGCGTCCGCGTCACCGGCCGGGACGCGGACGGCTCCTACCGCGTCGAGGTCACGCGTCGCGCCAGTGCCGGCGCCCGAGGCTGATCAGCAACAGCTGCTTACGGGCGGTCTCGGCGATCCGCTCGTGCTCCCCCACGTCGTCCTGCGCCTCCATGAACGCGGTCGCCGTCGTCACCATGCGGTCGACATACAGCTCGGCCAGCATCCGGACATCCTCCGGCGGCCAGCCCGCCGGGGTGAGCCGGGGCGCGAAGGCCGCGGCGACCTCGTCGGCCAGCAGGCCCAGTTCGGCGGCGATCGCCTCCCGCACCGGCCGCACTCCGCCGTGGCGTTCGCGCGCGATGAAGCGGATGTGGGTGGGGTGGCGGCGCACATGCTCGGCGACGGCCTCCATCACGGCATCGATCCGCTCCTCGTCACCGTCCCGTTCGGCGAGGATCGCGCGGATCATGCCCTGGAGGCTGCCCAGGGACTCCTCGACCAGCGCCACGCCCAGATCGGCCATGTCCCGGAAGTGCCGGTAGAAGGCGGCCGGGGCCATGCCCACCACCCGGGTGACCTCCCGCAGTCCCAGGCTGCTGAGGCTCTGGTCCGCCAGCAGCCCCAGCGCCGCGTCGAGCAGCGCGCGGCGCGATTTGCGCTTACGGGCCTCGCGGATCCCGCATGTGTGACTCATATCATTCCAGTAAACAGGTGTTCGCCGACCTTGGCCAGCCGTACGCGGGGGTAGCCTAGATGTCAGTGAACAGTTGTGAATCCAATTGTTCACTCAATGACAATCCGCATCCCGGATCCACCACCATGAGAGAGGCTCACATGCTCTTCATCGTCGCGGCTCTCGCCCTGATGGGGGTTCTGCTGGGCGCGGCGGCACATACCCCGCTCCCGGTCTTCCTCGCCGCTTCCGGCGTCATCGGCGCATGGCTGCTCGTCTTCTTCATCCGTGAACGCACCGGACACAAGGAGAGCTGACCCATGGCACTCACCGCACCCACCCGCACCTCGCCGGTCCGCGCGCGCCGGGACGCCGACGGCATGGCCGTCGCCTCCTTCGTGCTCGGCCTCATCGGCACCCTCCTCTTCAACGCGGTCTTCGGGCCCTGCGCCATCGTCCTCGGCACGCTCGCGCTCGCCCGGGAGACCGAGCGCCGGGGCCGCGCGCTGCTCGGCATCGCGCTCGGCGTCGCCGACGTGATCCTGCTGGCCGTCCTGATGACGCTGGACCACTCGGTCTTCTGGCAGTTCGGCAGCTGACCCCCCTTGCCATCGGCGGCCCTTCCACTGAGTGGAAGGGCCGTTGCCCGTGTATGACCCCCGTCACCACGCTGCTGTGCATGACCGCATTCGCACGGAACCAGTGGTACGTCGCCGCCTATGGCCGGGAGGTCGGCCGTGAGCTGCTGGGGCGCACCATCCTGAACGAGCCCATCGCCTTCTACCGCACCGAATCCGACAACGCCGTCGTCGCGCTCGCCGACCGCTGTGTGCACCGCCGCTATCCGCTCTCCGCCAGCCGCCTCGACGGCGACAAGGTCGTCTGCGGCTACCACGGCTTCACCTACGACGCCTCCGGCACCTGTGTGTTCGTGCCCGGCCAGAAGCGCGTCCCGCGCACCGCCCGGGTCGCCTCGTACCCCGTCGTCGAGCAGGACTCGCTGGTCTGGGTGTGGATCGGCGATCCCGCGCTCGCCGATCCGGCCGCGATCCCGCGCGCCCCCTGGCTCGCCGATCCGCGCTGGCGGACGGTCGGCGGCATGGAGCCGATCGACGCGGGCTACGGGCTGCTCGTGGACAACCTGATGGACCTGTCGCACGAGACGTATCTGCACGGCGGCTACATCGGCACCCCCGAGGTCGCCGAGACCCCCATCACCACCGAGGTCGACGAGGGCGCGGGCATCGTGCGGGTCAGCCGCCACATGGACGACGCCGAATGCCCGCCCTTCTACGCCCGCTCCACTGGCATCGATGGCCGCATCACCCGCTGGCAGGACATCGAGTACCACGCGCCCTGTCTGTATCTGCTGCACAGCCGCATCGCCCCGACCGGGGTGCTGCCGGAGGCCGACGGTTCCGATCCGAACGCCTTCCATGTGGAGATCACGTACGCCATCACGCCCTCCACCGACCGCACGGTGTACGACTTCTGGGCCGTCTCCCGGGACTTCGCCCAGGACGACGACGAAGTCACCACCTTCCTCCACGACTTCAACCGCACCGTCGTGCGGCAGGACGTGGACGCGCTGAACCTGCTCCAGAAGGCGCTGGACACCGAGCGCGAGGGCTATCAGGAGCTGAGCATCAACATCGACACCGGCGGTCTGGCCGCGCGCCGCATCCTCGCCCGCCTCGCCGCCGAGGGCGAGCAGCGCACCGCCCCGACGCCCGGCCCGGCGACCACGGCCGCGCCATGAGCGGCGCGCCCAGCGCCGAGGTCTACCGGATCGACTGGCTGCCCGGCACCGACGTGCTGCACGGCGTCTGCCACTGCGGCGCGGAGCGCACCGCGCAGGACCCGGTCGAGCTGTGGCAGTGGATGCTCGCGCACCCCGAAGGACACACCGCGCCGACGGCCGACAACCAGAAAGGCACCACCGAGTGAGCAGCGCCCCCGAAGGCCCCGCGGCCGCCGATGGCCATCCGTACGACGACACCCTGCTGGTCGCCGAGCGCACCGACGCGGCGGCGGACGTGGTGACGCTCGCACTCCGCCATCCGGCGGGGCACGAGCTGCCCGGCTGGGAGCCCGGTGCCCATGTCGACCTCGTCCTCGGTGACGGGCTGATCCGGCAGTACTCGCTGTGCGGGGACCCGGCGGACCGTACGACGTGGCGGATCGCTGTGCTGCGGGCGCCCGACGGACGCGGCGGTTCCGCCCGGGTCCACGACACGCTCGCCGAAGGCACGCGGGTGCGGGTGCGCGGGCCGCGCAACCACTTCGCGCTGCGCCCCGCCGCCCGTTATCTGTTCATCGCGGGCGGCATCGGCATCACCCCGATCCTCCCCATGACGGCCGCCGCCGAGGCCGCGGGCGCCGACTGGACGCTGCTGTACGGCGGGCGCACCCGCGGCTCCATGGCCTTCGCGGACCAACTCGCCGCCGCCTACGGCGAGAAGGTGCGGCTGGTGCCGCAGGACGAGGCGGGGCTGCTCGACCTCGCCGCGCATCTCGCCGAGCCCGCCCCCGGCACCCTGGTCTACTGCTGCGGCCCGGAGCCGCTGCTGCGGGTGGCGGAGGAGCGGTGCCGCGCCTGGCCGGACGGTGCGCTGCGCACCGAACGGTTCCAGCCCCGTACGGCGGACGAGGGCGAGCAGAACGATGCGAACGGCGAGCCGCAGCACGGGAATTCCGGCGGTTTTGAAGTGATCCTCGACCGATCGGGACGCTCCCTCACCGTCGAACCCGGACGGAGCGTGCTGCGCACCCTGGAGGAGGCAGGGGTGCCGGTTTTGTACTCCTGCGAGGAGGGCACGTGTGGTACGTGCGAGACGGATGTCATCGAGGGCGAGGTGGACCACCGCGACTCCGTACTCACCGACGAGGAGCGCGCGTCGGGCGAAACGATGATGATCTGCGTCTCACGCTGCCGGGGCCCGAAACTGGTGCTGGACCTGTGAAAGCCCCTGGGAAACGGCGCTGAACGAGCGCCCACGCCTCTCAAACGCATGGGGCCGGGTGAGCCCGGCCACTGGACAATCAGCTTGGTTAGGCTAACCTAAGTACGCCTTCGGGGTGCCGTCCCCTGGGCACCGTCCCCGTACGTCTTGAGAAAAGGCACCACCATGCGGTCCATGCGCCAGGCCAGAGAACTTCCGCTCTCCCGTCGCGGTCTCCTCGCCGCGGGCGGCGCCACCGGACTCGGAGCCCTCGTCACCGCCTGTGGCGGCAAGGGCGGTTCGGGCTCCGGCGACGGAAAGGGCGGCGGTTCCTGGTCGTTCACGGACGACCGCAAGAAGAAGATCAGCACCGATGGCACGCCCGAGCACATCGTCGCCTACGTCGCCGCGGCGGCAGCGCTGTACGACTTCGGCATCGACAAGCAGATCACCGGCGTCTTCGGCCCCACCAAGCTGAAGAACGGCAAGCCGGACCCGCAGGCCGGGGACATCGACGTCGACCGGCTGACCAGCCTCGGCCAGACCTGGGGCCAGTTCAACGTCGAGAAGTACGCCTCGCTCAGCCCCGATCTGCTGATCACCAACATGTTCGACCCGGGCGCGCTCTTCTACATCCCGGACGACAGCAAGAAGAAGATCCTCCAACTGGCCCCCAGCTGCGCCATCACCACCGGCCGGGTCTCCATGCTGGAGCCCATCAAGCGCTACGCCGCGCTGGCCGAGGCGCTCGGCGCGGACCTCAAGGCCAAGAAGGTCACCGACGCCAAGGCCCGCTTCGAGAAGGCGTCCGAGGAACTGCGCAAGACGGCCAAGTCGCACAAGATCCGGGTCATGGCCTGCTCCGCCAGCGCCGACCTCTTCTATGTCTCCAACCCGGAGATCAGCGCCGACCTGCTGTACTTCAAGGAGCTGGGCGTCGACCTCGTACAGCCGCGAAAGCCCGACAAGGGCGGCTACTTCGAGAGCCTGAGCTGGGAGAACGCCGACAAGTACGACGCGGATGTGCTGTTCCTGGACAACCGCACCGCGACCCTCCAGCCCAGCGCCCTGACGTCCAAGCCGACCTGGTCGAAACTCCCCGCCGTCAAGGCGGACCAGATCACGCCCTGGAGCAGCGAGCCGCGCTTCTCGTACGCCGGTGCGGCCCCGCTCATCGAGTCCCTCACCAAGGCCATTCAGGACGCGAAGAAGGTCAGCTGACGCGCTGACCGGTTCAGCCTGACTGTCCGGTTCAGCCTGACCGACCGGCCACCGGCCCCGACCACGGCAAGCGAAGGGAAGACGTCGATCCCATGACCACCGCAGCCACCGCCACCCGCCCCGCCACCGCCGTACCGTTCCGCTTCTTCGACGCGCACGTCGTACGGACCCGGGCACTCGGCCCTTCCATGTCCCGGATCACCTTCGGCGGCACCGGCCTCGGAAACTTCACCGCCGGCGGCCGCGACCAGCGCTTCAAACTGTTCCTGCCGCACCCCGGCCAGCCCGCGCCGGTCGTGCCGGTCGAGGACGGCGACGGCTGGTTCGCCAGCTGGCGCGCGATGGACCCGGCCGTACGCGGCATCATGCGCTCGTACACGGTGCGCGAGCAGCGCCGCGAACCCGACGAGATCGACGTCGACTTCGCGCTCCACCACGACACCGGACCGGCCGCCCGCTGGGCCGCGCGCGCCGAGAGCGGCGACCGCGTCACCCTGCTGGGCCCGGTCGTCGAGGACAACGGCGGCGTCGACTTCCGGCCACCGCCCGGCACCGACTGGGTGCTGGTCTCCGGCGACGAGACCGCGCTGCCCGCCATCGCGGGCATCCTCGACTGGCTGCCCGCGGGCACCCCGGCGAAGGTGTGGATCGAGGTCCAGCACGCCGAGGACATGCAGCGGCTGCGCACCGCGGCCGACGCCGAGATCACCTGGCTGGTCCGGGACGGCGCCGCCCCCGGCTCCCCGCGCTCCGCCCTGCTGCTGGACTCCGTACGCGCCACCCAGCTGCCCTCCGGCTCCCCGTACGCGTGGATCGCGGGCGAGGCCGGAACCGTCAAGGAGATGCGCCGCCATCTGGTGCGCGAACGCGGCTTCGAGCGCAAGGCCGTCACCTTCACCGGCTACTGGCGGCTCGGCGCCTGCGAGGAACAGCTCGTCGAGGAGGCCGTGAGCGGCAACGGCCCGAAAGCCGACGACTGACCGGTACCCCCCACTGATAGTCCCTCAGCTGGCCGACGGGTTCCGATCGCCGGAGCGCGCCACCGCGCGCCCGGCTCCCCCGGCCGGCGCACCCGCCTGCCCGCACTTCCCCCCCCACCGGCACACCGGCACCCCCACACGCACGCCCGCGTGCGCGCCCACACCCGCGCGCCCGCATGCTCCAGGAAGGACAGACCGTGAGTTTCCTCGCGCAGACCGCTGAGGACCCGTCGTCGGAGTCGATACCCGGGGCGGCGGATGGCAGGGCCCACCTCTTCAACGACCGTACGGCGGAGAGCTACCAGCGCTCCGTGACCGACGGCGTCGGCCTGGTGGCCTCCACCGTCGCCCGCACCGACCGCCCGTTCACCGGCGTCACCCCCGGTGAGCTGGCCCCCGAGATCTCCGGCATCGACCTGGAACAGCCGCTGGACGACCCGCGCGCCGCGCTGAAGGAGCTGGAGCGCGTCTACCTCAAGGACGCCGTCTACTTCCACCACCCGCGCTACCTCGCCCACCTCAACTGCCCCGTCGTCATCCCGGCGCTGCTGGGCGAGGCGGTCCTGTCGGCCGTCAACTCCTCCCTCGACACCTGGGACCAGAGCGCCGGCGGCACCCTCATCGAGCGGCGGCTGATCGACTGGACCGCGGAGCGCATCGGGCTCGGCGAGGCCGCCGACGGCATCTTCACCAGCGGCGGCAGCCAGTCCAACCTCCACGCGCTGCTGCTGGCCCGCGACGAGGCGTGCAAGCTGGTGGAGAAGGAGGCCGCAGCGAGCGGGGAGACCGTCGCCAAATCCGAGATCCTGCCGCGGCTGCGCATCCTCACCTCCCAGGCCGGCCACTTCTCCGTGAAGAAGGCCGCCGCCATCCTGGGGCTCGGCTACGAGGCCGTCATCCCGGTCCCCTGCGACCAGGACCGGCGCATGCGCACCGTCGCCCTGGCCCGCGAACTCGACCGCTGCCGTCAGGAAAACCTGGTGGTCATGGCCGTCGTCGCGACCGCCGGAACCACCGACTTCGGCTCCATCGACCCGCTGCCCGAGATCGCCGAGCTGTGCGACCGGCACGGCTCCTGGATGCACGTGGACGCCGCGTACGGCTGCGGACTGCTCGCCTCCCCCACCCGCCGCCATCTGCTCGACGGCATCGAGCGCGCCGACTCGGTCACCGTGGACTACCACAAGTCGTTCTTCCAGCCGGTCAGCTCCAGCGCCGTCCTGGTCCGCGACCGCGTCACGCTCAGCCACGCCACGTACCACGCGGACTACCTCAACCCCGCGCGCAGCGTCGAGAAGCTCATCCCCAACCAGGTCGACAAGTCCATCCAGACCACCCGCCGCTTCGACGCGCTCAAACTGTGGCTGACGCTGCGCATCATGGGCGCGGACGCGGTCGGGGCGCTCTTCGACGAGGTCGTGGACCGGGCCGCCGAGGGCTGGAACCTGCTGGACACCGACCCGCGGTTCGAGGTCGTCACCGAGCCGCAGCTGTCGACGCTCGTCTTCCGCTACGTCCCCGGGGACGGCTCCGACCCGGACCTGGTCGACCGCGCCAATCTGCACGCCCGTGAGGCCCTGGCCGCCTCGGGCGAGGCGGTCGTGGCGGGCACCGTCGTGGACGGCCGCCACTACCTGAAGTTCACCCTGCTCAACCCGGAGACGTCGCTGAGCGACATCGCGTTCGTCCTCGACCTCCTCGCCGAGCACGCCGGTCAGTACCTGGCCCTGCACATCGAGCCCGAGCTCAGCCACTCCCGCGCCAGCTGAGCCGCGGGCCTGTGAGCCGCAGGCCCGACCGAGCCGCTGGCCCGGCTGAGCACTGACCGCACGTCCCCCTCGGAGAACCACCGTGTCATCCCCGCACATATACGACTTCATCGCCGTCGGCCTCGGCCCCTACAACCTGGGCCTCGCCTGCCTCACCGAGCCGATCGACGAGCTCGACGGCCTGTTCCTGGAGAGCAAGCCCGACTTCGACTGGCATCCGGGCATGCTGCTGGACGGCGTCACCCTCCAGACCCCGTTCATGGCCGACCTCGTCACCCTGGCCGACCCCACCTCCCCGTACTCCTTCCTCAACTACCTGAAGGAATCCGGGCGGCTGTACTCGTTCTACATCCGCGAGATCTTCTATCCGCTGCGGGCCGAGTACAACAAGTACTGCCGCTGGGCGGCGGGCAAGCTCGCCGGCGTGCGCTTCGGCCACGAGGTCACGAGCGTCCGTTACGACGACACCGACGGCCTCTACACCGTGCGCTCCCGGCGCACCAACGGCGAGACCACCGAGCACCGCGCCCGCCATCTGGTGCTCGGCACCGGCACCCCGCCCTTCATCCCGGAGACCTGCCGGGGGCTCGGCGGCGACCTGCTGCACAACGGGCGCTACCTGGAGCACAAGGAGGCGCTCCAGGCCAAGGAGTCCATCACGATCGTCGGCAGCGGGCAGAGCGCGGCCGAGATCTACCAGGACCTGCTGGCCGACATCGGCAGCCACGGCTACCGCCTCAACTGGGTGACCCGTTCCCCGCGGTTCTTCCCGCTCGAATACACCAAGCTGACGCTGGAGATGACCTCGCCGGAGTACGTGGACTACTTCCACGCCCTCCCCGAGGACACCCGCTACCGGCTGGAGTCCGAGCAGAAGGGCCTGTTCAAGGGCATCGACGCGGACCTCATCAACTCCATCTACGACCTGCTCTACCAGCGCTCCGTCGACGGCCCGGTGCCCACCCGGCTGCTCACCAACACCGCGCTCACCGACGCCTCGTACGACGAGTCCACCGGTACGTACACCCTCGGGCTGCGCCACGAGGAGCAGGAGCGCGACTTCTCCCTCACCACCCAGGGCCTCGTCCTCGCCACCGGCTACCGCTACCAGGTTCCCGACTTCCTGGAGCCGGTGCGCGACCGCATCCGCTGGGACGGCCACGGCCGCTTCGACGTCGCCCGCAACTACAGCATCGACACCACCGGGCGCGGCATCTTCCTCCAGAACGGTGCCACCCAGGCCCACAGCCTCACCTCCCCCGACCTGGGCATGGGCCCGTACCGCAACTCGTGGATCATCCGTGAGCTGCTGGGCCGCGAGCTGTACCCGGTCGAGAAGTCGATCGCCTTCCAGGAGTTCGGCGCACCGGAGGGAGCCCTGGCATGACCGTGTTCAAGCGTGACGACGACCGCCTCGGCGGCTTCGCCCTGCGCACCCTCGACCCGGCGGCGGACGCCGCGCTGCTGCATCGCTGGGTGACCCACCCCAAGGCGTCCTACTGGATGATGCAGGACGCGACCCTCGCCGACACCGAGGCCGAATACCGCAGGATCGCCGACCATCCGCACCACGAGGCGTTCATCGGCCTGCACAACAACGAGCCCGCCTTCCTCGCCGAGCGCTACGACCCGGCCGAGGTCGAGCTGAAGGGGCTGTACGAGCCCCAGAGGGGCGACATCGGCATGCACTTCCTGTGCGCGCCGACCGACACCCCGGTACACGGCTTCACCCTCGCCGTGATCACCACCGTCATGGAGTTCTGCTTCGACGACCCCGCCGTCCGGCGCGTCGTCGTCGAGCCCGACGTCCGCAACGACGCGGTGCACGCGCTGAACGCGGCGGTCGGCTTCGACGTCGTCGAGAAGATCGCCAAACCGGAGAAGGACGCCTACCTCAGTACCTGCACGCGCGAGCGCTTCGCCGCCGCGCGCGCCGCGCAAGGAGTATCCCGATGAGCCCCCGCGACGCCGTCGCCCACCTCACGCCCGACCTGTGGGAGCGGGCGGGCCGCCTCCTCATACGCAAGGCACTCGCCGAATTCGCCCACGAGCGCCTGCTGAAGCCCGAACCCATCGGCGACGGCCGGTACGCCGTCGAAAGCGACGACGGCTCGGTGACCTACCGCTTCGCCGCCCGCGTCCTCACCCTGGACCACTGGCTGGTCGACGCGGACAGCATCACCCGCCACGGCCGGGACGGCGCGCAGCGCCCGCTGGACGCCCTCGACTTCTTCATCGAGCTGCGCGGCGCCCTCGGCCTCAGCGACGACATCCTCCCCGTGTACCTGGAGGAGATCAGCTCCACCCTCTCCGGTACGGCCTACAAGCTGGCCGCCGAGCCGGTCGGCGCGGCGCAGCTCGCCAAGTCCGGCTTCCAGGAGATCGAGACGGGGATGACCGAGGGCCACCCCTGCTTCGTCGCCAACAACGGACGGCTCGGCTTCGGCATCCACGAGTACCTCTCGTACGCCCCGGAGACCGCGAGCCCCGTCCAGCTGGTCTGGCTGGCCGCGCACCGCGACCACTCCACCTTCACCGCGTCCGCCGACCTCGACTACGACGCGCTGGTCCGCGCCGAGCTGAGCGAGGAGACCCGGGCCCGCTTCGCGGACACCCTCAGCGGCCTCGGCCTCGACATCGCCGACTACCACCTGCTGCCGGTGCACCCCTGGCAGTGGTGGAACAAGCTGTCCGTCAGCTTCGCCGCCGAGGTCGCCCAGCAGCGGCTGGTCTGGCTCGGCCCCGGTGAGGACGAATACCTCGCGCAGCAGTCGATCCGTACCTTCTTCAACACCAGCGACCCGGCCAAGCACTATGTGAAGACCGCCCTGTCGGTCCTCAACATGGGCTTCATGCGGGGCCTCTCGGCCGCCTACATGGAGGCCACCCCGGCCATCAACGACTGGCTGGCGGGCGTCATCGCCTCCGACGACGTCTTCCAGGCCGCCCGCTTCTCGATCATCCGCGAGCGGGCCGCCATCGGCTACCACCACCGCCAGTACGAGGCCGCCACCAACCGGTACTCCCCGTACCGCAAGATGCTCGCCGCGCTGTGGCGCGAGAGCCCCGTCGCCTCCCTGGAGCCCGGCCAGCGCCTCGCCACCATGGCCTCCCTCCTCCACACCGACGCCGAGGGCGGCTCCTTCGTCAGCGCCCTCATCGAGGAATCCGGCCTCACCCCGGCCGCCTGGCTCCGCCGCTACCTGGACGCCTACCTCACCCCGGTGCTGCACAGCTTCTACGCGTACGACCTGGTGTTCATGCCGCACGGCGAGAACGTCATCCTGGTCATCGAGGACGGCGCGGTCCAGCGCGTGATCTTCAAGGACATCGCCGAGGAGATCGCGGTGATGGACCCGGACGCGGTCCTGCCCCCGGCCGTCGAGCGCATCCGCGCGGAGGTCCCCGAGGACAAGAAGCTGCTGTCCGTCTTCACCGACGTCTTCGACTGCTTCCTGCGCTTCCTCAACGGCATCCTCGTCTCCGACGGCCTGGTCGAGGAGGACACCTTCTGGCGGACGGTCGCCGCGAGCGTGCGCGGCTACCAGGAGTCGATGCCGCACCTCGCGGACAAGTTCAAGCAGTACGACATGTTCGCGGAGGACTTCGCGCTGTCCTGCCTCAACCGGCTCCAGCTGCGCAACAACCGCGAGATGGTCGACCTCCAGGACCCGGCGGGGGCGCTTCAGCTGATCGGCACGCTGAAGAACCCGATCGCGCCGTTCCGCTCCGCGGGAGCCTGAGCCTTCGAGCGCCGGGCACCGCTGCGCTCACCGCAGCGGTGCCCGGCTGCTCCTCCGTCACGACCCCCCGGTGGCGACGTACGGACGGCACACCCCACCGTCGTAGTCCGTCGCGACCTCCAGCACCTTCCGGCCGTCTTCCGACGGCAGCAGGCTGGAGCTGTAGTTGGGGCAGGAGTCGAGCTTGTCGGACTTCACGGCGACGGGCGCCGGGATCTCACGCCACGCCCCTTCCCCGCCCTTGCTGTTCGTCCAGATCGTGCGCCCGCTGGCCTCGGCCCGGCTGCCGTCCTTGTTGTACATCGCCTGCCCGACCAGCAGCAGCTTGCCCTGCGGATTCCCCTCCTCCGGCGCCCAGGCCAGATTCGGCGCGTGCAGGAAGTACTTCCCGTCCGCCGTCTCCGCCCGGGTGCCCAGGTCGGCCGGGTCGCCCCAGTCCCATCCGTCGCGCGAGGTGCGCAGATGCGCCACGCAGGAGTACTTGCCTCCGGCCGCGCAGATCTCGTACGACATGACGTACGTGCCGTTCGGCAGCTTCCGCACCACCGGCATCCCGGGCCGGTCGGACGCCAGCTTGCTGGTCACGGTGTCGCGAGGCCCGCTCCACGAGACGCCGTCCTTCGACCGCACGGCGACGAGCTTCTGGCTGTGCCGCGGATCGGTCTCGTCGGAGTAGTGGCAGACCAGGTTCCCCTCGGCATCGATGGAGAACTCCGGCTCCCACAGCCCCCTGGTGTTCGGCGAGGTGGCGACCGTGGACAGATAGCTCCAGTTCCGCCCGTGATCGGTGCTCTTGAACACCCGGATCGACATCCGGGGCTCGGGCTTCTCGTCCTGCCCGAACGAGGCCGCCCACAGCAGCGTCCCGGCGGGCATGTCCCCGACCTGCTGCGGCAGCTCGTACAGCGTCGCGCAGCACAGCCCCTTGCCGTCCGCGGCCTTGTCGTCGGAGACGGTCCCCACGCGGCGGAAGCTCCCGCCACCGTCGGTGCTCTCCTGAATCTCCCCCACGCCATCGCCCCCCTTGTGGGAGACGGACGACGCGAGCACGCGCCCGTTCGCGTCCCCGCTGTGCCGCAGCCGAATCGCCCGCGGATAGAGCGACCCGCCGTCCCCCAGCGGCTTGGCGGCCGCCATCTCCCCGGGCGCCGCGTTGTTGCTCACCGCGCCCTTTCCGCTCTCGCCGTCCTCGCTGTCCTGCGGAGGGTCGCCGCGGCATGACGTGAGGGAGAGAGCGGTGAGGGCGGCAACGAGCGTCATGAGGAACGCCGCCGGCCTGCTGCCCGGACGTGAACGGAGGTTGGTGCTTGTTGACATGAGCCTTCCTGACGTTGTGGGGGGGGGCGAGCGCCTGTGGACCCTGCGACAAGCCTGCTCGTCGCCGCTGGTGATCCATTAGTGATCCACTAACGCACCACTAACAGGCTGTCAGCCCCACCAGGCCGAACACACCACCGCCCCGCACACCGCTCCAGGCCGCCGAGACGACGCCCTGCGCGTACGCAATAGTTGCACAAGCCCTATATCGCTGCGCGCCCAATACCTCCCCCGCACACACACCACCCCGCCGGTCGTACGCCCAACGGGGGCGAACCCCGAAGACCGCATCCGCTACGCTGTGGGTGGTCAGTCGGTTCCCTACCACCGACAGCCCCCCCGCCTCCGTAGCTCAGGGGATAGAGCACCGCTCTCCTAAAGCGGGTGTCGCAGGTTCGAATCCTGCCGGGGGCACAGCAAAGTGCCTGGTCAGAGGCCCTTCCGCCCAACGGGCGGGAGGGCCTTCGTACTCGCAGCACACACATGGCCCACATGCTGCTGCGAGTAGCGGTGGGGAGCTGTGCGATATGCCCGCGAAGGGAGCTGGCCCGGCGCCAGTACGAGAAGCTGGTCGACCGCGTGGAGGGGCTAACGCGGGCCTCGTTGAGCCTCGCTCCCGGGGCTACCACGGGCAGCTGATCCTGAGCAGTGGCGGATCTTGGGGAGATGGGCGGGCTGAAGGACGTCCGTCGTGCTGCACGCGAAGCGGGCCGTCGTCTCGGCTGGCAACCGGAGACCCACATCGTCGACGCAAGGCTCTTCGTGTATGACGACCGCGAGGTCCCCAAGGAGATCAGTGAGCTGGCCGCCGGGGATGCTGCTGACGCCACGGTCAGCCGTCGCCGCCCAACCTTTGCTGAAGAGCCTGCGCAGCATGCCGGAAATCTGTCGAGCCCGACCCTGTGGCGGCTCTACCCTTCCCGCATGGCCCACGGAAAGACCTCGTACGTTTGCCTGCCCTGCCGGGCCTCGTACAAGCAGCCCTACCCCGGCTACCACGACCACGACCGGGTCTGTCCACGCTGCGCCGAACCGCTGATCCACGTCGGCTCCGCCTTCGCTGCACCCAAGAGGCGGGACACCGCCGCCTGGCGCACCCTCTCCGTGCTGCTGCACGCCGGTGTGCGCTTCCGCAAGAGCTGCTGCGGCGGCCCCGGCTACCGCCCACGCACCCTCGGCGAGGTACGCGAGCGGATGGCCCACGCGCGGGCCACCGGAGAACCATTCGCTCAGGCGTTGGTCCGCCGCGACCTGCCCTAGCAGCCCGAAAGCAGGCGGCGTTCCGCCGCGCCGCCGAAGCGCCCCCTGCCTGTCATACCCAGCACGCACAAGGCACACATCACGCCGCGGGATCCTCTAGGACGGCCACAGCCTCGGCAGCCTTGCGGGCCTCCTTCTCCGCCTTCTCCAGCTTGGCCTTCGCCTTGGCCAGTTGCCTGGATCGGCGCTTGTGCATTTTCTTCGAGACCTCGTCCAGCCGGTCCGGGAGCCCGCGCCGCTGGCGATGGCCAGCGAAGCCGCCGTATGCCGCAGCTTGTGCGGGGCGACCTTGAGGTGCCCCAGCCCGGCCTTCCCGACCGCCGGTGCGAAGAACCGCTGGCGAAAGTTGTGGGCGCCCGCAGTGGACCGCCCTGCGGGGCGGCGAAGAGCAGTTCCTCATCTCCCCGCCCCTGTGTGGGGCTTCAACTCCTCAGCCACGAACCGCGGGATCGGTACAGACCGACGCTCATGGCTCTTGGGAGTGTCGAGGTAGAGCTTGCCGTTGTCCTCGACGTATGCCTCAACGACATGGGCCCGACAGGAGTCCAGATCGACGCGGCCCACCTTCAGCCTCGCCCCAGCGCAGGCGGGTGTAGGCCAACGGCAGGATGAACACCCGGTAGGCGCCCGACGCGTTGACCAACGTGTCTACTTGTATATCGTCCAGGTACACGTGGTCAGCCGGTGCCGCCTTCGGCACGCTGACAGCTACGGTTGACCGCCAGACGACGGGCGATGACCGCGTAGCCAAGAACGCGGCTGAGGACGACATACGCCTTGCGGACCGACCGGGGCTGAGCTTCCTGTCACCGGTTGCCTCGCCGGACAGCTGGTCCGCGCCCCACTAGGCACCCTTCTGGTCCGCACGGCTACCGACGACGGGACCGGTCTCCTCGCCCTGCTCGGCCCCACCACCCGAGGGTCCGTGGCGGCGGCGCTCGCGAATCCGGCGCTCGCCGATGACGTGCTCCTCGACGGCCTGCGGACGGCAGTCGAAGACGTCAGCGCGCAAGTAGGATCACTCCCCTTCCCTCGACTGCAACTCCTGCTCGCCCCCGTGACCGAGTCCTGCCGACGCCTCCTGACCGGCGGTGCGCCCGAGCCGCTGCTGCCCGGGTTACGCACGGTCGCCGCTGAGGCGTACACCCTCGCCGGGCGGCTGGCGTTCGAGACCCATGACGACCAGGCATCCCGCGCCCTGTACGCGGCCGCGACGGACACGGCAGGGCTGCTCGATGCCACGTGGCGCCGGGCCATCGTCCATATGAGCCACGCCCTGGTCACGCTGTACTCCGCCCCCGGAATCGACACGGCCCGTGGGCTGGTCGAGGCCGCGGTACGCGACGCCCGCACCGGCGACAGCATTCGCGTACGGGCCCGAGCCCACGCGCTCCGGGCCGATATCGCCGCCCGGTCGGACGCCGAGCGGCAAGCACAGACCGCGCTGGCACTTGCCTGGTACGACGTCGAACGCGACGCGGACGGCGATCCGGTGCCAGCGAGCTTCAGCGCTGATCACCTGCGGGGCTTCGAGGGCTTGTGCCAGCTGTACGTAGGAGACGCGGCAGTCGCCCACGACGTCTTCGCCAGCAGCGCGAAGGCCCTGAGAACGCCACGTGAACGGGTGCAGCGGGTCATCGTCACCACCGACCAGGCCCTGGCCTGCATCCGCCTCGACGCCCCGGAGCGGGCAGTCGACCTCCTCCACGACTGCGTCGACACCGCCGCCAACACCGGCGGGCGCGTGCCTGCGCTTCGCCTGTGCCAGGCGCGCAAAGCACTGCGGCCCTGGCGACACGAGAGGTTCGTCGCCGACCTGGACGACCATCTCATCGACATACTCGGAAGCTGACGCGTCGAGCATCCCCCTCGGCCGAGAACGCGACCGGCCTGTTCTGCGACCGCGCGACGGACCTCCGCCGGAATCCGGTTCGGCGGCGCCTTTTATCCTCGCCTGGTGAGTACCACCAGTCGCATCCGCCAGCTCGGGAACACGCTGCGCCGCAGGACGCTCCTGCCGTCCGGCGATGGGGGCGTGGCGCAGAGCCTCGTGGCGCGGCCCGTGCCGCGTTCGCACCTGCTGTCGGCGCGGGTCGCGGATCTGGGGCTGACGGTCGTCGCGTTGGTGCTCGCGGTGTGGAGCAGTCTCAAGAACCCCTACCTGGGACCGGCTGCTCCCTGGGCGAACCTGCTGATCGCCGCCATGAGCGGTCTGCCGCTGCTCGCGCGGCGCCGGGCGCCCGAGCTGGTGCTCGGGGTCGGGCTGCTCGCCAAGGTCCTCCATGTGTCGGCCTTCGCGACGCCCCTCGCCTACTACGCGGAGGGCGCCTATCGCGGCCCGCACAGCCGCCGGGCCGTCTGGGTCTCGGCCGGTGTCGGGCTGGTGGGGCTCGCGCCCTGGAACGCGGCGGGATGGTCCGACTTCCGGACCGTGGCGCTCTGGTTCTCGGTGAACTTCGTCTTCTCCTGCCTGGTGCCGCTGCTGCTGGGGCTCTATGTGGGCCAACGGCGGGCCGTCGTCGCCGGTCTCGTCGAACGGGCGGAGCGTGCCGAGCGGGAGCAGCGGCTCGTCGTCGAGGCCGCGCGGGAAGAGGAGCGTCGGCGCATCGCCGGGGAGATGCACGACGTGGTCTCCCACCAGGTGAGTCTGATCGTCGTACACGCCAACGCGCTCAGCGCCGTCGCTCACGACCCGGAGGTGACGGGCGAGACCGCGCGGATCATCCAGACGGCCGGTCGGCGCGCGCTCACCGAACTCCGCGAGATGCTGGGGCTGCTCAGGAACGGGCCGGGCGATGGCCCGGACGCCGCGGGGTCAGGGGCCGCGGTGCCTGCGGCGTCGGACGGGCAGCGGCCCGTCCCCGGCGCGGTCGTCGGCGGGATCGACGAGCTGGCCGACGGCTCCCGGACCGCCGGGCTGCCGGTCACCGTGCACGTCGAGGGCGCGCCGCAGCCGCTGGCGGAGCCGGTCGAGCGGGCCGCTCACCGGGTCGTACAGGAGGCTCTGACCAACGTGCACAAGCACGCCCCGGGCGCCACGACGCGGATTCAACTCGCTTTCGGTCCGGCGAACTTGCGGGTACGGATCGTCAACGGACCGTCCGAGAAGACTGCCGACGGTGGGCCACTGCTGCCCAGCGGGGGACACGGGCTGATCGGGCTGACGGAGCGGGTCCGCCTGGCCGGAGGCACCATCGAGTCCGGGCCCACCGGTGACGGCGGCTTCCGGATCGATGCCGCGCTGCCCGTGTCGGTGCCTGGAGCGCCCACGATCACGTGAGGCCCGCGTCGTGCGTGATGAGCGCGACCTGGGTGCGGTTGGCGGCGTCGAGCTTGGTCATGATCCGGCTGACATGGACCTTGACGGTGGACTCGCTCACGTACAGGTCGTTGGCGATCTGGGAGTTGCTGTGGCCCTGGGCGACTGCCACGGCGACCTCGCGCTCGCGGGCGGTCAGTTCCGCCAGCCGCGCATGCGCTCGCGGGGCGGCCGCGCCCGTGGCGAAGAAGGCCAGCAGCTTGGTGGTGATGCGCGGGGAGAGCATCGCCTCGCCGCGCGCGAGGACCCGTACCGCCTCGGCCAACTCGCGCGGCGAGGTGTCCTTGAGCAGGAACCCCGCCGCGCCGTGCTGGAGTGCGGCGTAGACGTATTCGTCGACGTCGAACGTGGTGAGCACCGCGACGGCGGGAGGGTCGGGCAGCGCGGCGAGCTGCCGGGCGACCTCCAGGCCGCCGACGCGGGGCATCTGGATGTCGGTGAGCACCACGTCCGGGCGGTGCTTGGCAACCAGGTCCACCGCCACCGAGCCGTCATCGCCTTCGGCGACCACCTCGATGTCCGGCTCGGCGTGCAGGATCATCCGGATGCCCTTGCGCACCAACTTCTCATCATCGAGGAGGACCACCTTGACGGTCACTCACGCCACCTCCTCGTCCGCTCACCTGCGACATCGCCTGTACACGGTATCCGCCGACGCCTGCCAGCAGCTCAGCGTACGACTTTCGGGCACGTCCGCCCGAGCGCAAAGGGTGACGCGCCGAGGCTGCCGACCGGGACAGGATCGACGGTGTCGGGTCCGGCCGGGCCCGATGTGGATGTTCGGATCCAGAGAATCCAGAAGTTCGAGAGGACAGAGGGCAGATGGCCAGGCGCGGCAAAGCGGCACTGTGCGCGGTGGCGGGGGCGATCACGCTCACCATGGCAACGGCACCGTCGGCATCGGCGATCATCGGGGGGCACGGCGCCACGTCCCCGTACTCGTTCATGGTGAGCGTGCGGAAGGACGGCCACCACTACTGCGGGGCCTCACTGATCAAACCGGACTGGATCGTGACCGCCGGGCACTGCGCGGTGAACGTGAGGCCGCAGCAGCTTTCCGTCCGGGTCGGCGACCACGATCGTACGAAGGGTGCCGAGGCGAAGGTCACCAAGGTCACCGCACACCCGGACTTCTCCTACGAGCCGTTCCGCAACGACGTGGCCGTGATGAAGCTGGACCACCCCGTGGACGCGAAGCCCATCAAGCTGGCCGCTGACTCCGGGCGTCCGGGCACCGACACGCGGATCATGGGATGGGGAATGACCTGCGAGGACGGCAGCGAGTGCCCGCACCCCCCGATCCGGCTACAGGAACTGGACACCAAGATCGTCCCTGGCGACCGGTGCAGCGAGAACTACCACGCGGACAACGAGCTGTGTACCGACAGCCCCACGAAGAACGCGCAGGCGTGCGTGCTCGACTCCGGCGGGCCGCAGATCAAGGGCCGTCCCGGGCGGTGGGAACTGATCGGGGCGACCAGCCGCGACGGCGACGCCGATCCGAAGTGTGCCACCGGCCCCGGCATCTACACCGACCTGACCGCCCACCGCGATTGGGTCGAGCGGGCCACCGCGGAATGACCGGCGGCGGCTCCTACGCCTGGACGACGGCATGGGAGGTCACGTGGAGAACGTTGCGACCAGCCATTCGGTGCCGCCGGCCAGCCGGGCCGAGAAGCGGCGGAGTCTGCCGTCCGCGGCGATCCAGTAGCGGGTGCGGCCGGGGGCGAGGCGGGCGGCCTTGGGGGCGGTGGCTTGGGGCTTGGTGGCGGACGGGCCGGCGAACACCGTGACGGGAACTCCTGCCACTTTCTCCCTACCGAGGCGACGGGCGCCGCTGCGGAGCAGCAGTCGGGCGTTGTCGGGGCGGTCGGCCGCCAGATTGAGCAGCAGGAGCAGCGTGGTGTCGATGGTGGACGCCCGGGTCGTGAGCGCGCGTCGGGCCCAGCCGTGGCGGGGTGGGTGCGCGGGGAGCACCCCGCCCGGCTCACCGGCCGCCTCGACTGGCGTCACGGGACCGGACTCGCCCTCCTCGAAGGCAACGGCCCTGGGGCTCGCTCCGAAGCCTGGTACGTGATGTCGACCGCGTTGCGGGACAGGGTGTTGTGCTCCAGCCGGTTGCTCAAGGGGAGTACGTCCTCGTGGGAGGCGAGGACGATGCCGGTGCGTGAGTTGCCGCTGACGCGGTTGCGCAGCAGCCGGTTGTGCTGCCCGCCGGCGATGCCGATGCCGATGCCGATCCCGTAGCCGCCGTCCGCCTGCTCCGGGGTGTCGCGGGCGTTGTTGTCGGAGACCAGGTTTCCGGCGACCACGCCGCCGGTCTGGGGTACGTAGGTTTCCTGGTAGTCGCTGTTGGCGGTCAGACCGACCCGGTTGCGGGTGAACCGGTTGCGCAGCACCCAGATGGGTCCGCTGGCGTTGGTGCCCTCGTAGCCGATGGCGTTGTGGTCCGCGATGTTGTCCTGGACGAGTACGTGGCAGGGCTTGCACTGGCCCGCGTAGAGGCCGGAGTCGGCACTTCCAGAGGCGTAGTTGCGCTCGATGATGCCGTGCCGGGCGTTGAACGCGTAGATGCCGTACAGGCCGTTGGCATGAGCGGTGACGTAGCGGACGCGGAAGCCGTCGAGGGACGGGTAGCGGTCCGGGTCCAGGTGCTCGTAGCCGTCGCCGCCGCGGGCGAGGCCGCCGTCGGCGTCGCTCATTCCGGTGATCAGGACCCCGTTGAGGAGGTGGTTGCGGACGGTCAGGTTCTCCACGGAGACGCCCGCGGCGGTGACCACGATGCCGTTGGAGCGTCGGCCCTGGCCGTCGATGACGACGCGGTTGCGGTCGGTGCCCCGCAGCACGACGCGGTCGGTGCGCACCCGCACGCTCTCGTGTACACGCCGGGCGAGACGAGCACCAGGTCGCCGGGGCGGGCTCGGGAGAGGGCTGCCTTGATCGTCGGTGCCTGGTCCGGCACCCGGATGGTGGCGGGCCGGGCCGAGCGGTCAGGGGCGTGGTCGTCGGTGGTGGACGTTCCCGAGCAGCCGCCGCACAGGAGCGCTGCGGCCAGCAGGCCGCCCAGCGTCGCCGGGGAACAGATGGGCGGAAGGCGACCGCCCGCTCCCTCCTGGTCCGAGTCGCTGCCGGTCAGCCGAACAGCTTGGAGCCGAGCGGGTGTTGGCGGTCGAAGCCGGGGAGGATCAGGAAGGTCGCGCTGGCCGTCGTGGTGGTGAAGGGCAGCAGCGCGTCGGCGGTGTCCATGTGGGTGAGGGTGGCGGTGAAGGTCCGCAGGTCGTTCTGGAAGCTGATGAAGAGCAGGCCGGGGGCGGGCTCGTCGGTGGTGTAGGAGCGGCGGAGCATGAGGCCCGCGCCGACCACGGTGGGGTTCGCCCTGCGCACATGGGCGTCCGCGGGGACGAGATAGCGTCCGTCCGGTGTCTTGGCGCCGAGGTCCGGGCCCGAGGCCACGGGGCCGCCGGAGAGGGGGACGCCGGTGGCGCGGCGCCGCCCGAAAACCGCTTCCTGCTCGGCCACGGACAGGGCGGCGAACCGGGACAGGTCGAGCTCCATGCGCCGCAGTACGGCAAGGGTGCCGCCCGCGACCGCACGGGGTCCGGCCAGCCACAGGTCGCGGCGTTGTTCGGCGGCCGTGTGCGGGCCCACGATGCCGTCGATGAAACCGAGCGGGTTTCGTGGCGCGGTGAGGCCCTTGCCGACCGGCACGTCCGTACCGCGGCGCGCGGACTGCCGCCAGCGTTCCTCGATGCGGTCACCCGCGTGGTCCAGGAGCGCGGCGGCGACGACCGGGAGGAGGACCGGGTCGCTGGCGCAGATCTGTAGCAGCAGGTCGCCGCCGCGTGCCCGCGGGGCGATCCGCTCGCGGGAGAAGCGCGGGAGGTCGGTCGCGCCGGGCAGCGTCGCGCCGGGCAGCGAAGCACCGGCCTTACGCACCAGCCGGGGGCCCACGCCGACGGTCACGGTGAGGTCGCCCGGCGGCAGACCCAGCAGCCGCGGGTCGGTCCCCGCGGTGAGTGCGCGGACGGCCCGGCCGAGGTCGGCGAGCAACGGGCCGACGGCCACGGTGGCGCCGAGGTCGGCCACCACGGCCAGCAGGTTGCGCTGGGCCTGGTGGGGAAGGGTGATGCCCGCCTGATGACGGCCCGTCGCCCGGACCGGCATCGGCGTGGCCCCTGTAGCAGTGGCCCCTGTAGCAGGGGCCGGCCGGGCGGAGTCCGATGTGCACCCGGCGGTCAGACCGGCGGCCACCGCGGCGCCGGTGACATCGAGGAACGTGCGGCGCGACGGGGGGTGATCGGCTCGGCGCATGGTGTGCAGGGTGCCACACCCGAATCGTGCGCGCGGGCCGATCTCGCCAATTACGGCGCGCAATTGGGCATTGGTGCCAGACTGGGATCATGCCTCGATTAGCTCTTCGCGTGGTGGCGGCGGTACTGGGCACGCTGGCAGTTGTGTCCGGCTGTAGCGGTGGCGATGACGGATCGGACAAGGGCCGGCGGCCGTCCGGTGCGCACGTGACGCTCCGCGTGCCTGCCGATGCCCCGACGATCTCGGCCGCGGTGTCCCTGGCCCACCCCGGTGACCTGGTGCTGATCGCCCCGGGCACGTACCACGAGTCGGTGAAGATCGACACGGCCCGCATCACCCTTCGCGGCACGTCCCGGGACAAGGTCGTCATCGACGGACGGCTGCGGCAGCCGAACGGTGTCGTCGTCGCGGCGCCCGGAGTGGCCGTGCAGAACCTGACCGTGCGGAACAACACGCAGAACGGGGTCCTGGTCACCGGTTCCGCGGCGGCGGCCTCCGCCGGGCTGCCGGGGCGGAGCGGCGGCTACGACACCGGCGACGAGCCCGTCACCTTCCTGAAGTCGTTCCTGGTCTCGTACGTGACCGCGACCCGCAACGGGCTGTACGGGATCTACGCGTTCTCCGCGCAGAACGGTGTCATCGAGCATTCGTACGCCTCGGGTGGGGCCGACTCGGGGATCTACGTCGGACAGTGCAAGCCGTGTCACATCGTGGTGCGGGACAACGTCGCCGAACTCAACGCGGTCGGTTACGAGGGCACCAACGCCAGCGGCGAGATGTACGTGGTCCGCAATCGTCTCGTCGGCAACCGGGTCGGCCTGACCACCAACTCCGACCACCAGGAGAAGCTGCTCCCGCAGCGGGACGCCGTCATCGCGGGCAACCTGATCGCCGCCAACCAGCAGCCCGCCACCCCGGAGCAGGCCGACGGCGGATGGGGCACCGGCATCGGCGTCGACGGCGGCAGCGACAACAGGTTCGTCCGCAACCGCGTCGCCGACAACAGCAACGCCGGGCTGGTGATCACCGCGACCGCCGACCTGCCTGCGGTCGGCAACCAGATCGTGGACAACACGTTCACCGGCAACGGCGTCGACGTCGGCTGGACGTTCCCCACCGCCACCCGGGGACGGGGCAACTGCCTGCGCGGCAACGAGCTGCGCAGCACGGTGCCCGACCGGCTCGCGAAAACCGCCTCCTGTCCGCGGCCCGCCAAGTCGGCCTCGCCAGACGGCAGATGGGCGATGCCGAAGGCGCCCGGTGGCATCCCGTTCACCGAGGTCGCGGCGCCCGGCCGACAGCCTCAGTTCCCCCAGGCCACCACCACGGGCGCCACCGCCGTCCCGGCCGTTCCGGCCCGGCCGGACATGGCGGGCGTCCCGCTGCCGCCGTCGTCCCTGCTCGCCGCGCACGCACGGGTACGGACGCCCTGAACGGCGGCTACCGCGCCGGGGTGACTCCAGGGACCGGCTTGACCGGTACGTACTTCTGGGTGTCGAAGGCGATGACCGCGGGCCGCGACGCGGAACCCACGCTCACGCGGACCCGGTACATGGTGCTGTCCGAGCCGACCCAGTAGCGCACCCTGTTCGCCGTACCGGAGCGGTCGCGGGAGGAAGGACCGGTCATGACGTCCACCCGGTGGCCGTCCACCTGGTCGCGCCCCCACCAGGCGGCGCCGTTCTGCGGCATGAGTTGGGCGTTGTCCGGCCGGTCGCTGCCGAGGCTGAGCGCGATGGCCAGCGAACTGTCCAGCGAGCTGCCGGACGACTGCAACGGGCGGCCGTACCAGCCCGAGCGGGGCGGCGACGCGGGTGCGTGCGCCGGGGCGTTCGCCATCGGGCGGACGAACACCGAGGCGGCCGTCCACTGGATCAGCCCGTCGCTCGACGTCTCGCGCCCGGTGCCGTGCACCACGCCGTAACCGACCTTGCCCCGGTAGTCCACGGACCCGGTGACGGTCAGCCCACCGGCGGTGCCCGGCACGGTGATCGTCACCGCGCGGCCGCGCGCCTCGTAGTTGCGGAACCGCGTCATCGCCAGCCGGTCCGCCTCGTCCGTCGTCAGTGCGCGCGGACCGCTGGGGTCGGAGCCGCCGCCGATGACCAGGAACGCGGTCACAGCGACGGCCGCCGTGCCGAGGACGGCTGCCACCCAGCGTGGCCGCAGCCATCGGCGCCGGTCAGCCGCACGGCCCGGTCGGGCTTGCTTGCTTCTCACGCTCGCCCTCTCTGGAGACGTGATCTGCCTGCCCGCGCCATCCAGGCCGCGGGCAGGCAGATCACTGTTGTCCGGTTCGGTTCGTTCAGTGCTTCTGGGCGCGACGCCTCCGGCTCACGTACGCGAGCACCAGGCCCGTGCCCACCAGCAGCCCGACGAGGGCGACCGCCTCTGGCAGCCGGGACAGCCCGGTGTGCGCCAGCGAACCCGTACTCCTGCCGGCCGGAGCCACGTTGGCGGCCGGGCCCGGGTTGGCGGCCGGGCCCGGGTTGGCGGCCGGGCCCGGGTTGGCGGCCGGGCCCGGGTTGGCGGCCGGGCCCGGGTTGGCGGGCGGGGCCGGGTTGCCTGGCGGCGTACCGGCTGATGGCGAGGCCGGGCCCGGGGTCGGCTTCGATGGCGAAGTGTGCGTCGGGGTCGGGTCGGGTGACGCGGTCGAGGTCGGCGTCGGCGTCGGGCTCGGGGTCGGGGTTGCCTTCGGGATGTACACCCCGGCGTCGATCGTGTGATCCACCCCGCCCGGCTTGTCCGGCGCCGTGACAGGCGCGGAGCCGTTGCACAACCGCCCGCTGGTCGGCGGGGTCACATTGGAGTCGTGCGCACGGTTCGCACCGGCTCGCGGGAGCGTGAACCGCAGGTCGTCTGCCGGGGGCTGCTCGGGCACCTTGCTGGTGTCCGCGGTGCACACGTCGAACTGCACCGTGTACTTCGCCCCCGGAGTCAGCTCGTACTCGGCGCCGACCCCACCGAAGTAGTACTCACCGGCGGCATCGGTCCTGGTCGTGGCGACCTGCTTGCCGTCCGCGTCCAGCAGGTTGATCGTCGCCCCCGGCAGCAGCACGTGCCCCGGGTCCTGGATCCCGTTGTGGTCGCCGTCGAACCACACGACGTTGCCGATCTGGACCGGCGCGTTCGCCGCCGCGTACGCGATGTCACCGAGCCCACCGGCCTTGCCGAAGCCGCCTTGTGTCCGGCTGACGAACTGGAACCCGTTGGCAGCCGGGTTGTTGCCCGGGCCCTCACCGGTCGTGATGTTGTGGTACCCGGTACCCGAGGTCGCGACGTCGACGACCGGGTCGAACTCCGTGCTGACGACCCACTCCTGCTGCGGGATGTAGGCCACCGCCCCCAACGCGGTCTCCTGGTGCGCGTTGGCGTAAGTGTCGCCCGGGAAGTATTCGACGACATCGGCGGGCTGACCGCCGCTGTTGGCGGGGGTGGCGTGGTTGGGGCAGCTCCCGGTGCCTTCCCACTGGTACTCACCGGTGGGAGTGGCGCAGACCATGGTGATGTCGCCACCGGACATGCCGTTCTCCGCCGTGTCGTTCCCGGCGCGGGGGTCCAGACCTCCCCAGCTGAGCACGTCCATGAACCGGTCGCGGAAACCCAGGATCATCGAGCCGTCGCGGGCGAAGGCGAGGGAGGACAGCTCCGGCTGCGGATCGATGAAGACGCCGCCCGACTTCCGGTCGTCCCACGTGTCCAGGCCGGTGTTCCACGGGTTCCAGTGGGTGGCCTTGTCGCCGGACCCGAAGACGCTGCCGCGCTTGTCGGTGAGCGCGTGGGTCAGCACCGTGCTGAACCGCCTGCCGTCGTAGGTGTAGACGACGGCCTTCAGGTCCGCGCGCTGCTGCGTGCTCTCCGCGCTGCACACGCCGCCCACGTACAGCGTGTTGTTGTGGACGGAGAGACCGAACGGCCGCCAGTCGCCGGGGCTCGCGCACCCCGGGTCCGGGATCGGCACCGTCGCCTCGGGCTCCGAGGCGGTGGCCCCTGTCGCGTCGAAGCTCACCAGGCTGCGGGTCAGCAGGTTCACCGCGTACAGCGTGGAGCCGTCCTCCGACAGGGTCAGGCCACCGATGCTCTCCTTGCCCGGGACGTCGGTGAACCCGGCATCCTTGATGATGTTGGCGGTGTCGTGCTGCGTCGTCCCGACGCCCGGCACCTGGGCGAACAGCTCCGGCGCGCCCGAGCCGTCGACGGGCACCGTGTAGATCGCGCCGGCGCCCTTCGGCCCGTAGGGGGCGTACCGGCGGGCGAACGCGCTCTGGAACACCCGGCTCTTGTTCTTGTCGTACGCCAGCCCGTACGTCGTGCCCACCTGGGCCTGCGTGGCCAGCGTGTCCGGGCACGCCGCATTGGTGGGACACGTGCCCCGGGTCTTCGTCCCGAAGGCCACCAACGCCCGGGTGTCGGTTCCGTTGGCGCCGTTGTGGACCGGTACGAAGTACCGCGAGTCCGGCAGCGCGTAGTCGGCCGGATCCCAGACCCCCGTCACCACCGAGGCGTCCTGTCCGTCCGACACGTCCACGAACGACGTGAAGCTGTCGAAGTGGTTCTCCGCCGTCGACGCGGGCGCCGCCCGCAGATAGTCGCTGTACGGCGCCGGGACGCTGACGTCGACGCGGTACCGGCCGCCGCTCAGCACCGCCGACTGCGACACCACGACCTTTCCGGTGGCATCCGTGACGCCGGTGACATGGTGCCCGGCGGGGTCGGAGACCTCCACCTTCATGCCCCGCTGCGGCACGTCCATCGTCGTGTTGACCACGCCGGTGCCGAAGAAGTCACGCAGGACCTCGACCGTCAGCGTGCCGTCGGCGTCCGAAGCGGAGGCCGGTCCGGCCGCCGCTCCCACCGTGCCGCCTGCCAGCAGGAGAACGGATAACCCCATGCGCCCCAGGGGCTCCACCAGCCTCCGGGGCGACCGGCGAGCGTCTCTGTCTACTCGGTTCATGGCACCACACTCCACACTCCTCTTGCACGGAAAAGAAAAAGGGCCCACTGCCGTTGCGTGGACCGCATTGCGATAAACGTTTACTGATGTTGTTGGTGGGGCGTAAGTGCCGTGGGCCGGGAAAAGCGAACGCGTGTTCAGAGCTTTGGCCAGAACCGCCCTGAATTGTAAGTTCTCGCAGCTCAATCACGGCACCCTCGCCCCCACCGTCGACCTCACCGACCGCCACCGCGAGCAGCGCGCGATATCGTATCCGCTGGAGTCCCGTCGTCACCAGCAGGCCCCTTGGCTTTCACGGGAATTGGCGACAGTCCCGAACACCCGGAGAATTACGCCCGCAAGAATGTGCGACAGGGGCGCGCTCGCGGAGTTGACGGTCGGTGCTGCCGGGGCGGGCCGAGGGCGGGCGCCCATCCAGGTCTTCAATTGCCGGGAACTCGCTGTCCTTTCACCCCGACTACTACTGCGGACGTCCTCTACCCCGCCCGTACGCCCCCTCGGAGGCCCGCATGTCGATGAACCGGCCACTCACCACTTCGGTGGCCGCAGCCCTGTGTCTCCTCGCGGCAGCGTGCGGATCGTCGTCCGCGAAAGGGCCGGGTGACGCGGCGCCCGGCGCGGCCGATGCGAAGGGCGGTTACCCGGTGACCCTCGACAACTGCGGCCGCACGCAGACCTTCACGAAGGCGCCCGGCCGGGTCGTCGTCATGAACGGTGCCTCCGTCGCCGAGGTATCCACGCTGCTCGCCCTCGGGCTCGGCGAGAGGATCGTGGCCAACCAGCAGGGCTACGGCATGTCCGAGGTACCCGGCCGGGCCGATGCCATCAGGAAGCTGCCCACCGGGACTGGCAAACCCGGCGACGCCCGCGACATCCCGCGCGAGGCAATGTTCGGCCTGCGCCCCGATCTCGTCCTGTCCGTCACCACGTACGGCTTCGACCAGAAGAATGGATTCGCCACCCGCGATCAGCTCAAGGGGATCGGCGCCAACAGCTATGTCTCGCCTCAGGGTTGCGACGACGATCCCGCCAAGATGACCATCGCCGACAGCTACACATTGCTGCGCGACATGGGAAAGATCTTCAACGTCGGCGGCAAGGCCGAAAAGCTGATCGCCGCCAACGAGAAACGCATCGCGGCGGTCTCAAGCAAGGTCGAGGGGAAGAAGAAGCCGAAGGTCATGGTGGTGTTCTCCCACATGCCCATGGGCAGCAACGACTTCAGCTCCATCTTCGCCAAAGGCATCGTCAACGACATCCTCGCCAAGTCCGGCGGCTCCAACGCCTTCGAGGGCGCCACCCAGGCCACTTTCGCCGATCTGAGCAAGGAGAAAGTGGCCGCCACCGACATCGACGCCCTCGTCGTCATCAGCTACAACGACCCCGACCCGGCGGCCTACGCCCAGAAACTGCTCAAGGAGTTCCCCCAGTGGCCGGCGGCCAAGAACAAGACGTACGTGACGCTGTCCGACTCGATGTACCTCGGCCCCAGCAACGACGTGGCCGTGGCGAAGATAGCGAAGATGCTGCACCCCGACGCCTTCTGAGCCGTCTCAAGGTCCCGCTGGCCTGCCTGCTTCTCACGCTTGCGCTCGCCGCCTGCATGATCGTGGCGATCAGCGTCGGCGCGGTCGGCGTTCCGTTCGGCGATGTGTGGGGCATCGTCCTTCACCACGTCACCGGCGTGGGGTCGGCGCCGTCCGATCCGGCGCTCGACCAGATCGTGTGGAACTTCCGCACTCCGCGGGTGGTCCTGGCGGCCCTGGCCGGTGCGGGTCTCGCCGTCTCCGGCGCGGTGCTCCAGACCGTGGTGTCCAACCCGCTCGCCGATCCCATCGTGCTGGGCTTCTCCTACGGCGCCACCCTCGGCGCGGTCCTCGTCATCACCCTCGGTGGCGGCGTGGCGCTCGCCGGGCTCGGGGTGTCGGCGGCGGCCTTCCTCGGTGCGGTCGTGGCCGGGGCGCTGGTCTTCCTGCTCGGGCAGCGGCGGGGGCGGATGGCTCCGACCCGGCTGGTGCTGGCGGGCGTCGCCGTCGGCTACGTCTTCCTCTCCGCGACGAGCTATGTCCAGCTCCAGGCGACCCCTGCCGAGCTGCGCACGGTGATGTTCTGGATGCTGGGCAGCGTCGCGGGGGCCCAGTGGGGCCAACTCCCGGCCGTCACGGCCGTCGTGCTCCTCACCACCGCGCTGTTGTCCCTGTTCGGCCGCCGCCTCAACGTGCTGCTGGCCGGCGACGAGACGGCCACCGCCCTCGGTGTCGACGTCAACCGGCTGCGCGCCGTCCTGCTGGTCCTCAGCGCGCTGCTGACCGGCACCGTCGTCGCGGTCGCCGGCAGCATCGGCTTCGTCGGCCTGATGATCCCGCACCTGGTGCGCCTGACCATCGGCGCCGACCACCGTCGGCTCCTGCCCCTGACCGCCCTGCTCGGGGCGCTCTACCTGGTGCTGGTCGACCTGCTCTCGCGCACCCTCAACCGCCCCGACGAACTGCCGCTGGGCATCCTCACCGCCCTGCTCGGCGCCCCCTTCTTCCTGTGGCTACTGCGCCGCGACAAGGGCTTGGACTGACTGCATGAAACTCACCGTCGAACAGCTCCACATCACTCTTGAGGGCAACGCGATCCTGCGCGACGTCAGCCTTCAGGCCCGCAAGGGCGGCATCGTCGGCCTCGTCGGCCCCAATGGGAGTGGCAAGTCCACCCTGCTGCGCGCCGTCTACCGCTCACTGCGCCCGCTGGAGGGGGTGATCACGGTGGGCGAGGACGACGTGTGGAAGCTGTCTCCCCGGGATGCGGCCCGCCGTACCGCCGCCGTCCTCCAGGACGGCGGCGGCAACACCACCGGCCTGACCGTCGCCGAGGTCGTCGCCCTCGGCCGCGCGCCCCACCACGGTCTCCTCGGCCGCGACGGGCCCCGGGACCACGAGGCCGTCCTCGACGCCATCGACCGCTGCGGGGTACGGCCCTTCGCCCACCGCGCGTACGCCTCCCTGTCCGGCGGCGAACGCCAACGCGTCCTGCTGGCGCGCGCCCTGGCTCAGGACCCGCGGCTGCTCGTCCTGGACGAACTCACCAACCACCTCGACATCCGGGCCCGGTTCGAACTCCTGGACCTCATCCGCGCCACCGGCATCACCACGCTCACCGTCCTGCACGACCTCGATCTGGCCGCCCGCCTCTGCGACCACCTCGTCGTCCTGCGCGATGGCTCGGTGGCGGCCGCGGGGCCGGTCCTGGAGGTGCTCACTCCGGACCTCCTCGCCGACGTCTTCGGCGTCCACGCCCGCACCGACCGGCACGACGACGGCGTCATCCGCATCACGTACGCAGCCAGCCCCGTACGGAAGTGATCAGGCGCTTCGCCAGACGGCGCCGCGCTGCTCGTATTCCATGATCGACTCGACACCGAGGGCGACGGCTGCTCCGCACTCGCGGGTGAGCAGCCAGAGCGCCAGGTCGATTCCGCTGGTGACACCGCCCGCGGTCACCAGATTCCCGTCGTCGACGACTCGCGCGTCCACCACCTTGCCTCCCTGAGCGGCCAGTTCGGCCTTGGCGAGGTGGTGCGTCGTGCACGGACGGCCGCTGGTCAGTCCCGCCGCGGACAGCACCAGGACCCCGGTGCAGACACCGGCGACGGTGACCCCCGCCTGCTGTGCCCGTACGAGGTCCCGGTGGACGTCCGGATCGTTGATCAGCTGATCGCCACCGCCCGGCACGATCAGCAGATCGGCATCGGTGGGCTCCCAGGCGGACGGCACCATGATCTTGGTGCCGAAGAAGCAGGTCACCTCGCCGGGAGCCGACGGTCGCACCAGTGCCGTCTCCACCTGACCGCCCGCCTGCACGGCGTGCCCGAACACATCGCGCGGCCCGATGGCATCCTGCTCCTCGACCCCGTCGTACATGAGGATCTGAACACGTGGCGACATCAGCTGTGCCTCCATGGCAGTAGTGCTGGCTCGCCCTAGTAGTCCGCCGCCCCGGTCGAAAAGTTCCCGCTCGACCGGGGTGCGGGCAGCGCGACGTCCGATAGCCGCCAGACTTGGCGGGGGCGGGCGGTCAGCCTGTTGGACGTGACCGAATCTGCCGAAGCGCTCATCGAGCGGTACCTGCTGGCCGGCGCCGAGTTCGAGAACCGGTTGCGGGCCGTGGGGGCCGAGCAGTGGGCCTCGCCGACTCCCTGCGCGGAGTGGAACGTACGCGCCCTGGTCAATCACATGGCCCGCGGCAACCTCAGCTACTTGGGCCTGCTGAACGGCGAGACCAGCGAGGATTTCCTGCGCCAGCGGGACGCCGACGCGCTGGGCGCCGACCCGGTCGGGGCGTACGTCCGGTCCGTACGGGACTGCGCCAACGCCTTCGCCGGGCCGGGTGCGTTGGAACGCGTTCTCGACTACCCCCTGGGCCGGATCACCGGCCGTCAGGCCCTCGCCGTGAGGACCGCCGACAGCGTGATCCACACCTGGGATCTCGCGCGTGCCCTGGGCGTCGACGACCGTCTGCACCCGGATCTGGTGGAGTGGATCGACGGCAGTCTGGAGGAGATCTACGCCGGACTGCCCGAGACCCCCACCGCGGCCGAGACGACCCACCGGTTCTTCGCACCGCCCGTGGTCCCCCTCACCGAGGACGCGGCTCGCCAGGATCGGCTACTGCGCCTGCTGGGCAGGGACCCGGACGCGGACGGCGCGGTGCGCACCGTTCCCCGGGCCGGTCACAGCGGTTCGCCGGGGATGGCCAAGTAGGTCTCGCGCAGGCGGGCGAGCAGGGGGTGGTCGGTGGCCATCGGGGTCGCGTCGATGCGGGAGATGGCGCGTACGCCGATGCTCGTGTTCGTCGCGAAGGCGGCGTGCATGTGCTGTGCGTCCGCGAGCGTGACGGGGGCCGTGGTGGAGTCGGTGTGCTGCTGGAGCAGGGCCATGGTGACTCCCGGCAGGACGTCCGCCTCGGGCCAGACGACGCCCTCGTCCCCGATGAAGCCGACGTTCCACGTCCCGCCCTCGGAGACCCGGTCGCCGGGGCCGGTGAACAGGGCGTCGTCGTACCCGTCGAGCTGCGCCGTACGGCGCGCGTGGAGCGGGCCGAAGAGGCCCACGTGCTTGACCCGCGGCACGTCGCGTTCGTGGCCGACGGCCTTCACCCGCAGCGGCGGCAGGGGCAGCGACGCCGCGGGGCGCACGGTGACGAGGATGTTCGGCGTCGCCGCGTTCGCCGGGTGGCCGATGTCGAGGCCGGGGTCGAAGACGGTGACCCGGACGACGAACGAGCCACCGCGCCCGCCCGCGGCCTGCCGTACGCAGCGCCGGACCCGTTCGGGGTCGAGGTCGGCGCCGAAGACCGCCTCGCAGTCCCGCACCAGCCGGTCGAGGTGGTGCGTAAGGCCACGTACGCGCTGGTCATCGACGCGCATGCTCGTGAAGTGCCCGTAATTGGTGAGCGCCAACGCCAGCAGCGCGTCGGGGTCCGCGGGCCGTCCGTTCAGTTCCGCCATGGCCTCAGGATGGCAGGAGCTCCTGACCTGGGGAGGAGTATCCCTCAGCCGCTCAGGCCCAGCTCGCCCGCGCGCATTCCGGCCTGGAAGCGGGAGTCCGCGTCGAGGGTTTCGAGCAGGACGGCGACGCGGCGGCGGTAGGTGCGGAGGGAGGTGCCGAGTTCTCGCGCGGCCACCTCGTCGGTGGCGCCCGAGCCCAGGGCGCGCAGGATCGTGCGGCTTTCGGCGTCGAGGTGGGGTTGCTCGCCGCGGAGGAAGGACTTGAGGTCGGTGGCGGTCGTCCAGGCGGCGTCGAACAGGGCGTACACCGCGCCGACCAGGGTGGGGCCGGTGGTCACGGTGTATTCGCGGCCGCCGGGGGCGTCCAGGCCCGCGAGGATCGCGAAGCGGCGGTCGATGATGATCGTCTCGTGAGGGAGGGCGGTGGCGGCGATGCGCACCTCGGCGCCCTGGGCGACGAGGTCGCTCAGGTGCTTGCGGCTGTGTTCGTCGGCCAGCGCGGCCGGGCTGCACAGCTTGCGGACCTGCTGGGGGCCGCCGTGCCGGACCCGGTGGCGGGCGGCCTGGCGGGCGCCGCTCAGGTGGGCGTAGGTGCTGAGATCCCGGACGGCGCAGAGGAACTCCTCGCGGATCGAGGAGAAGACGTGTTCGGTGCGAGCGAGGAGCTCCAGGTCACCGCGGATCGTGAGGATCTCTGCCACGCGTCCATTGTGCCTCGCTGGCAGCAAGCTGCCACGGGTTCGCGGCCCGGAGGGGCCGCCGCCGAAGCTGTGGCCATGAGCGATGACTTCCGCCTCGGCGGCGACCTTCCGATCAATCGCATGGGCTTCGGGGCCATGCGGCTGCCCACGAACAGCTTCCTCGGCCCGGCGCGGGATCCCGGGACGGGGCGCGCGGTGCTGCGCCGTGCCGTGGAGCTCGGCGTCAACCACATCGACACCGCCTCGTTCTACACCAGCGACGACGGCACCGTGCGGGCCAACGACCTGATACGGGAGGCCCTGCACCCCTACCCGGACGGCCTGGTCATCGCCACCAAGGTCGGCCCGGTCCGCACCTCCGACGGCGGCGTGGCCCCGACCACCGATCCGGCGGTGCTGCGGCCGATGGTCGAGAACAACCTCGAAGCGCTCGGCGTGGACCGGCTCGACCTGGTCAATCTGCGCATCGGCCTCATGGACGTGCCGCACGGCGAGTCCGTCGCCGAACGCTTCGAGGCGCTGGCCGCGATGCGCGAGGAGGGCCTGATCCGCCACCTCGGGCTGAGCAACGTCGACGCCGGTCACCTCGCGGAGGCCCGTACGATCGCGCCCGTCGCGTCCGTGCAGAACCACTTCCACGCCGGGAACCGCGACGACGCCGAGCTGCTGGCCGTCTGCGAGGAGGCGGGCATCGCCTACGTGCCGTTCTTCCCGCTGGGCGGTGGCCTGAGCGACCTGACCGGCGACCGCATGGCCAAGGTCGCTGAGCGGCACGGGGCCACGGTTCCGCAGATCGCGCTGGCCTGGCTGCTCGCCTCCTCCCCCGTCACGCTGGCCATCCCCGGCACCGGCTCCCTCGCCCATCTGGAGGAGAACATGGGCGCGGGATCGATCACCCTCACTCCGGAGGACCTTTCCGACCTTGTCTGACCGGTAGGGCTTCGGAAATTTTCGTGATTCTTTCCGGAAAGCTGTTGACTGTTGATGTGGGCAGCTCAAAAGTACGGATATGACTGACGCATCCACTCACACACACCCGAAGGCCGACGACGGTCACGGTCGATTAGGCGCGCTCGGGCGACGCCAACTGCTCATCGGCGCTGCCTGTACGACGGTGATGGGCGCCGTGTCGGCGTTGGCGATGCCCGGCACCGCGCACGCCGACACGGTCATCACCACGAACCAGACCGGCACGAACAACGGCTACTACTACTCGTTCTGGACCGACGCCCCCGGGACCGTCTCCATGAACCTGTCCTCCGGCGGCAGCTACAGCACCTCGTGGCGCAACACCGGCAACTTCGTCGCGGGGAAGGGCTGGAGCAACGGCGGGCGCCGGAGCGTGACGTACTCGGGCTCGTTCAACCCGTCGGGCAACGCCTACCTGGCGCTCTACGGATGGACGTCGAACCCGCTCGTGGAGTACTACGTCGTCGACAACTGGGGCACGTACCGGCCCACGGGCACGTACAAGGGCACCGTCACCAGCGACGGCGGTACGTACGACATCTACAAGACAACGCGGTACAACGCCCCGTCCGTGGAGGGCACGCGCACCTTCGACCAGTACTGGAGCGTCCGGCAGTCGAAGCGCACGGGCGGGACGATCACCACCGGCAACCACTTCGACGCCTGGGCCCGCGCCGGAATGCCGCTGGGCAGCTTCAAGTACTACATGATCCTCGCGACCGAGGGCTATCAGAGCAGCGGTAGCTCCAACATCACGGTGAAGTAGCACGAGCTGACGAGGACGACTCCCCATGAGAATCAGATCGTTGCTGGCCGTCGTCGCGATGGCCGCCGCGGGCACCCTCACGGCCACCACCACCCACGCTGCTGCCACCTGCAACGGGTACGTCGGGCTCACCTTCGACGACGGCCCGTCCGGCAGCACCTCCGCCCTGCTCAGCGCGCTCAAGCAGAGCGGGCTGCGGGCCACGATGTTCAACGAGGGCCAGTACGCCGCCGCCAACCCGGCCCAGGTGCGGGCCCAGGTCGGCGCGGGCATGTGGGTCGCCAACCACAGCTACACCCATCCGCATCTGACCCAGCTCGGCCAGGCGCAGATCGACTCCGAGATCTCCCGTACGCAAACGGCCATCGCCGCCGCGGGCGGCGGCACCCCGAAGCTGTTCCGGCCGCCGTACGGCGAGACCAACGCGACAGTGAAGGCGGTCGCCGCCAAGTACGGGCTGACCCAGATCATCTGGGACGTCGACTCGCAGGACTGGAACAACGCCAGCACCGACGCCATCGTGCAGGCCGCGGGCCGCCTCACCAACGGCCAGATCATCCTCATGCACGACTGGCCCGCCAACACCCGCGCCGCGATCCCCCGCATCGCGCAGGGGCTGGCCGGTCGCGGCCTGTGCGCCGGGATGATCTCGCCGCAGACCGGCCGCGCCGTGGCCCCGTCCTGACAACGACGCTAGGCGTTGAGCGCGTCGATCAGCGCCTTCGTCACGTCCTCCGTCGTCGCCGTACCGCCCAGGTCGCGGGGCAGGAGCCCGGCCGCGGTCGTGGCCTCGATGGCCTGGTGCACGCGGGCCGCCTGGGCGGGCAGGCCCAGGTGGTCCAGCATGAGGGCCGCGCTGCCGACCGCGCCGATGGGATTGGCCAGGCCCTGGCCCGCGATGTCGGGGGCGGAGCCGTGGACCGGCTCGAACATGCTGGGGAAGCGGCGCTCGGGGTTGAGGTTGGCGCTGGCGGCCAGGCCCAGGCTGCCCGCGAGGGCGCTGCCGAGGTCGGAGAGGATGTCGGCGTTGAGGTTGGAGGCGACGACGACGGACAGGTCCTCGGGGTGGAGGACGAACTTCGCGGACATCGCGTCCACCAGCACGCTCTCCGTCTCCACGTCCGGGTAGTCGGCGGCGACGCGCCTGAAGACGTCGTCCCAGAGGACCATGCCGTACTGCTGGGCGTTGCTCTTGGTGACGGACGAGACCTTGCGGCGGGTGCGGGTGCGGGCCAGGTCGAAGGCGAAGCGGATGATGCGTTCGCAGCCGACCTCGGTGAACAGGGCGGACTGGACGGCGACTTCACCGCCCGGGCCGCGGGCGGAGAGGTTGCGGCCGCCGAGCCCCGCGTACTCGCCCTCGCTGTTCTCGCGGACGACGACCCAGTCCAGCTCGGTGGTGTCGGCCTTGCGCAGGGGGCTGGTGACACCGGGCAGGAACCGTACGGGGCGGACGTTGGCCCACTGGTCGAAGCTCTGGCAGATCTTCAGCCGCAGGCCCCACAGGCTGATGTGGTCGGGCACGGTGGGCCAGCCGACCGCGCCGAAGTAGAGGGCGTCGAATTCCTTGAGGCGGTCCAGGCCGTCGTCGTCGATCATCGTGCCGGTGCGCTCGTAGTAGCCGCAGCCCCAGGGGAACTCCTCCCAGGTGAGGGCGAAGGCGTCCGCGGTGTCACGGGAGTCCTCGGCCAGCGCGTCCAGGACGGCGCGCCCCGCGGCGACGACCTCCTTGCCCACGCCGTCGGCGGGGATCGCGGCGATACGGAACGTACGGGGAGCGGCGCTCATGGGTGCCTCCGGCTCGCTGTGGTGGGGTCGCTACGAGTCAACACAGGGCGGTCGCGGCGCGTCCAAGACCTGGTTTCGATGCGACGTATAGGCGCGGCCAATGGGTCGGGCGTCAGCCCTGGGAGGCCGTGTCGCGGGCCCGCCGCGCCGCCAGCGCACCGGTGAGGGAGAGGAAGGCGCGGGCCGCAGGGGTGAGGTGCGCGGGCAGGCTGACCATCGCCACGTGCAGCTGGGCGGTCGGTTCGAGCGGCGCCACCGCCGCGCCGCAGCGCCGGGCGAGCCGGGTCCAGGAGGAGGGCAGCACGGCGGCTCCGACGCCGGTGAGCACCAGCGGCAGGATCGACGTCCGGTGGTCCACGACCGTCACGATCTGCGTCCCCGTGCCGCCCGCGGTGATGTCGTCCACGATGCTGCGCATCAGGCTGCCGGTGCGGGAGGCGATGAGCTTCTGCCCGGCCAGGTCGCCGGGCCGCAGCGTGACCCCGTCCTCGATCGCCCCGCCGGGCGCGGCGACGACCACGAACGGCTGGTCCTCCACGGGCAGGACGTCCAGCCCGGACGGGTTCACGGGGCTCGCCGAGCCCAGCAGGCCCAGTTCGCAGGCGCCGCTGCGCACGAGGGACAGGACCTCGTCCGGGGTGAAGGCGGCCTGGGTGCTCACCGTCACGGACGGATGCAGCTCGGCGAAGCGGTGGATGAGCGTGGTGAGCGGTTCGATGCCGGGCGAGGGCATGGTGGCGACCTCGACCGTCCCGCCGTGCAGCCCGGCGAGCCCGGCGGCCCTGTCCCGTACGGCGGCCAGGTCCCGCAGCACGCGCCGGCTGGGCTCCAGCAGCTCCGCGCCCGCCTCGCTGAGGACGACGCCCCGGCCGACCCGGTGGAAGAGGGCCACCCCGAGATCGGCCTCCAGGGTCGCCATGGCCTGCGACAGCGAGGGCTGGGCGACGTGCAGGGCGGCGGCGGCCTTGCTGAAGCCGCCGTGGTCGACGATGGCGAGGAAGTACTCGAGCTGCCGGGCGTCCATGGGCCTCCCCGGTCGTCGGTTCCGATCCGCTGCCGGGTCAATCTATCGCCGCCGGGACCTGTCCCCCGGCCGAGGCCGAGGCCGGAGCCGCAGCAGGGGGCGCGACGGCGGGGCCGTCCTCCTCCCCCGCCAGAACCCTGCGCGCCCGCGCCACGTCCAGGTCGTTCTCCCAGCGCGCGACGAACAGCGTCGCGACGGCGTTGCCGAAGAAGTTCACCAGCGCCCGGCACTCCGACATGAACTTGTCGATGCCGAAGATCAGCATGATGCCCGCCGCGGGGACGTGTCCCGTCGTCGACAGCGTCGCGGTGAGCGCGATGAAGCCGCCGCCCGCGACGCCCGCCGCGCCCTTGGACGTCAGCAGCATCACGGCCAGCAGCCCGAGTTGCTGGGTGAGGGACAGGGGCGTGTCGGTGGCCTGCGCGATGTAGAGGGTGGCGAGCGAGAGATAGATGGCCGCGCCGTCGAGGTTGAAGCTGTAGCCGGTCGGGACGACCAGGCCGACCGTGGACCGTTCGACGCCCATGAACTGGAGCTTGCGCATCAGCCCCGGCAGGGCGGGCTCGGCGGTGGACGTGCCCAGGATCAGGAAGAACTCCTCCCTGAAGTAGCGGACCAGCTGGAAGATGTTCAGCCGTACGTACGCGGCGAGCACCCCGCCCAGCACCACCACGACGAACAGCGCGGAGGTGACGTAGAAGAGCAGGATCAGCGAGCCGAGGCTGGTCAGCGTGGACAGGCCGAACTTCCCGATGGCGTACGACATCGCGCCGAACGCGCCGAGCGGCGCGGCCTTCATGACGTACGACAGCACCTTGAACACGACCTCGGTCAGCCTGCCCGCGCCCGCGATGACCGGCTCGCCGATCTGCCCCACCGACTTCAGCGCGATCCCGAAGATCACCGCCAGGAAGATCACCTGGAGGATGTCGCCCTCGACGAACGGCCCGAAGAAGCTGTCCGGCACGATGTTCGTCAGGAACTCCCACCAGTGCTGGTGCGCGCCCGTCTCGATGTACTGGCCCGCGTCGCCCGAGGTGTCCAGCGTCGACGGATCGGCGTGGACGCCGTCGCCGAGCCGGAAGACGTTGATCGCGACCAGCCCCGTGAGCAGGGCGACGATCGTGCCCACCTGGAAGTACGTCAGCGCCTTGATTCCGGTGAGACCGACCTTCCTCAGATCGGCGACCCCGGCGATGCCGCCGATGATGGTCAGGAACACGATCGGCCCGATCAGCATCTTCATCGCGGTGATGAAGGTCGTTCCGATCGGCTCCATGTCGGTGGCCAGATCGGGCCACCGCCACCCGAGGACGACGCCGATCACGATCGCCGCCAACACCTGGACGTACAGCTGCCGGTACCACCGTTTCGCCGCGGCTCGCTCTCGGTCCGGGACATGCGTCATTGCAGCCTCCCTGATCGCGCGAGACCGAGCCCGATCGATCCCGCGCCAGCTTGCGCCACAGTGAACCGGGCCACAGCTCAGGGGGTCCACGACCAAAAATCGATGCCCCGTATAGGCGGGGCCTATCTGTTCGGCCAGCGGCAAGCGAGGGCGGCGCCACCGGGCAGAACCGATGACGCCGCCTTCTCCGTGGGTACTCGGTGGTCAGTCCTTGATCTCGGAACCGACGCGGAGAATCCCGACCCGGCCGCCCTGGGTACCGGGGCACTTACGCTTCGAGGTCTCAGCGTTCCCGACCCAAGGGCCGTAGAAGGTGACCTGCACGCCCCGGGAGTCCACGCAGACGATTTTCACCCGGTGCGCGCCGACCTGGCCCAGACCCGAGCAGTAGGAATAGCCAGTGGTGCCGCCCCTCGCCCACGCATTGCAGTCGGCGGAGCGAGTCGATACACCGCCGCTGTCATTCGCCATGGCATTCGGCGCGATGAGACTGGCACTCATGGCCAGTCCGGCGATGGCGAGGAAAGACTTCTTTCGATTCATGCAGGTGTCCCCGTGAGTTGATGGTCGCGGTGATGCGGGCTGTGCGATGGCCGTGGGTTCAGAACAGCTCGACCTGGTAGCCCGCCTTGTAGACGCCCACCCGGCCGCCCTCCGTACCGGGGCACTTGCGCTTGGACCACTCACCGCTCCTGCCCGGCTTCCACGGGCCGTAGAAGACGGCCTTCACGCCCCGGGAATCGATGCAGGTGACCTTGACCCGATACCGGTCGAACCTCGCCAGATCGGCGCACTTGGCATACCCGGTGGTCTGCGTGTTCTTCGACGTGCAGACGTACTTGACGTTCACGTCGTCGCCCGCGGCGGCAGCGGCGGGCGCGAGCGCGGTGCCTGCGGCCATGACGGCAGCCGCGAGGGCCGCGATGGAGCCGACTTTGCTCCTCATCCAGAATCCCCCGTTTTCAAGTTTTCCGGCCTGAACCTGATTTCAGGCTCGGCTTGTTGCGGTCGCGGAACTTTGTACATGCGCCTGTTCGCCGGGCGCAAGGGGTTTGCGCCACCCAATTCCAGGGGGCACCGGACTCCCGCCATATCGGGCAAAATCCCGCCTTTGCACTGCCATCGAGGACCAAGCGGAAACGCTTTGCCGACGCCCTGACTTCACCAATGGCGTCTGCTAGCTTTCCCGCCAAGCACGATCACTTTGATCAGGCTCAAACGGGGAGCAATTTTGAAGTTCAAGACCATCGGGGCGACCGTTGTCGCCTCCCTCGCGTCACTCGCGGTACTCGGCGGAACGCAATCGGCATCCGCCGCCGACTGGCTCACCGCAAAGGCGCCCACCTACAAGTCCGGAAAGGTCACCGCGAGCGCGACCATGCTCGGCCCGCAGCCCGCGGGCACGAAACTGTGCGTATCCCTCCTCGTGGCGCACCCCTACTACCCCGACATCGAGGTCGCCAACAAGTGCAAGACGACCCAGGCCGGGTCCGTGAGCGTCACCGCCAAGGTCGGCACCTGCGGTAAGTACTCGAGTTACGCCAGCGTCAAGCGGAACGGCGGGACTTCGGTTCGTAAGTCGAACGCCGCCATTTACTGCAAGTAGCAGCGGTCGGCGGGCCCCGTGATCAGGGGCCCACCGCCTTACTTCCGCCGACAGCGGGTCAGCCCGCGGCCTTGGCGATGATCCCGTCCATCTCGTCGCGCCCGAAGGCCCGCAGGGTCGTGCTGCGCACGTTGCCCAGGCCGCTGAGCTGGAGCGACGCCGCGGTGGCGGTTTCGTCGTCGGGCGCCTCGATGGTGTAGATGACGTCGTACCCGCCGACGGTCCAGTGGAAGTCCAGGAGCTTCACCCCCAGCTTGTCCAGTGCCGCCTTGAACGCCTCGTAGCGCTTCGCGGTGTCCCGGTAGGCGCGGACACCCTGATCGGTCCAGTTCAGCAGCACGACGAATTTCGGCATGGCCTTCACCTCCACGAAGGGGCACATCGCGAGGTCAATCGTGGGCACCGGGCGTGCGTCCCGCCCGTGGTGTGCACCCGTTCGGGTGACCCGCCGGGGAGTCCGCCGCCACCTCCGCCCAGACGGTCTTGCCGACCGGTACGCGAGGAGTCGTGCCCCAGCGCGTGGCCAGCAGGTCGACCAGGAGCAGTCCGCGACCCGCTTCGTCATCGGGCGAGGTGGTCGGGAGTCTGAGCGGAAGCCGTTCCTCCCGGGAGTCCGAGACCTCGATGCGGATCGTCTGCGCCGGGGTTTGGAGCGTCAGGCGGAGGCGGAAGTCCCGGCCGGGCACGCGGCCGTGGCGTACGGCGTTGGACGCCAGCTCCGCCACCAGCAGCGCCACCGTGCAGGACGTGTCCGACGCGGGCGGATAGCCCCACTCCGCCACGTGCCGTACGGCGCCCCGCCGGGCGAGCCGCACTCCCCGGGGCGTCGAGGGGAACTGCGCGGCGAGTTCCTGCGGCTTCGGCTCCTCGTCCGGCGTGGTTGTCGTCTTCAGCACGGTGTTGTCCATTTCCGTCCTTCGGCCTTTCGCTTGACTCGCAGCGTGCACGAGTCGTGACGTTCCGCACCCAAGGATCGTTTTGCGGGCCTACGCTCGAAAGGCCACGAAGCCTTACCTTCCAGGCTGTAAGGAACGGAAGTGATGTTTTGGCCAAAGAAATTGATCCGCGCGGGTCGATCGCGGGACTGTTCGGGTCGCGTGTCCGCAGACTCCGCCTGGCCGCCGGTCTGACCCAGGCCGAGCTGGGCAAGAAGACGCACGTGGTGAGCACCCGGATCACCCAGATCGAGCGGGCCTCCGGGGCGAAACCGACGAAAGCACTGAGCGAGGCACTCGATGTGGCGCTCGGGGCGGACGAGTTGCTGGTCGACCTGTGGCCGTACGTGTACCGGGAGGCGTTCCCGGACTGGTCGCAGGCGTTCATGGAGCGTTCGGCGCGGGCCGTCTCCATCAGGCAGTACGCGTCGCACGTGGTACCTGGTCTCTTACAGACCCCGGACTACGCTCGGGCCGTCTTGAGCGTCGGCCTGTCTCTCACCAGTGACGAGCAGTTGGAAGACCGGCTGGCCGCCCGGCTCAAGCGACAGGAACGGCTCACTTCTCCTGACCGTCCGGAGCTGTGGATCGTCTTGGATGAGGCGGTGTTGAGACGTCCGATCGGTGGCCGGGCCGTCATGCGGGAGCAGTTGGTCCGGCTGATGGAGGCAGCCCTGGAACCCCACATCACCGTGCAGGTACTGCCGTTCGACCAGGGCGAGCACAATGTCATGGGCGGCTCTATGACGGTACTCACGTCACCGGACGACTCAGAGGTGGTCTACACCGAGGGCGCCCATTACGGCCAACTCATCGAGGAACCGGACGACGTCAAGCGCTTCGCGCTGTCCTACGATCGGCTGCGGGCAGCATCCCTGCCTCCGCTCATGTCGCTCGACATGATCCGATCCGTGATGGAGGGCTATCACCGTGGAGCGAGTGTCCCGTCCCGATCTGAACGGCGTCGCTTGGCGCAAGAGCAGCTACAGCAACCAGGAGGGTGGCGACTGCGTGGAGGTGGCCGACGGCGTCACCGCCGTCGTTCCCGTCCGTGACAGCAAGAACCCTGACGGTCCAGTGCTGGTCTTCCCGGCGGGCTCCTGGGCTTCCTTCATCGGCGAGTTGAAGACCGGCGACCGGGTCTGAGCCTGCCGGGTACCGGTGGGCGTCGGTCTTCCGGGGGCACCGGATCCTCGTACGCGGGGGTCCGGTGAGCCGCGAACTCCCCCAAAGAACCGGGGTAAAGAACTCCCGCCCACCCACCCTTTCGGCGGCGATCACTCGTACGGGTGACCGGCTTGCGGGGGCGGCATGACGGTCGTTACGTTCGCCGCAACAACCGCAAAACGACGGCCCCCGCCGGGACGGCAATCCCGATCGAGGGCCTGACCGATCAGGAAGCAGAACCTTCCCGATGGCTGAGCCGCAGTCTAACGCGCACGCGCGCGCCGACGCCGGAGCACCGACCTCCGGCGTGATCCACATCCGCACCCGCCTCACCGCCGACTTCACCGTCATCGCCAACGACCTCGCGCAGCGACGCGGTAGCGCGGTCACCATCGGTGTCGCGGCCCACATCCTTTCACTGCCCGACGGCGCGCCCGTCAGCATCGCCGCACTCTGTGCGCACTTCACCGAGGGCGAGATCCTGATCTCGCGGGCCTTAAGGGAGTTGGAGTCCGCCGGTTACCTGGAGCGGCGGCGCGAGCGCGGGCCCGGCGGGGTGATCCGTACCCGTACCTACTTCTACGACGTACCGGGTCAGGGCCGGATGCCGCGCCCGGCCGCAAGGACAACCGCAGCGCCGAAGCCCGCACCCCCGGCGCCCGCACCCGCGCCGGAAGCCAGCCCGGCTGCCAGCCCGCCCTTGTCCGAGGCCGACGAACGGGCCGTCGCCATCCTGGCCTCGCTGCGCCTCGCCGACCCCCGCCTCGTCCTGTCCCGCCGCGAGGTCGCCGAACTCGCCCCCGCCGTCGAGCAATGGCTCACGGCCGGGGTGGGCCCCGCACAGATCACCGCCGCCCTCACCGCCCGGCTCCCCGACCGCCTGCTGACCCGCCCCGCCCGCATCCTCGCCTTCCGCCTCAGCGAACCGCCCCTGCCCGCGCCCACGCGACCCGCCGTCGCGCCCAAGGCACCGCCCGCCCTCCCCTGGCGCACCTGCGACGGCTGCGAACGCGCCTTCCGCGCGGCCAGTCCCGGCCGCCACTGCCGTGACTGCCGGACCGCCGATTCCGGCGAGGAGATGCGGGCGGCTTGCTGAGTCCGGGACCCGACACAAGGAGAGTAAGGCGATTGACACCTTGAGGATGGTGACTCGTATGGCAACCAAGAAGGTGACTGTCACCATCCCCGAGGATCTCCTTGAGGAGATTCGTTCGGAGGCATCTGAGCGAGGCATCTCGGCTTACGTCGCGGACGCGGTACGCCTCAAACGAGACCGCGACCGCCTCCTTGAGCTGGCCGAATGGCTGCAGCAAGAACACGGGCCAGTCACCGAGAGCGAGCAGGCCGCCGCGCTGGAGGAGCTGGACGAACTAGATGCCGAACACGAGCGCCGCTCTGCCACGAAGGGTTCCACAGGGGAAGCTGCGTGAAGGAGCGACGCACTCTCGCGGCTCAAGGCGAGGCTGAGGTCGCGACGTCCCCGATGACGCTCATCGAGGCGTACGACGCGAGAACCACCGAACGTGGAAGAGGCCCGTCAGGCGCGCCAGCTTCTGGCCGCCGCCGGGTTGCACGGCCACAAGCATGCGATCGACGCCGTGCTCGCCGTCGTCGCGAGCCAGCAGAAGGGCCAGGTAACCGTCTTCACCTCGGACGTGGACGATCTGGAGAAGCTGGTCCCCGACAGAATCGTCGTCAGAAAGGTCTGACCGCCCGCAAGGCATCCCGTTGCGCGGGAATCGGCTCAGACGACCACGACTCGGCGTCCGCGCGTGTGGCCGGCCTGGCTGTCGATGTGTGCCGCCGCGGCCTCGGTGAGCGGGTACGACTTCTCGATCGGGATGTGGAGCCTTCCCCGCGAGATGAGGTCGGCGGCCTCGGCGAGGGCTTCCGGCACGCTCCCGGCCACGCCGGAGAACCGGACCCCGAGCTCCGGCGCGGCGAGATCGGCGATGGAGATCACCTTCCGCGGATCCCCGGTCAGCTCGACGAGCTCGCGGATCACGCCCGAGCCGGCCAGATCGAGAGCCGCGTCGACATGGCCGAGTCGTCGCACCCGTTCGACCCAGCCCTCGCCGTACGTCGTGGCGGCGGCGCCCAGGCCGCGCAGATAGTCCTGGTTCGCGGCTCCGGCCGTGCCGACCACCGTGATGCCGCGGTCACGGGCGATCTGCAGTACCGCCGAGCCGACTCCCCCGGACGCACCGCTGACCAGCAGCGTCTGCCCGGGCCGCACGCCGGCCTCGCGGATGATGCGCAGTGCGGTCTCCACCACTGAGGGGTACCCGGCCGCCTCTTCGAACGTCAGCCCCTCGGGCATACGGGCCCAGGCCGACAGCACGGCGAACTCGGCATAGGTGCTGGAGCCTTCACCGAACACGTGGTCGCCGACCTCGACCCCTTCGACGCCCTCGCCGACCTCGTCCACCACCCCGGCGGCGTCCAGCCCGACTCCGGCGGGCAGCTCCGTCGGATGGGCCCCCAGGATCTGGCCTTCACGGATCCTCCAGTCGACGGGGTTCACACCCGCCGCCCGCACGGCGATGCGTATCCGGCCGGGGCCCGCGTGGGGCTCCTCGGCGTCTATGAGGTGCAGAACGTCCGGACCGCCGAACTCGGCGAAGCTCACCTTCTTCATGCGGCCGAACATAACACTAACGACTAGTCTTTTGGAACTGCTCCATTTTTGTTGCTGATAGTGTGAGCGCATGACCGTGCCGACCGGACGCCGTGAGCGCAAGAAGACAGCGACCCGCCAGAAGATCGCCGACACCGCCCTGCGGCTCTTCCTGGAGCGCGGGTACGACGCGGTGGGCATCCGTGACGTGGCCGCCGAGGCCGACGTGGCCGTCACCACGCTCTTCTCCCACTTCGCCTCGAAGGAGGCCCTGGTCTTCGAGCGGGACGACGACTTCGAGCAACGCCTCACGCGGGCGGTCAGCGACCGGGCACCTCACGAGCCGCTCATCCCTCCGCTGCGCCGAGAGATCCACGCCCTGGTGCGGCATTGCACGGCGGACAGCGCCGCCCCAATCTGGAGCATGATCGACGAATCGCCCGCCCTGCGGAGGTACGAGGAGTCGATGCGGCTGCGCCACGCGGAGACGCTGGCAACGGCCATCGCCGCCGACCCCGAACTGTCACAGACCGCGACGGCGAGCCGGACGATCGCGCGGTTCGTGCTCGACGCCTATGCGCTGGCCCGGGAGGCGGCCGATCCTGAGGCCGCGGTGGACGAGATCTTCCAGATGATCGAGGCCGCCTGGGAGGTCACCCGCCGCTGAGCGCGAGGGGTGCGATCACTCCGCCGATTTGGGCTGTTTGCGCTGGTTCGCGATGAAGCGCGCCTTCTTCTGGCGATTCCCGCACGTGTTCATCTCACACCATTTGCGGGTGCGGCTCTGACTGGCATCGAAGAAGGCGGCCTGGCAGGTCGGTGATGCGCACAAGGCCAACTTTCCGTCTCGTTCGCCCGCGAGGATGCTGATCGCATCGGCGGCGATCACGCTGAGGGCATCTTCCACGCAGGAAGCCGAGCTGAGCCGCCATTGCCGCTTGCCCTCGGGCGTCAGGATCGCGGCGGCCCGGCCCTCGGCGCTGCGGTCATTGATGACCTGGACAGCGGATGCCGGGAGAGGGTCCCGGAGCGCGGCCGCTGTCGCGGCGAGGTGAATCGACTCCCTCAGTTCCCGCGCGAGGTCGAGCTGGGCAGGGGTGCAGGAGTCCACGGCAAGGCCGTTCACCGCCAGCCAGTCGACGAGTCGGTGCGGCACGGGAATGCGCTCCACAGCGTCGCCGCACCGCTCCGTCAGCGTCGCCGTGAAGCTGGTCGCCAGCACGCTGCCGAGGCGGAATTCAGGGAAGCCAGCACGCATGGAACCACCTTAGCTGGTTGCCGGTCGGCATGGCGCCATGCTAGAACCGGCTTAGACGGTTCCACTATGGCCAGGAGGTCTCATGCCCCGTCCAACCAGCGATGTGCAAGCGTTTGAAGCCCACGCGACTGACGCCGACCTCGACGATCTGCGCGCACGACTGGCCGCGGCGCGGCTACCGGAGGCGGAGACGGTCCATCGCGCCGCGTCCGGCCCGCGCCGATGGGAACAGGGCGTTCCGCTCGCCGACCTCGTCGATGTCGTGGACTACTGGCGCACCGGGTACAAGTGGCGGTCGTTCGAAGAGCGCCTTGACCAGATCGGCCAGTTCCGCACGACCATCGATGGTCTGGGGATTCACTTCCTGCACCGCCGTTCCGCGCGCGCGGACGCCACTCCGCTGATCTTGACGCACGGCTGGCCGGGCAGCATTGCCGAGTTCATCGACGTAGTGGACGAGCTGGCAGATCCGGAAGACGCGGACGCCCCGGCGTTCCATGTCGTGGCCCCGTCGCTGCCGGGCTTTGGTTACAGCGACAAGCCGGCCACCACCGGGTGGGGAACCGAGAAGATCGCGGCCGCGTGGGTGGAGCTGATGGGACGGCTCGGCTACGGCACGTTCGTAGCCCAGGGCGGCGACTGGGGCGGCAACATCACCACGGTTCTCGGCGGCAGGTTCCCGGCGCACGTTCTCGGCATCCACACGACGTTCGCGGAGGGACCGCCCGGGCTGTCAACGGACGGGCTGACAGCGGTCGAGCGCGAGTGGGCCGAGGGCACCCGCCATTTCTGGCGCCACCGCGCGGCGTACGCGAAGCAGCAGGCCACCCGGCCGCAGACCATCGGCTACTCGCTCGTCGACTCACCGGTCGGGCTTCTCGCCTGGATCCTCGACAAGTTCGCCGAGTGGTCGGACACCGAGGACAGCCCGTTCGAGACGATTTCCAGGGACAGGATCCTTGACGACGTCACCCTCTACTGGCTGACGCGGAGCGGTGCGTCGGCGGCCCGCATCTACTACGAGAGCCACAACTCGATCGATCCCGAACTCCGGGTCGACGTCCCGTCAGCAATCACCATGTATCCCGCCGACGTCGAGAAGTGCCCGCGCCCCTGGGCGCAGGAGCGGTACCGGCAGATCGTCCGCTGGAGGTCTCCCGAGAACGGGGGACATTTCCCGTCGCTGGAGGTTCCCGAGTATTTCGTCAAGGATCTGCGAGAAGGACTCGCGGCGGTGCTGGCCGCCGGTCGGTGACCAGGTCAGACCGTCTTGATCGTGCTGCCGTCGATGACGTAGTCGGCACCGGTGATGTTTCCGGCCACGTCGGACAGCAGGAACGCGATCAGGGCCGCCACTTCCTCGGCCTCGGCCATGCGGCCGGTCGTGACGTTCTGGGCCTTCACCATCTGCTGGACGAATTCGGCGAGGCTCATGCCGGACGCGGCGGCCCACTGGGCGACCTGGCCGTCGGGGTCCTCGTAGACGGAGGTGCGGCCCAGACCGGGGGAGATCGTGTTCACGCGGACGCCCCGGGGGCCGAACTCCTCGGCGTGGACGGCCAGCCGCCATGGTTGCCGGTGAGTGATTCCACTGCCCCGCCCGCGTGTTGGAGCGGCAGAATTGCGGACATGGATGCGGGACTCGCGGCGCTGGTGGGGGCGGCTCTCGGGGCAGTTGCTTCGTTGGGGGCGGCGGCGGTCAGCGGGCGTGCCCAGGCGCGTTCCCAGCATGACCAGTGGCGTCGGCAGGTGCGGCGCGAGGCGTACACGCAGTACCTGGTCGCCCTCCACGATCGCGACGTGGCGGTGGACGACGTGCTGCGCGCGCTCGGTGCGGAGGCTCATGACCAGGCGGTCGTCGAGGGGCGGGTGGAGACGTTCGTCGCGCTGGCGCGCGAGGTGCACCGGGCTGCCGAAGTCGTGCTGTTGGAAGGGCCGCCGGGCGTGGGCGAGGCCGTGAACGGGGTGGCGGAGGCATCGAGTGCGCTCTCCGGCGTGATGCGGCGGATGGTGGACGACGCGCGCCACGGTGACGCCTCGCGCAGAGCTGAGGATTTGGCGCTCGCGGCGGAGAGGTCGGACGCGTTGTGGGAGGCGGTGAAGGAGTTTCGGGCGGTGGCAGGGGGTGTACTGGGGAACGGGGACTGACGCGGCGCGGGGGGAATGCGTTGGGCGGGGGCTCCGGGCGGGGTCAGAATCGTGGGGATGACCGAGAACCTGAACTCCCTTGCCCTGTACGTCCTCGTGCCCGAACCCGACGAGGAAGGGGCCGTGGCGCAGCTTCGCCCCGTCGTCGACGGGCGTGACGTCGTGGCCGAGGCGTTCGGCCGGGGGCCTTCGGCGGATCCGCTGCGGGCGTTGCGGGTGGGCAGCCCGCTGCGGGCGGTGGCGGGCACGCGGGAGATGCGGTGGGCGGAAGCGCGCTGCACCGAAGGGTGCTGCGGTGCGCTCTACGTGACCGTACGGCGGGACGGCGATCATGTGGTGTGGGGCGGCTGGCGCGATTCCTACGGGGGCGATGTCGCGCTCGGCGAATTCCGCTTCGACGCCCACGCGTACGACGCCGAGGTCGAGCGCGTCGCGACGGGCGACGGCTGGGAGTGGCCAGGGCATGCCGTCGCCCGGTTGCTGGACTCCGAGTTTCGCCGGCATCCGGAGTGGCTCGCGCGTTGGCAGTGCCAGTTCGACGCGGTGTGCTCGTGGCCCTGGGATCGGGAGCGGATCAGGTTCAGCTTCTTTCACCCCGAGTTCCCTCCGGCGGAAGACGGGGCGCCGTGGCTGCAGTTCATGGTGGTCGAGCCCGTCACGGGCGATGCGCCGGAAGAGCAGGTGAGGGCCTTCATGGAACGCGTTGCCGGGGAGGACCCACGTGACACGGCGACCGTCTGCGGCGGCTCGCGCGAGAGCGCGGAGCGGCTCGGTTATCCCTGGCCGCAGAGGCGCAAGAGGTCTCGTACGACATCAACTTGAGGAATCCGTGAACGCTATCGACGCGCTCGTCCAGCTGTGTCCGCCTCCTGCCGATCCGCCGCGTCCGATCGACTGGGGCGCGGTCGAGGACACCCTCGGCATGCGGTTGCCCGCGGACTACAAGCGGCTCGCCTCCGTCTACGGTCCCGGAGATTTCGCCGACTTCGTCAGCATCTGCCATCCGCATGGATACACCGAGTACAGCAATCTCACCGGCCGCATGCCCGGCATCATCCGCGAGTACGTCCAACGGGACTACGACCAGGGCAAGGCCCCTGTCCCCTGTCACCCGCGGCATCTGTTCACCATGGGCGGTACCGACAACGGCGACGACCTTTTCTGGATCACTGACCCTCAGGATGCCCCCGACACCTGGCGCATCACCGTGAGCGTGGACCGCGGGTTCGGCTGGTTCACCTTTGACGGGACGCTGACCGAGTTCCTCTTCTCGGTTCTGAGCGGCGAGACCGTGGTCCCCCAGTTTCCCGATGGACTCCTGGAGGGACAGGTGGCGTTCAAGCGCAGCGCCCCCACGCCCTGGGTGGCCGTAGATGTGAGGGCCAGGCCGCCTGTCGATACGGCGAGCATCCGGGAGTGGGGGCGGGCGCGTGGCTACGAGGTGCCTAGCCGGGGACGTGTTCCGCGCGAGGTTCTTGCTGCCTGGGAAGAGGCGCATCCCTATCCGCCGGGGTCATGACCGGCTGGCCTTGGAGGGGCCGAAGAACTCGATCTCGGCTATGGCCATCTGCTTCTTGTTGTCGGCTCCGTAGGCCGACTGGATGGTGAAGCGGACCGCGGTGACGTTCTGGGCGCGGAAGGGGCGGCGCTGGAAGCCCGCGCCCTGGTCGAGGTTGATCTCGCGGGTCGTGGTCTTGCCGTCGTCGGTGGTGATGCGGGCCTCGATGCGGTGCGGGAGGGCCGACTTGGTGAGGGTGTCACCGTGGCCGGACATCCCCGGCGTGATGCCGATGTCCAGCAGGCGTACCGGGTCCCGGAAGCGGGCCTCCAGCCACTCCCCCTGGGCGGACTGGGTAACGCCCGGGCCCCACCAGGAGTTGCTGACCACGTCGAACGCCTTGTCCGGGCCGTGCTCCGGGAACGAGCGGGACGCCTTGTAGGAGTCCGGCGCGAGCGGGGCGCGCTTGGCGAAGTGGTCGCGTACGGCGCTCACGGCCGTCGGGGTCTGGAACAGGGCCCAGCCCACCAGGGCCACCACGGTCGCGAGGACCACCCAGCGCAGGATGCGGCCGATCTGGTAGCGCAGGCGCGGGCGGTCGCCCGCCCAGGGCTGTTCCCGGTTGCGGTAGTCGAACATCCGCCGCCACCAGGGGAGGCGGGTCGGGTTCTCCGGGCCCTCGGCCATCGGCATGGCGCAGCGGGCGCAGAAGTGGCGGTCGGGGCGGTTCGCGGTGTGGCACCAGGGGCATGCGATGCCGCCGTGGTTCTCCGGCGTGACCGGGGCGCGTACCTCGGGGCGGGCGGGCGCCGGGCGGCCCGGCAGGACCGGGACCACGGACGGGGGGCGTTCGGGTTCGCCCTGCGGCTCGGCCACGGGGATGAGGAGGGCGCGGACCCGGTCCGTGTTGGATTCGGGGGCGGGGGGCCCTTGGGCGCCGTGGGGCGAGGGGCCCTGGGGCGGGGCGCTGCTTGGGGTGGGAGTGCCTTGGGGGGTGGCCCGGGGTACGGGGCGGGTCGGGTCGGTGGCGCCGGCGGGCTCGCCGGTGCGGGGCCAGTCGTCGGCGTTGGCCGTGTCGGGGCGGCCGGGCGTGGCGGGGTGGGCGCCTCCCGTGGCGCCTGCCGGGGTGGTCTGGGCCGTGGACCCCGGCTGGGCCGAGCCCCGCGGGGCCTGGGTGCCGCCGGTTGCCGGGTGGTGGGGGCCTGGTGCGCCACCGCTCGGTGTGCTCTGCGGCCAGGGGGCGGGGGCGCCACCGGGGCGGGACGCAGGGTCCTGGTCCGGGCGCGCGCCCGTCGCCGAGGCGGCGGGGTGCCAGGCCGGGGCGCGATCTCCGGGCTGGCCCGCAGCCTGGGCGGTGTGGGGCGTGGGCCCGCCCGCGGGGTGCGGCGTGGTGTCCCCGGCGCCGGGCGGCGGTGGGCCCGGGTCGGTGCTGGGCGCGGGTCTGCGTTCGGGGTGGGTCGGGGGGCGGTCGGGGGTCCAGCGGAGGACCGCGTTGCAGCCTTCGCAGAAGGACTGGCCCGGCTCGTACCGCGTGCCGCACTCGTCGCAGGTCAGGGTGGTCGGCTGGTCGGTGCCGCCGTCGCCGCCCGAGGACTGCCTGGAGGTCATGACTGGGTGGTCCTTTCCGCAGCGGTCACCTGGACCGTGTAGGGCACATGGGCGGGGCGGGCGGCGGCCACGAGTTCGGCGAGGCGGTGTTCGTCGGCCGGGGTCGGGGACGGCAGGCGCAGGGTGACGTGCAGCCGGGGGCGGGGCTGGCCCGGGAACGAGCCGCGGGGGCGGGCACTCCACGTCGCGCCCCCGCTCTCGGTGATCTCGGGTTCGACGCCGAAGGCGAGCCGTACCGTCTCGGCCAGGCCGTAGCGGGTGCCGCGGACGCGGTGCAGGTACGCGGCGGCGGCGACCGCGGCGCGCAGCCGGGCCTCGCCCTCCGGCTGGTCGTCCTCGATGCCGTCGGTCTCGGCGCCGATCCACCAGCCGAGCCAGCGGGTGAAGTCGGCGGGGGCGAGGGCGGGGCTGAAGTAACTCTCCTGGCAGTCCAGGACGTTGAGGATGGGCGCCAGGACCTCGTCCAGACCGGCGATGAAGCGCTGCGCGAGGTCGTCGTCGGCGAAGACGGCGGGCAGCATCATGCCGAGCGGGGACGAGGATTCGAGGCCGTCGATGGATCCCCTCATGGCGTGGCTCCGTTCGCGTTGCTCATGCCGTGTCCCCGATCACCCGGACGCGGTGGTCGTAGGAGAAGACCAGGGACGGCGGGTCGAGGTCGATGCGGTCGGTGCGGTCGCCACGTTTGCCGGTCAGGGGGTCGGCGGCGTGCAGCCGTACCTCGTCGACGAGTTCGACGCCGGGCACGCGCTGGAGCACCGCGAAGATCTCGCCCGCCTGGACGGGGCGGCCGAAGGGCCAGCCGGTGCCGTCGGCGCCGCCGGTGAGGGGGTCGAGGTGGCGGTAGAGGGCGTCGTGGGCGTCGCGCCGTACGCGGTCGGCGTCGGCGCCGCGGAAGGCGTGGACGGTGGAGACGACGGTGACGCCCTGGTAGTACGGCGGGCCGACGGCCAGCCGGGTGCCGATGAGCCGCCGTTCGTCGAGGTAGCGGGTGATCCGCTGGAGGAGCGCGTCGGCGGGGACGAGCTGTTCGAAGCGGAGCCGGCCGCCGGGGTCGGGGACGGCGTGGGGGACGACGAGGACGCGTACCGCGTACGAGCCGTACTCCTCGACCTCGCCCTCCAGGCAGGTGATGCGGGCGGTCTCGGGGGCGGCGCGGCGGGCGAGTTCCTCGTAGTCGCGCAGGGTGACGGCGCGGTCCTGGGCGCGCAGGGTGATGGGGGCGCGGGCCTTGGCCTCCTCGACGGTCTCGCCGTCGACGCCGCCCTGGGCGGCCTCGCGGTTGACGACCTCGGCGACGTACGGGACGGAGTCGCGCAGGGTGCGGATGGCACCCCGCGCGACATTGCCGGTGCGCCCGCCGCCGGTGCGGTAGCGGCGGGCGCGGATCACGGCGCCCTTGGGCGGGACGGCACCGTACTGGCGCAGGGTGCCGTCGGGTTCGCGGACGGCGGGCCCGAAGGCGATCTCGCCGGTGGCCGCGTCGAGGGTGAGGTGGCGGTCGTACGGGCCGGAGGCGGCGAAGTGCGGGACGACGTCCCAGTCGGTCCAGCCGTTGTCCTCCGCGTAGTCGGCCACCTGGAGGTGGAGCGGGGGCAGGTCACCGACGACGGGGGCGTGGGCGAGCCGCAGCCGCTGGCCTGGCAGCCCGGTGGACTCGCCCAGGGCCTCGTCGTACACCGTCTCGGCGTGGACGGCGGGCACGGTGCCGCCCATGGTGAACGCCTCGGCGGAGCGCACGGTGGGCGAAGTGGAGTAGAAGGGCTGGCCGCTCTCGGGCTCGGTGACCCGGCAGCGCAGCCAGCCCGCCTCCTTGCGGCCGGTTCGGGAGAGGATGTGCCCGGCGGGGACGTGCAGGACGACGTCGCCTGGGCGGTTGAGGCCGCCGGTGGTGTCCTGGTCGACCTCGCACTCCGTCCAGCCCTCGGCGGTCCACGCCTCCCAGACCAGCGGCGGCTGCCGCGGGTCGACGCCGACGCCGTCGACGCGGCTGTCGAGCCGCAGCGCGACGGCGCAGTGCGGGACGGCGGCGGTGAGCCCGAGCAGCATGCAGTCGCCGGGCGCCGGGGCCTCGGCGAAGCACAGCACGTCGGTGCCCTCGACGAGGTCCGTGGTGCGGTCGGTGACCTGCTGCCCGCCGTGCTGTACGGCGAGGTGGCGCAACTCGCATGGCACGACGGTGAGTTCGCGCTCGGTCGAGAAGACGACGGAGTCCTCGCTGTCGGCGCGCACGGTGGCGGTCTCGGTGCCCACGGGGACCCGGACCGGCTCCTCCTGCGGGGCGGACAGCCAGAACGTGACGTCGGTGCGCGCGGCGGACGGCGGGAAGAGGGTGATGCCGACGAGGTCGAGGAAGGCCAGGTGGTTCTTCTCGGGGATCCGGTTGAGCCGGTACACGATCTGGTCGGCCATGTGCGCGACGGTCTCCACCAGGGTGACACCCGGGTCGGACACGTTGTGGTCGGTCCACTCCGGGGCGCGCCGCTGGATGTAGCGCTTGGCGTCGTCGACGAAGTGCTGGAAGCGCCGGTCGTCGAGGTTCGGGGAGGGCAGTGCCATCAGCGATCGCTTTCGGTGGCCGGTCCGCCGCCGTCACCGGCGCTGTCATCGGCGGACGAGGACGGATCGGAGTCGTCGTGGGAGGGGATGACGTAGAACGGGAAGACCAGGTTGCGCGGGTTGTTGGTGCCGCGGATGACGTAGCGGACGTCGATGTAGAGCACGCCCTGGTCGTCGCCCGCGGTCACCTCCACCTCGCGCACCTCGATACGCGGCTCCCAGCGGTCGAGGGTGGTGAACACCTCGTGCTGGATGCGGCCCGCGGTGGCCTCGTTGACCGGTGCGAAGACCAGGTCGTGGATGGCGCAGCCGAACTCCGGGCGCATGGGCCGCTCGCCGGGGGCGGTCGCGAGCACGAGCCGGATGGCCTCCTCGATCTCCCGCTCGCCGCTGACCAGGGCGATGCCTCCGGTCGGGCTGATACGGAGGGGGAAGGACCACCCGGAGCCGACGAACTGCCCGGCCATCAGACCACCACCGGGATGTGACCGTTGATCGTGGCGAGGCCGGTCAGCGCGACCGAGGTGCCCCCGATGGTGACGACACCGGGGGTCATCATCGTGAACGTCGCGGGCAGGACGTTGACCGCCCCGGCCGTCACGCTCAGGGCGCCGGTCTGGATCGAGCCGGTGCCGCCCTTGATGTTGAAGGCGGCGCCCGCGGTGGCGGACAGGGCGCCGCCCGCCGTGATGTTCAGCGCTCCCCCGGCGTTCAGGTTCATGGTGCCGCCCGCCCGCAGGCTCAGATTGCCGCCCGCCTGGACGGACACCGCCCCGGTGCCCTTGATGACGACCGTGCCCTTGCTGTCCACGGTGATCTCGGTCCTGGTGCGGTCCAGGTTGATGGTGAGCCGGTCGTTTCCGGTGCTCAGCCGCACCCCGCGCTTGCCGATCTTCTGGCTGAGCAGGTCCAGCCGGTTGTTCTCGCGGTCGGCGATCGTGTGCCGGGTCGCCTTGCCCTTGAGGGCGTCGTGCAGCGGTACGTCGCCCGGCTTCGGCTTGTCCTTGCCGTTGTAGAGGCCGCCGATGACGAACGGATGGTCCAGGGCGCCGCGGTCGAACGCCACCAGCACCTCGTCGTTGACGTCCAGCGGGAAGACGCTGCCGCCGCCCACCCCGGCCCACTGCACGGTACGGGTCCAGTCGCTCACGTAATCCGGGTCCAGCCAGGGGAACTTCAGCTTCACCCGGCCCTGCTTCAGCGGGTCCTTCACGTTGGTGACGATCGCGTTCGCTACGGACGGCATGCGGGAGGCCCCGGCCTGGGTGCCGCCGGAGGCGAGCCCGTACAGGGAGCGCCACTGGCGGCCGCTGACCGTCACCAGAGTCGTGTACGGCTTGTGCCTGTCGAAGACGTGGCGGACGCCGGTCATCGTGTACTTGCCGTCGAAGGGCTTGCCGACGTCCCGCAGCGTCACCGGGATGTCGGCGCGCAGCTTGGGGTTGCCGTGGACGGTCACCTCCAGCTCGGCGAAGGCCGACGTGACGTCGTCCGCCAGGGCTTGGGCGGCCCGGCCGACCTCGCCCTGCTGGTCGTACGGGAACGAGGCGTCGACCAGCTTGATCGCCTTGAACTTCGCCGTCCCGGCGCCCGGCTTGGTGCCGTTGGCCAGGGCCGGGTTGCCCGTGGTGGGTGCCTGGGCGGTGATGGGCTTCTTGGCCTGCACGTTCCAGCCGCGCGCCTGCACCTGGGGCACCTGGTCGGCCGAGGTGACGGAGGCCCGGCAGCGCAGGACGTCACGGCTGCCGTGGAGGACGAACGGGCTCTTGTCGCCGTCCGTGGTCAGCGGGGGTGCCCCGGAAGCGCTCTTGCGGCTGACGAACTGGAACTTCCCCTTCGCGTCCAGGAACATCACCTTCTTGTTCTCCTCGGCGAGCCGGACGAGGAAGTCCCAGTCGGTGACGTTGTCCTGGGTGATGAACTCGTAGGTGGTCTTCGTCGGTTCGATCTTGCCCGGGGTGATTCCGCTCTTCCCGATCAGCCGCTTGGCGATGTCGGAGGCCCTCATGCCGGTGTATCCGGCCACCCGGCGCTGGCGCAGCATGCGGTGGCCGAGGTCGTAGCCGCGGACGACGGTGAACGCGCCGGTGGCGTCGTAGTCCGTCTCCAGCCCGGTGACCTCGCCGGTGAACAGCGGATCCTGCACCCCCTTGCCGTTGGCGACGGGCGCCAGCACGGCCTTGGTGCCGATGTCGACGCCCGCCAGTCCCAGCATCGTCCGCTTCTCGTCGCGGAAGGTGAGCTGGAACGCGGCGGGCACCCCCGCCCCGAAGTCCACCCATGCCTCCGCCAGATGCGGCGCGACCTTGATGGGGTGCAGCGGGGTGCCGTCCAGCTCGATGTGGATGATGCTGGAGTACGAGATCGGCGGCATCAGGCGGTCACCTCCTCGACGGCGGGCAGGATGAGTTCGGTGCCGGGGGCGAGGCGGGCCGGGTCGTCGATGCCGTTCGTCTCGGCGATCACCCGCCAGACGGTGGCGTCCCCGTACTCGCGCCACGCCAGCGACTGGAGCGAATCGCCCGCCACGAGGCGGTGGACGCGGCGCGCGGTGAGCGCGCCGGACGTCGGGTTCTGCCCCTTCGTCTTGCTCGGTATCTCGTGCAGGCTCACCTGGCAGGTGGCCCGGATCGGCACGCCGGTCGTGCCGAAGAGGGAGTACGTGACGTCCACGGACTCCACGTACGCGGTGAAGCGGGCCGTGGAGAACGACCCCCACTGGAACACCACCCACGGCGTGGACGGCTGCTTCGCGGCCAGGCTGGCCGCCGTCACCTCGCAGCAGAAGAACAGCGCCTCGACCTTCTTCAGCACCTCGTTGCTGTCCGGCTGGTCGGACGAGTCGAGGAAGATGTCCAGGCTCAGCTGACGCGGCTCGGGCCCCATGAACTCCGGCTGCGAACCGTCGCGGACGGCCGGGCTCGGGGAGTACTTCCAGTCCGTGCGGCGGCTCATCGTCAGCTGGGCGGGGTTGAAGTCGAACGCGAAGTTCTTGATCAGCCCGCCGGGGGTGGTGCTGTGGCCGACCGGGGGCTCGTGGATGGCGAGGGACGCGCGGACGAGGCTCTTGCCCGCGCCGCCCTTGGCTCCGCCCTTGCCGCCGCCTTTGCCTCCGGGGTTTCCGCCCTTGGTGGCCACCTACGCCGCCCCCGCATCCGTGAACCCGTGGTGGGTGATCTCCAGGACCTCCGTGGCCACCGCCGGGCTCGCCGGATCGAGCGACGGCCCCTGCCACCGCACCGGCAGCACATCGAGCAGCCCCCACTGCGCCACCACCGAACCGTCCGCGCGCAGCGCGGCGATCTGCCCGGTGGGGCGGGTGACGCCCGTCGTGACGGACGACACCCAGGCCGCCACCTTCGACGTGTCGGGCGTGAGGGGGCGGGTCAGCCGGATGCTGGAGTAGGTGACGCGGGACGGCAGCTGCCAGACGAAGCCGTTGTTGCCGCCCTCCTGGTGGTGCTCGATCTCCACCTCGGACGACAGACCCTCGCAGCCGTTGAAGTACCCCAGGCTCTCGCCGTCGATGGTGAGGGTGAAGAAGATCGTGGACCCCGGGTCGAGATCACTGGGCATCGCGGGCGGCCTTCTTTCTTACGTACGTCATGCGGTTGCTGGTCTGGGTCAACGTCGTGGGTCACGCAGCTTGCCGATGCGCTCGCGGTCGAGGCGGAACTCCGTTCTCAGCAGCCGGGTCAGCGGGCCGATGAGCCGGTGCACCAGCTCGTCGAACTGCCCGTCCGTGAGCGCGCGGGCGTCGAACGCGACGCGTTCGGCGGCTCGCTTGCCGCTGCCGCCGCCTGTCTCCTTGGTCTGGGTGGACGCCGTCCGGGTGGTGCGGATCTGTGGCGGGGGCGGGGGCGGTGTTGGGGCCGGTGTCAGGGCTGCGTCCCGCTGCACCGGTGTGGGGGCGGGCACCCCGGTCGGCGACGGCGACGGCGACGGCGACGGCGGGCTGACGTGCGGTGCGGGCGGCCACGCGCCACGAGGCGCCGCGACGTGCGCGGGCCCACCCTGCGGTACGGCCCTGCGCTGCACGGGCGGGGCGGAGGGCGTTCCGCCCGCGTCGGTCGGCCGCCCCAACGGCACGACCGACGCGGGCGCCCGCACGCCGCCGGGCGAGGCGGCCACCCCGCGCTGCACGGGCCGGGCGACGGGCTGCCCCCGCCCGGCCGCCCCGCCGCCACCGGAACGCGCCCCCGCCTGCGGGACGGAGGGCGCCCCGGCCGCCTCGGTCGGCCGCCCCAACGGCACGACCGAGGCGGACGCCCGCGATGTACCGCCGGGCGAGGCGGCCGCCGCACGCTGCACCGGCGGGGCAGCGGGCTGCGCTAACGCGGCGCCATGCGGCGCGATGGGCGCATCGGCATCCGACCGCTCCGGCGCCGCCGTGCGGCCGGAGATGCGCCGCATCGCACGGCCGATCAGGCCGGTGGAAGGCGCCGCCGGGGCGGGGGCATCGGCTGCCCGCTGTACGGGTAGGGCGTGATCGGTGGCCACCGGCTCGGGGTTCGTGCCGATGCGGCGCAACGGCACGGCCGTCGGCGTGCTGCCGCGCTGTACGGCGGCGGCACCGGGCGGAGGCGTCGTCGGCATCGCCGAGGTCAGGGCGCGCGCCGACGCCAGCGGAAGCGAGGCAGGGGCCGGGCGGTGGGCAAGTGCACCCCGCTGCACGGGCGTCTGCCGTACCGGCGCCGCCGATGGCGTCGGGCTGCTGCCCGAGGTCAAGGGCGCGCCCAGCCCCGTACGCGGCTCGCGCCGCTGCACCGCTCCCCCGCCCCGCGCCGCTTCCGGCGCCGGAGCGGCGGCCCGCCGCTGCACCACGGGCGCGGCGGATGCCGCCTCCGGCGCCGACGGAGCGGCGGTGCGCGGCTGAGCAGGGCTCGCGGCAGGCGCACCGGTCGTCGGCGCGCCAACCCCCGTACCTCCGGGGCCAGGACCGTGGGCGGCACGCCGCGAAGTTCCCGGAGGCGCGCCCAGATCCGTACCCCCGGGGCCGAGGTCATCGGGCACGCGCCGCTGAACCGCAGGCGGCTCAGGCGGCATGGACGTTACGGACCCGCCCGGCGCCGGAGCCGAACGGGCAGCGGCGCGCCGCTGCCCGGCAGGCGCTGTCGCCCCGGGCATACCGGTCATGGGCGCCCCCAACCCCGTACCCCGCCGCTGCACCGCAGGCGCGGCAGGCGCCTGAGCACCCCGGCCTGGCGCAGCGTCCGCAGCCGAAGCCGAAGGCGCAGCGGTGCGCCGCTGCACGGGACGCGCGGCGGGCGGCGTCGCCCCGGGCATACCGGGTATGGGCGCCCCCAGACCCGTACTCCGCCGCTGCACCGCAGGCGCAGGCTGCGCGGGATGTGCGGCAGACGGTGTCGCCCCGGTGCCGTCGGGCGCCGAAGCGGAAGCCGAGGGGGTAGCGGTGCGCCGCTGAACGGGCCCCGTGGCGGCGGGCGTCCCCGGAGGCGCGCCCGGCATCGGTGCGGCCGGGCCCGTCCCTCCCGAGCTGGGGCTGTCGGGCACCCACCGCTGCACCGCAGGCGACTCGGCAGGCGTGGACGCGGCGGGCGCCGGAGCCGACGGGACAGCGGCGCGCCGCTGAACGGGCCCCGTGGCGGCGGGCGTCCCCGGAGGCGCGCCCGGCATCGGTGCGGCCGGGCCCGTCCCTCCCGAGCTGGGGCTGTCGGGCACCCGCCGCTGCACCGCAGGCGACTCGGCAGGCGTGGACGCGGCGGGCGCCGGAGCCGACGGGACAGCGGCGCGCCGCTGAACGGGCCCCGTGGCGGGCGGCGTCGCCGCAGGGGCGCCGGTGATGGGCGCGCCCAGACCCGTACCCCCCGGACCGGGGCCGTGGGCAACGCGGCGCTGCGCCCCGGGCGCGGTGCTGGCGGCAGGTGGCCGTGGTGGCACAGGGCCCGCAGGCGCGGCAGACGCTGCCGAGGTGGAGGGGGTGGCGGTGCGCCACTGAACGGGACGCGCGGCGGGCGGCGTCGCCGGTGGCGTACCGGTCGTCGGTGCGCCCAGTCCCGCCGTACCTCCCCGGCCGGGGCCGTCGGACACGCGCCGCTGCACCGCAGGCGCGGCAGGCGCGGCAGGCGCGGCAGGCGCCTGAATGCTCCCACCCGGCCCACTGCCCCGCGCCGGGGCAGACGCCGCCGAGGCGGGCGCCGCTGGCGCCGACTCAGACGTCGCCTGGGCAGGCGTGACCGGAGCCGAAGCTGCCGCGCCCGGGGCGACCTCCGAGGCAGGCGGAGCCCAGGCGGTCGGGGCTCGACCAGGTGCGGACGCGGCCGCAACCGGAGCGTCCCCCAAAGCAGGTGGCGCCGAAGCGGTCGCCCCCGGAACGGACGCTGGAGCGGGCCCCGGAGCAGGCGGCATCGGAGCAGCCATCCCCGGGACGGAAGCCGGAGCCGGAGCGGGGCCCGGGGCAGGACCCGGGCCCGCCACGTGCCGCGCCGCAACAGGGGCCGCGTCCGCCTGCATCGGCGCGACCGGCGCCGCCGGGCGCGCCGTTGGCAGGGTGCGGCGCTGTACGGCCGGGGCCGTGGTCAACGACGGCGTGGGGCGGGGCGGGCTCGGTGGTACCGGGCGTACCTCCGGGCCCGCCGACCGGCCGAACGGCGGGGCGCCCTCCGTCGGCGGCTCCGGCTGGGCCATCGGCAGGGGCAGGGGCAGCGGCGGAGCGCCCAGGTCCGGTGACGGGCGGCCCGGCTCCCTCAGGGCGCCCCGGATCAGGCCGCGTGGCGCGTCGTCGAGCACGGCGTGCGACAGCGTCCCGGCGAAGGACGGGTTCTGCCAGGTGGTCAGCGAGCCGCCGAACCCGGGGTCGGCGACGCCGCGCGGAAGCCGGGCGGCAGCCGTGGACTGGATCGGGGGAAGTCCAGCCCACGCGGCCACCGCCCGGCGCTCTGTACGGCCGTCCGCCCCCGACGGGCGGCCGTCCGGCATCCCCTCCGCGGATGCCGGACGGGCGACCTCCCCAGGCGCCCGCCCGGACATCTCCCCGGGCGCGTCGGGGGCAACCCCGCCGCGCGGCGCCCGCGACTGGCCCCGGAGTCTGTCGAACAGTCCCATCTACCGTTCCTCAGGACTGAGCAGGAGTGAATCCTGTGTCCAGGACTGTTGCTCAGCCGCGTGCTCCGAACGGTGTTGGGCACTCCCCCAGCTACCGCTGGGAGGTGCCCCCCGGTCGCCCGCGTTCGCTCCGCTGCCGGGCGGCACGGATCTTGTCCGTAGTCCCTGGACGCGGGGGCGGGGTTCCTCACGCCGTCGGGTCTCCGGTCGGGCCTGGGCGGTCCGATGCCCACGGCGATCGCTCTGGTCGTCGTGGGGCGGTGCCGTCCGTCGCCGGATCGGGTGTCCGAGGGCGCGTCGCCCGATCGCGATGCTTGCCGCATCGTGCCGGGAAACCTTGCGGTTGCTGGTGGTGAGGGGCTGCTGCCAGTGCTGGGCGCCCCACCGGGAGGTACAGGCCGGATCGACCGCGATGATCACGATGTCCTGCTCGGCGGCCATCGCCACCAGCCGCGCCTTCAGCTTTGCGGTGGGAAAGCGGGAGATCAGACGGCGGAAGCGCTTGTTTCGACCGTGCTTCTCCCGGCACCGGCCATCGGTGAAGTCCAGGTTCTCGATGGCGATCGCCCCCGCCCCGGTGGCGCGGGTGTGGTGCAGCAGCCGGGTCAGGGCGTGCCGGATCTGCGCATCCCGGTGCTGGGCGCTACCCGACAGGTCGTAGAAGAAGCGGTGGGGTTCACCGACCGGGTTGCCGTGCACGTCCAGGCGCCAGGCGGCCAGGTGGTCGTCGTTCATGTCGACGGCGACCACACCCCGGGCGAGCGCGGCTTCCCAGGGCAGGACCGGGGCGGGGGTGCGCTGCCAGGAGGCGGTCACATACCAGCGGTCCCGTGCCACATCGTGGTGGATGCGGTAGGCCACCGTCCGGTTGTTCGTGATCCGGTCCCGCCACTCCTCACCCCGGTGGCGGAACGCCACGGTCGCGTCCAGCACATACCGGCCGTGCGGAGCGTTGGCCAGACGGGCCAGCGTGGCCGGGAGTTTGACCGAGAGCTGTCCGGTGGCGGTGATGCGGATCGTCTCGTTGCCCAGCAGCTTGCCGGACTCCCCGTCAGCGGCAAGGAACATCCGCGCCGCCTTCCACCGCTCCTGCCACGCCCGCTCACTCAGTCCGGCCTGGTCCAGGTGGTGGCGCAGGCGCGCGAGTCTCTTCCCGCCGCGCACCACCCGCACCCGGCCCGCCGCCCAGTCCGTCTCCACCCCGGCCAGCCGGGCCCGCAGCGCGTGCAGGCGCCGGGACTTGGCATGCCACTCGGGTCGCGAACCGTACCCGCGCGGCACACCTTCCCGCTTGTCGGCCTTCGCTCCCAGCGGACGCGCCAGCCTCGCCTCGATCGACGCGATCTGCTTGCGCAGCCACGCCATCTCGGCGGCCTGTCCGCGCCGGGCCAAGGCCCACTGATCGTGGGTGGCCTTGGTGATGCTGCCCGCCCACCTGGCCGATGAGACCCCGGTCAGCTCCCGTTTGCGCACCGCCCAGGTCTTGTCGCCGTGCTCCAGGCCCTGCCGGGAACGCACCGCGGGATCACCCGCAGCCAGGGCGCCGAGGAACACGCCGACCTCGGCCAGTACCGCCGCATCGGTCTCCGACACGCGTAACCGGGCGCGGATGGCCGTCCCCGTTGGGCCGGACACCACGAACGGCGCCGCTACCTCCCGCACCCCGCCCATGCCCTTCACTCCACTCGGAATCGGAAATCCTGCCGCCCCAACCAACGGCCCCCGCTCACAAAGGTCACGCATTCGATGAACAAACTTCCGTTCCTATCGATCCAAGGCCCGCAGCACATCTCGGCCGCTGGCGCCAGGCTCACCTGTTCTTGCGGAAGCGCACTCATGCACGGTCAGGCGCCAGCAGTTCCGAGCCCCTCCGTGGCGCGGGTGACGAGAGAGGCGATCTGCTGTGCGTAGCGCCGCCGGTCGCCGTGTTCGAGGTCCAGGATGTCCTCCAGGCTCCAGTGGAAGTGGTAGGCGATGTACGCGATCTCCTCGTGGATACGGTCGGTCGCGTACGTCACGATTCCCCCAGGCGGCTCCCGCCGAGCTCCACCTCGAAGGGCTGCTCGCAGTGCGGGCAGGTGACCCCGGCCCGGGTGTGGCCCTCCGCGTTGACCTGCCGGTAGAAGTCCTGGAGGAAGGCGAGGTCGGAGGCGAACATGTTCTCCACCACGCCGTCGTGCACCGAGGTCAGCGCACCGAGCCGGGTGATGACCCGGCCGAGCAGCACGACCGACAGATACGCCGGGTTCTCCTGGACGCGGACGTCCCGCAGCGGGATCAGTTCGTCCCGGGCGGTCGCCAGCCGCATGGTCCCGGTGCGGTGCACGGTGCCGGAGTCGTCGACGTAGCCGCGCGGCAGCTCGAAGTCGAACTCGGTGCGCAGCCGCTGCGGTTCGGGCTCTGGAACCGCGGAAGGAGCTGGGGCCGGGTCCGGCACCGGGGCCGCTTCCGCGGCCGGTGCGCGGACGGCCGTGCGGCGCATTACTCGATGTCCAGTTCTTCGAAGGTGATGGTGACGGTCTCGGTCAGCGCCGACGCCTCACCGGCCTTGACGGTGCTGGCGTCGATCTTGCTGCACCAGGCGTTGCGCAGGTTGTACCGCTTGACCGGGTTCAGCTCGTAATCCATCACCATGATCGTGGCGTTCTTGCGGGCCGTGGACATCTGGCCCTTGATGGACTGCTGGATCCACTGGGTGAACGCCGGTGACGGGGTCATGCCGCGCACGACCGTGCACTGGCCCGCCTTCTGCACGCCCGGCATCTTGCTGACCTTGGGCTTGCCCTGCGCGGAGACCTGCTGGTACTCGATGACGTCCTGTTCGAAGCTGAGGCCGCTGACCTCCTGGAGGTACTCGACCATGACGCCGTCGATCTGGATGCCGAAGTTGTGTGAGGTGAAGGAATCACCGGGCTGGATACTCATGAACCGCTGTCTGTCCTTCTGCTACTGATGCACCGAAAGGGGATGGGACACGCCTCCGCGCGCACCGTCACTCCTCCAGCTCGCCGCTTCCGCTGGAGAACTGGGCCAGCCGGAAGATCACGAACTCGGCGGGCTTGACGGGCGCGATGCCGATCTCGCACACGACCCGGCCCAGGTCCACCGACTCCGCCGGGTTGGTCTCCTCGTCGCACTTGACGTAGAAGGCCTGCTCCGGGCTGGAGCCGAACAGGGCGCCGGCCCGCCACTCGTTGACCAGGAACGCGGACACGTTGCGCCGGATGCGGGCCCACAGCTGGTGGTCGTTGGGCTCGAAGACCACCCACTGGGTGCCGATCAGGATCGACTCCTCCAGGTAGTTGAAGTACCGGCGGATGTTGATGTAGCGCCAGGCCGGGTCGGAGGAGAGGGTGCGGGCGCCCCAGATGCGGATGCCGCGGCCGGGGAAGGCGCGGATGCAGTTGACGCCGATCGGGTTGAGCAGGTCCTGCTCGCCGCGGGTGACCTGGTTCTCCAGGTCGACGACGCCGCGGACGACCTCGTTGGCCGGGGCCTTGTGCACCCCGCGCTCGAAGTCGTTACGGGCCCAGATGCCGGCGACGTGACCGCTCGGCGGGACCATGCGGCCCTGCCCTGTGGCCGGGTCGAAGATCTTGATCCAGGGGTAGTAGACGGCCGCGTACTTGGAGTCGTAGCCCGCGGTCTCCTGGCGCCAGACCCGGATGTCCCGGGCGTTGAGGCCGGGCGGCGGGTCGATGACGGCGACGCGGTCGCCCATCAGCTCGCAGTGTGCGATCAGCCCGAGCTGGACGGCCTTGACGGCCTCCAGGTCGATCGCGCCGCGCTGGTAGGCGGCCATCAGGTCGGGCACGGCGACCATGGACACCTCGTCGACCGCCTCCAGGCCGCCGAAGCCGGTGCGGTCGGCGGAGTCGCCGAGGTACTCGGCGGGGCCGGGATGGGCGACGGAGGTCTCGGCCGGGGCGTCCGCGGGGGCCGCCGGGGCAGGGGCGGGGCGGACCAGGGCGACGCTCTGGTTCTCCGGCCGGGCCAACTGCCCTGCGGGGGCCGCCTCCTGGACGGTGATCAGCCTGGAGCGCTCCTTGACCTGCGTGACGACGTAGGAGCGGTTGCCCTTCTTCGCGGACACGTCGAACGTCTCGGCGACCTTGCCGTCGTCCTTGACGATCAGCTTGAACCGCTCGGCCGGGCCCTCGCCCTCCGGGTCCGCCACCTCGACGCTGAGCGCGCCGCCGGGGGTCAGGGCCTGGACGGAGAACGTGCCCAGCGCGGCCGGGGCGCCCGGGGGCAGCGCGGCCGGGGCGGCCGCCGATCCCGCCACGGCGGCGGGGGCGGCGGTCCCGGCGCCGCCCGCGGACTCCCCGCTTCCGGACGTGCCGCCGACCCGTACGACGTACGCGGCGGAGCCCCCGTTGTTGAAGAACCCGTAGACGGAGTGCGCGAGGTAGTACCCGTCGGTGAACTCGCCGAAGGCGGCGACGTACTGGGACCAGTTGGTCACCAGGGTCGGGGTGTTCAGCGGGCCGGTGGGCGCGAGCCCGACGAAGGCGGCCACGGAGGTGCCCACGCCTTCGATCGGGCGGGAGCCGCTGGCGACCTCCTCGACGTAGACGCCCGGCGACAGATACGACGGCATGCGCTGTGCTCCTCAGGGGTAGGGGTGAGGAAGAACGTGGGACCTTCACACCCTTGACCGGGGGACGCCGGATCGGATAGGTCCCCCGGGCCCTGGCAGGGGGCAGAGCCGGTGCCCGAAGGTATGGGCGGCACCAGGCGGACAGCCCCCTGCCCTGGCATCGCCGTGTCCCTACGGTCCGCCCGCTCAGGTCTCGTCGTAGAAGTGCTGCCGCCTGCCGACGAGCTGTCGGTACAGTGCCTGCCGCTCGTCGGAGCCGTCCTTGGTCTTGTTCAGCTCGGCGTACCAGCCCTGCTTGATGTCGTCCAGGAACGCGCGCCAGTCCCCGCCTCCCTGCGCCTTCCCCAGCTCCTTCAGATCCACATAGCGTTCGTTCAACTTGTCCCGCTTGTGGCCGTGCATGACCGACTCGGGGTTGGCCGTCGCCTCGGTGGACCGGAAGTCGTGCTTGTAGCCGACCGTGCTGGGCTTGTCGGGGCCGGTCGTTTCGATGCCGACCTGGAGGGCGCCGTCCGTCGTCTTGGTCGGCGCGGTGAAGACCAGCAGCATGTGGCCGTGCGATCCGGTCGGCAGCACCACATCGCCGTTCCAGTCCTTCGAACCGAAGCCGCCACCGGGGATGTCCAGACCCGACAGGTCCGGACCGCCCGGCAGGACCTTGTTCTTGAGGGCGACGAGGGCCCCGCCCGTCTCCTTGAACTTGCCCCGCTTGTCGCCCTTGTTCTTCCCGATGTCATTCCCGTGCGTGGCGTAGTCCCGCGGTTCGACGTGCTCCGCGAGCCCGCCCCCCTCGGTGACGCCCAGGAAATCCGTCAGGGACGCGGCCGCCTCCCCTTCGTTCAGGGCCGGGATGCGGATGTTCACCCGGCCGCCGTGCGCGAGGGCCCGGATGACGTCGCCGTCGCGGTAGTCGAGGTGCTTCTCCTGCTTCTTGTCGTAGATCTTCAGCCCGTGCTGGAGGACGAGAAGGACGTTGGTGAAGACATCACGGGCCTTGTCGGCCTTCGCCTGGTGCTGGGTGACGTGCGCCTTGTTCGCGTCGGCGTGCATGTCCTGGGGCGGAATCGCGGCCGGGTGCAGCGTGCGGACGGCGGTCTCGCGTATCTGCTGGTCGCGCTCGTCCCTCAGGGGCTGCTTCTGCTCCTCCGTGAGATTGCGGCCCTTGGTGTTGAAGAAGCGGGCGAGCGTGTAGGCCGGGTTGTCCGGGATGGGCGCGCCCTTCAGATGGTTGTTGTAGGCCAGGGTCGCGGTGAGGACGCGCTTGCCCGCGGGGAGATTCAGCCAGTCCTTGTAGTTGCCCTTCCTGGTGTACTCCTGGGCTTCGGAGATGGTGCCGATGCCCACGTCCTTCAGCCAGTCGGGGTTGACCGTCGTCAGCGCCTCGATGTCCGCCAAGTCCTGCGCGCCGAACACCTCACCGGCGAGCACCCGCCGGTCCAGGGTGCGCCTCAGCCGCGCCTTCCCCGCCGGCATCCAGTCCTCCGGCCACCAGGTGCCCGGTGCCCAAGGGCTCACGACCGGCTTCGTCTCGATGGTGTGATCCTCGATCGACTGGCTCAGCCGGTGGATCAACTCCTTGCCCTTGACGTCCTGGGCGGGCTGCTCTGCCGCGCTCTCGCTCGACTCCCCCACCCGCTGGACGGCCACGGGTGCCGCCCGGCCGTCGGCCACGCGCTGCACGGGCGCCTCCGCGGCGGGCCCGGCCGACGGCCCGGGGGCCGGGGCCGACGCCGTCACCGGGTCCGAGGACATCACCTGCTCGGCGACGGCCTCGGCTTCCTTTTCGAAGTCATCGCCCTTGTCCGACATGCTCAGCCCGTCGCCGTGGTCGGTCCCGGCGACCTGACCGGCCGCCTGCTGCTGGGTGTGGCGCAGCTCGTGGGCCATGACCTTCGGCTCGATGGGGCCGGGGCCGAAGACCACGTGATTGCCCGAGGTGTACGCGCGGGCGCCGATCTCGGTGGCCGACTTCTGAGCGGCGCTGTCGGTGTGCAGCCGTACGCCGGAGAAGTCCGCGCCCCCGAAGCGGTCCTCCATCTCCGTGCGCAGCGGTCCGGTGAAGGGCTGGCCGGGGGTGTCCAGGACGTCGTGCACGGCCGTGCGCTGGACCGGCGTTTCCGGCGTCTCATGGCCGCAGCCCGCGCCGTGGACATGCCGTTCCTCCTCGACCATCCTGCTCACCGCGGCGTTGCCCACCGAGCGCTGGAGGGCGAGGACCTGGCCCGGCGTCATCGCGCCGCCGGGCCCGGCGGGGGTGTCCGGCTTCGCCGTGACGAGGGCCGGTGCGGGTCGGACCAAGGACCTGGACCGGTCGGCGGACCGGTCGTGGTCAGGCTTTCGTGGTGCATGCATGGCTTCGCCGCCTCCTTGATCCGGTACGTCCGCTCCCTCTGGCTACACGAGGCGCGGGCACGCGGGTAGAGGCTCCGGGGCAGCCCTGACGGGCCTCGGGGCAACCGCCGGGGCCCGGGTGGCCGACGGCCGCCCGGCAGGGCAACGCGCCGGATCCTTCAGGCAACGGAACGTGCCCCGACGCCTGCGACAGCGCACGGGCGCCCGCCATAGCGTCGTTCGGTGAGCCTTTGGACCTCTCTGGAACCCGCCTCGACCACCGTGGACCCCGGCGGCTCGGCCACCGTGCGGCTGCGGCTGCGCAACACCGGCGACGTCGTCGACGAGTACCGCTTCGTACCGGTCGGCGCCCTGTCCCCGTGGACGACCGTGGAGCCGCAGACGCTCCGGCTGTACCCGGGGACGACCGGCACGGTGGAGCTGACCTTCTCGCCACCGCGTACGCCGGACGCGGCCGCCGGGCCGAACGCGTACGGGGTGCAGATCATCCCGACCGAGCACCCGGAGGCCACCACCGTCCCCGAGGGCAACGTCACGGTCACGCCGTTCAGCGAGGTACGGGCCGAACTCGTGCCGCAGACGGTGAAGGGCCGGTTCCGGGGGCGCCCCAAGCTCGCCGTGGACAACCTGGGCAACGTCAAGCTCACCGCGTCCATCAGCGGCAGCGACAACGGCGACCAGCTCTCGTACGACATCCACCCGGCCAATGTGCAGATCGAGCCCGGCCGGGCCGCGTTCGTCAAGACCACCCTGAAGCCGCGGCAGACCATCTGGGCCGGGGCGAAGGAGTCCCGGCCCTTCACGCTCTCGGTGCAGCGCTCCGGCGCCGAACCGCTTCCGGTGCGGGGCACCTACGAGCAGCCGGGGCTCATGCCGCGCTGGCTGGGCGTGCTCTTCAGCCTGCTGGTCGCGCTGACCATCGCGTTCGTCATGATCTGGTTCTCGTACAAGCCGCCGGTGGGCACCCTCGCCCAGGACCGGACCGCGGAGGCCGCCGCCAGTTCGGTGCCCACCGAGAAGCCCGTGGCCCCGAGTTCCCCGCCCCCGTCGAGCCCGGAGGCCGAGCCGACGCAGAAGCCGGGCGACGGTGACGGCGAGGGCGGCGGCGCTGGTGGTGGCGGCGGGGCAGACAAGCCCAAGCCGAAGCCGGTCGACCCGTTCGCCCGCGTCCTGCTGCGGAACGGGACCACGCAGAAGTGCGCCGCCCCGAAGGAGCCGGGCAAGGCGGGCGAGCGAGCCGCCCAGTTCCCCTGCGACGGCGCGAACAACGCGCAGTTGTGGAACCTCGAAACGGTCTTCAAGGGCAACGGACCGAACGGCGCCGACCTCGTCCAGATCCGCAACCTCCAGGACGGGCTCTGCGTGGACCTGCCCGAGACGGGCCCGGTCCCCGCCACCTCGCCGGTGTCGGTCGGCCCCTGTACCCGCAAGATGGACGACAACCAGCTGTGGTGGGTGGAGAAGCGGCCGAACACCAACGGGCTCCACTGGCTCCACAACTACAGCAGCGACAACCTCTGCCTGGACGTCGCCGGTTACGCCGCCAAGAACGAGGACAAGGCGGACGGCACCAACCTCACGCTCTTCGACTGCTCGGACGACGACGACCAGACGTGGTTCATCGTCAAGCCGGACGCCCAACAGCCCTAGGGCATGGGCCGCTCACCAGCTGACCTCGTCCAGCACCAGGCGGCCCGCCTTCCGGTACTCGCGCCGTGCCCCGGCCAGCAGATCGGCGCCGGTCACCGGCTCGCCGCGACCGGCCGCCGCGTACGCCGCGGTCACCACCGCGCTGCGGATGGAGCCGCCCGCCAGCTCGAAGTCGCGGGCGCACGGGCCCGGGTCGATGCCGTCCTCGCACGGCACATGGGCCAGGCTGTGCCGCCACAGGGCGAGCCGCTGCCCGGCGTCGGGGAACGGGAAGTCGACCACCGTGTCCAGCCGCCGGGTGAACGCGTCGTCGATGTTCGCCCGCAGATTGGTGGTGAGCAGGGCGATGCCGTCGAACGCCTCGAGGCGCTGGAGGAGATACGCGCTCTCCAGGTTGGCGTAGCGGTCGTGGGAGTCGTTGACCTCGGAGCGCTTGCCGAACACCGCGTCCGCCTCGTCGAAGAGCAGCACCGCGTCGGTGCGGTCGGCCTCGGTGAAGATGCGCTCCAGGTTCTTCTCGGTCTCGCCGACGTACTTGTCGACCACCGAGGACAGCTGGACCACATACAGGTCCAGGCCCAGATCGGCGGCGACCACCTCGGCGGACATCGTCTTGCCGGTACCGGACTCCCCCGCGAACAGCGCCAGGACGCCACGGCCCCGCCCGCCGCCCGCGCTCAGCCGCCAGTCGCCGAGCACCCGGTCGCGGTGGCGGGCGCGCAGCGACAGCTCGCGCAGCTGGCCGAGCGGTTCGGCGGGCAGCACCAGATCGGCCCAGCCGACCTCGGGCCGGATGCGGCGGGCGTGGTTCTCCAGCCCGGACGCGGAGTGCTGGCGGGCCGCGCGGCGCAGCTGGTCAGGGCCCAGCGGGGTGCCGTCGAAGGCGGCCAGCCGCAGCGCGGACCGCGCCGCCCGGCGGATGCGCTCACCGCCGAGCCGGTACGGGGCGACCGTGCCCGCAAGGTCGAAGCCGGGCCCGTCCATCGCGTCGACGCCGAGCGCGGCCGCCCAGGCGTCCACCCCGCCCGACGGCAGCCGGGGCACGTCCAGCACCAGGGGGTCGTGGTCGCACCACTGCGGGTCGTACGCGGATCGGCCGGTCAGCAGCACCGGTACGCCGGGCACCGCCAGGGCCCGGATGAGCGGCCCCGGCCGCTCGGGCAGCTCGGACACCACGATCCCGCAGCCGCGCAGCCGCGCCTCGCGCAGCAGCTCCGGCACGTGCTCTTCCTGGTCGGCCGCTCCCGGGGTGAAGTGCAGCGCGTCGTACCCGGCGGCGCCCAGGGCGGTGGCGGCGCACGACAGGCCGTCGCCCTCCCGCTGTTCGCGCAGATAGACCGTGCCCGGGGCGGTGGCGAGGTGCCGGGCGAGCCGGTGCGCCACGGGCTCGTCGTGGGCCGGGGCGTCGAGGTCGCGGGCGTGGCCGTCGAGCGCGGCGTCCTGGGTGTCGTCGCCGAGCAGATGGGCGGCCACCCGGTCCGGCACCCGCAACGAGCGGCTGAGGAAGGGCCGTTCGCCCTCTTCGACCAGCAGCAGCCCGTACGCGGTCAGCGGCGCCGTCGGGTGGAGGCGGGCCCGGGCGTCGGCGCGGGTCGCGGGCAGGCCGCACAGGTCGAGCACCAGCCCGGTGGTGGCCCTGCGGCGGGTGACGTCGTCGTTGAGGTAGCCGTACAGCGGCTCGACGGCGCGGTCGAGGTCGGGGGCGAGCGCGATGAGCAGGACGGCGGTGTCCAGCCCGGTCAGCCCGAGGCGCAGCGCGAGCCGGGCCAGCCGGTCACCCTCCCGCGGCGGCGGTTCGGCCTCCTCCGTGGCGTCCGGGGCGTCCGGGGGCGGCGCTTCGGCGGACCGCAGCAGATGGTGGCGTACGGCCTCCTCCGGCAGATGCAGCCCGCGCAGCGGGTCGGCAGCGGTGGGGTCGTCCGCGCTGCGCCGCTCCACCAGGGCGGCGATCCGCTCCCGCAGCCGGGCGAGCCGGGCGAGCAGCGCGGCCGCCGGATCGCCGGACGGGGTGTCGTGCGCGGGGGTGGCGCTGTCGGTCACCGGGTGCGTGCTCCCGTGGTCGTCGGGGCGGGGGCGAGGTGGCGCGGCTGGTGCATGCGCTGGCCGTCCTCGGCACCGTCGATCTCGCGGGCGCGCACCAGCGTGCCCTCGGTGACGGGTGGCCCGGCGTCGTAGTCGGGGTGGGCCGGGAACGGCACGGTGACCACGAGGTCGAGCGACGGTTTGAGCATGCCGCCGAGCGCGGACCAGATCTCGGCCAGGGAGCGCGATTCGGTCTGAATCCCGGCGACGGTGAGCGGCACGCTGAGGCCCAGTTCGGCCATCGCCTCCGGAAGGGTGTCCGGCGGCAGCAGTTCATGGGGCAGCAGGGTGGCCAGCGCGGCGGAGAGCAGGCGGTGTTCGTCCTCGGGCCGCTTGGTCCACGCGGTGAGCAGGTACGACAGCCGGAACCAGCGCGGCGGGCGGCGCCTGCGGACCACGATGCCCTGTTCGTCGCGGACGGCGGCCGCGCCGCGTTCGCGCCGTTTGATGTCCTCCCGGATGTCGTACAGATAGCAGTCCAGGACGGGGGCGTTGCGGCGCGCGGACCATTCCTTGGTCGGGGCGTCGAAGGCGATCTCGATATCGCTTCCGGCGAGTGCGCCGCTCTGGAGCAGCGTCCGCAGCAGTGCGTCGACTTCGTGAATCACGAGATGTACCCCTCGCGCAGCGCGTAGGCCACGGCGTGGGCGCGATTGCGCAGATCCAGCCGCGTGGTCAGACCTTGCATGATGTTCTTGACCGTCCGCTCCGAATACGACAACTTACTAGCAATTTCCCCAGTTCCCATTCCGTCCGCGACCAGCCGCAGCACGTCGATCTCGCGCGGGGTGAGCCCCGAGGGGTGGGTGGCGGGGTGGCCAGAGGCGCCCGGCCGTAAGCTGCCGACCTGGGTGATCAGCCGCCCGAGCAGATCGGACGGCAGGTCGCCGTCGCCGTGGAAGGCCGCGGTCACGGCCCTCAGCAGCCGTCCGCCGGTGGCCTCGTGGCGCCAGACGATGGCGCCGACGCCCGCCTCGATGACGTCCAGCAACTCTGCCTCGCGGATCAGGCTCACCACGAGGACGGGGTGCAGCCCCTCGCTGCGGACGAGCCTGCGCAGCTGGGAGAGCAGGGCCTGGTCGGGGGATTCGGCGAGCAGCACGGCCACGCCCTCGCCACCCGCCGCGGCCTCGTCGACGAGGTGCACTTCCGGATGCTGCCGCAGCTGGCTGATCGTTCCTTCTCGTGAGATCGGATCCGGCGCATGGACCACGACCGGAATTTTTTTCTCGGGTTCCACGATCGCCGAATGGAAAGTTCCGCGCACTGTTCCTCCCCTGCCGTCGCGATGGGGCGACAGCTCCCGATAACAACCACACGGGCGGAATCCTTTCTACCACTCCGATATCCGCAGAACCCGCTCTCGACGCGCCCGGAAAGTGTTCAGAAGTGCCCAGGAAAGTGCTCGGGGAAATGCTCGAAAAGTGGCCGGTTTTCTGCCCACTTGAGGCTCACCACCGGAGGAGCACCAGGGGGCGGCCACTCAGGGACCGCCGCTACTCTCCTCCCTCAACGAGTATTTGACGGCTCATCAGCACGTCAGCAAGGAGTGCCATGACTCACCGTGACAGCCACTTACCCGGAAGTCTGGGTGAGCAGTTGCGCGCGGCGCGGCAGCGCGCGTTCGTCGGACGTGACCGCGAACTGGCCCAGTTCCGCTCGGCGCTGGACGGCGCGGAGCACAGATTCACTGTGCTCTTCCTCACCGGGCCCGGCGGCATCGGCAAATCGGCGCTGCTGCGGCGCTTCGCCGACGAGGCGCACGCGGCCGGGCTGACCGTGGTCGAGCTGGACGGGCACAGCGGTGAGTGCAGCCCGGCGGCGTTCGAGGCGGACGCGGCCGAGGTGTTCGCCGCCGACCGGCCGGTGCTGCTGGTCGACACCTTCGAGGAGTACCGGTCGCTGGAGTCCTGGCTGCGGGACCGTTTCCTCCCCCGGCTACCGCTGGGGGCGGTGGTAGTACTCGCCGGGCGGCAGCCGCCGTCGGAGCGCTGGCGGACCGACCCCGGCTGGGACGGGATCCTGCGCGTCGTCGGCCTGCCGGAGCTGCCGCACGGCGAGGCGGTCGCCCTGCTCACGGCGCGCGGGGTGCCGCCGGAGCGGCAGGACGGGGTCCTCGCCTTCGCGGGCGGCAACCCCCTGGCCCTGTCGCTGGCCGCCGAGGTGGCGCGCGGCCCCGACGACGGGAACGGCGCCTGGACCCCGGCCCAGGACGTGATCGGCACGCTGGTGTCCCAGCTGGTGGGCGAGGTGCCGTCGGCGGTCCACCGGCAGGCGCTGGAGATATGCGCCCACGCCCATGTGACCACCGAGGAGTTGCTGCGGGCCGCCCTGCCCGAGGCCGACGCGGCGACCGCGCCCGGGGTCGATGCGGGCGCCCTGTTCGCCTGGCTGCGCGGGCTGCCGTTCATCGAGTCGGGCCCGTGCGGGATCTTCCCGCACGATGTGGTGCGCGAGATCCTGGACGCCGATCTGCGCTGGCGTGATCCCCAGCGCTACCGGGTCATGCACGGCCGCATCCTCAGCCATCTCGTCGAGCAGGTGCAGCAGGCCCGCGGCCTCCCCGGCGGTTCCGGCGGCCCCGGCTCGAGCTCCGCTGCGGGCCCTGCCCTGCGCGGCCTGTCGGCCGCCGTGCTCTACCTCCAGCGCGACGGCTTCGGCCGCAACTGGTTCGGCAGCCCCCGGCCGCAGGAGGTGTACGAGGACCAGCTGCGGCCCGGCGACCGCGACGCGGTGCTGGAACTGGCCGCCAGGGAGGGCCCCGAGGAGAACGTGGCCATCGTCCGCCACTGGCTCGACCGGCAGCCCGAGTCCTTCCACGTCTACCGGCGCTCGGTCTCCGGCGAGACGGTCGGCTTCATGTCCTGGCTGCGGCTCACCGAGGCCCGGGCGGCGGACCGGGGCGCCGACCCCGTCATCGCCGCGGCCTGGGCGCATGTGGACCGCACGGCCCCGCCGGCGCCCGGGGAGCACCTGGGCATCGCCCGGTTCACGGTGCGCGCCGACCCCAACCCCTCCCCCGCCGGGGACCTCATGAGCGCGCGGATCATGGCCGAAGTGCTCACCGGTGACGGCCTGACCTGGGCGCTCGTGGTGATGGACGACTTCGAGACGTACCAGCGCTCCTCGTTCGTCGCGGAGCTGGACAAACCGCCGCTGGTCCAGGTCGGCGACCGGCTCTACGGGCTCTTCGGCCACGACCGGCGGAGGATGTCACCCGATACCTTCCTCCGGCAGACGATGCAGCTGGACCCCGGCCAGGGGGACGCGCGGGCGGCCGCGCCCGCCGCCTCCTCCGCCCCGCCCGCCGCCGCGGCCGCGCCGTCGACGGCCCGCGGGCACGACCGCCACGGCGCCCTGTCCCGGGCCGAGTTCGACGCGGCCGTACGGCGCGCCCTGCGCTCCTGGCACCGGCCCGACGCGCTGTCGGCCAGCCCGCTCCTGCACACCGGGCTGGTGGCCGCCGACGCGGCCGACCCCGTGGAGGCGCTGCGGGACGTCCTCGCCGAGGCGGCCGGGAAGCTGCGCGCTGACCGGCTGGGCGAGAAGCTGCACCGGGCGCTCGCGGTGACGTACTTCGAGGGCGCCCCGACCCAGGAGGCCGCGGCCGAACTGCTCGGCCTGCCGTTCAGTACGTACCGCCGTCACCTCGCCCGCGGCCTGGCCCGGGTCTGCGAACTGCTGTGGCACCAAAGGCGGCCGGACCTGCCCGGCGAGTGACCCGCTCAGCGAGTGACCCGCACGCTCACCGTGAGGGCTCCCTGGTTGTCGTCCAGGCAGGTGTCGCCGTCGTTGATCCGCAGCTCCAGCGTCCCCGCGCGGTTGGCCCGGAACCGCCACTCGCGCGTGACGCGATGGCTCGGCAGGCTCTTGGGGTTCCCGGAGAAGCGGCCCAGCAGGGTGCCGAAGGGGGCCTCGGAGTCGACCTTGCAGCTCCAGGCGCCCCGCAGGGACTCGTCGTCGGCGGCGCTGTGCCCCTCAGGACCGACCGTGGGCAGCAGGCCGGAGTCCACCGTCCAGGTGCCGGTGGAGTAGCGCACCGTCACCGAGTCGCCCCGGCGCAGCTTGGTCCGCGTGGCGCGCTGCCAGCCCTGGTCCGACCGGACGTCGAAGGTCGTGGTGACCGGCGCGGCCGAGGTGGCCGACGGGGACGGGCCGGCCGGGGCCGCGTCGTCCCCGTCGAACGGGGGCGCGCCCGTCAGGAGCAGGAAGACCCCGGTGACCACGGCGGACACGGCCCCCGCCGCCACCGGCCACCACCACCGCACCCTGCCGCGGCGGGGCGGCGCCGCCGTGGCCGTGCGGTCCACCACGGTCGGCGCCGCGCCGAAGGTGCGCATGCCGGTCATGGTCGCTACGTCCGGCTGAGGCTGGGGCTCGGGCACCCGTGCCGTCGCGGCGTAGCTCCCCGTGCCGCCGGCGGCCGCCAGGGGTTCCGGCTCGGCGCCGTCCGCGACGCTCCGCAGCGCCTCGCGCAGCGCCGCCGGGGAGGGGCGCTGGTCGGGCGACTTGTGCAGCAGCGCCTCGACGACGGGCCGCAGCGGGCCGACCCGGTCCGGGATGTTCGGCTCCGCGAAGGTGACCGCGTGCAGCGCGGCGGCCTGGGTGGTGCGGTGGAAGGGCGCCACCCCGGAGGCGACGGCGGACAGGGTCGCGCCCAGCGCCCACAGGTCGGACGGCGGGCCGATCTCGTCGGCGGTCAGCCGCTCGGGGGCCATGTAGCCGAGGGAGCCGAGGAGTTCACCGGCGGTGGTCAGCGAGTCGTCGCCTTCGAGGGCGGCGATGCCGAAGTCGGTGAGGACGGCGTTGCCGTCCGGGCGCAGCAGGACGTTGGCGGGCTTGATGTCGCGGTGCAGCGCCCCGACGGCGTGCACGGCCTCCAGCGCGCTCAGCAGCTGGAGGCCGAGGGCGGCGGTGTGTTGCGGCGACAGCGGACCGGCGGCCGCGAGGTGGCGGTCCAGCGACGGGCCGTCGATCAGCTCCATCGTGATCCACAACCGGCCGTCGTACTCGACCAGATCGTGGACGCCGACCACATGGGGGTGGTGCACCCGGGCGACGGTGCGCGCCTCCCGCACCGCGCGGCGCAGCCGCCTGTGGTGCTCGTCGCCGTCGCTGTGGACATGCAGCTCCTTGACGGCGACCTCGCGCTCCAGCACCCGGTCCCGGGCACGCCAGACCGTGCCCATACCGCCCCGGCCGAGCCGGTCCAGGAGCAGATAGCGTTCGGCGATCAGCCGTCCGTCCTCGGCGGATCTCACTCGGAACTCCCCTGTTCTCTCCCCCCGGCCCCCGCCGATGCGCGGGGAACGACGCGGCGAGCATAGCCGGACCGTTGTCGTACCCCTGATGTTGACTGAGGGGGTAAGCGATCGACCGGGCCGGGGGGACGACGGCCCACCGGCACACGGCATTTCAGGGGGCACAGCGATGACCACAGCCGAGCAGACTCCGCCTACGGTTCCGGACGCCGCCTGGCTGGAGGCCCGGTTCGGCGCGGGATCGCTGTGGCGACCGGCGGAGTCCGAGCTTCCGGAGGAGCTGACCGACCGGGCGTCGCGGGAGTTCCTGACCACGATCGGGTTCCCCGCCGTCGAGATCGGCCTCATCGGCTTCGACTCGACCCATCTGCGGGACCCCGGGCGACGTCACACCTTCGACGCCGACGAGGTGTACGGGAGGCGTCGCCCCGACGACCACTCCCCGCCCGAGAACTTCTGCTTCTGCTTCGGCCTCCACTACGAGGACATGCTGATGCTCGACGCGGCGGCCGGCGACATCGATCACTACGACCCGAACGGCTGGGACCACGGCGAGGGCTACAAGGGCACGGTGGCCGATTCGCTGCCCTCGCTCGCCGTCCTGCTCGGGCTGCTCGCCGAGCGGGCGGAGGCCATTGAGGCCCTGGAGGACGACGAGGAAGCCCGGGCCAGGGCCGTCGAGGAGCTGCGCGCCAAAATGGCCGACTTCGACGCGTACGTGGAGGACGCCCCGTTCTGGGATGAGATGTTCGAGTACATGGCTACTTGACCGGCGCTCATCGCGAGCGACGGGTGTTCAATGGACCACATGGCGGACGACAACGGCTGGAGCGTCGAGCTGAGCGGGGTCCCCGAGACCCTGCTGTGGAACCTGTACATGCGCGCGTACGAGGCGCGTCAGGCGCGGCCGGTGCTGGACGACCCCAAGGCCGTGGAGCTGGTCGACCGCATCGACTACCCCTTCGAGGAGACCTTCGGCCCGCCCAGCCCGCTGCTCGCGCAGGGGCAGGCGCTGCGCGTGCGGACCTTCGACGACGCCGTACGGGGCTTCCTCGCCACCCACCCGGACGGCACCGTCGTCGCGCTCGCCGAGGGGCTTGAGACCCAGTACTGGCGGGTGGACAACGGACGGGCCCGCTGGCTGTGCGTCGAGTTGCCCGAGACGGCCGCGGTGCGGCGCGCGCTGCTGCCGGACGACGAGCGGCGGCGCACCCTCGCCCGGTCGGCGCTCGACCTGTCCTGGCGCGACGAGGTCGACGCCTCGCGCGGGGTGCTGATCACCGCGCAGGGGCTGCTGATGTATCTGCGGCCCACCGAGGTACGGGACCTGATCGCCGGGTGCGCGGAGGGCTTTCCGGGCGGGGCGCTGGTCTTCGACGCGGTGCCGCGGTGGTTCAGCGCGCGCACGCTGCGCGGCGGGCTGCGCACGGCGCGGGGGTATCAGGCGCCGCCCATGCCGTGGGGCATGGACGCGGGTGAGCTGGGCAAGGTCCGGGGCGCCCATCCGCGCATCAGCGAGGTGCGGGAGCTGCCGCCGCCGCGCGGGCGCGGGCCGTACCACGGGGCGCTGGCGCCGGTGCTGCGGCGGCTGCCCGGCGTACGGAACGTGCGGCCCACGATGACCGCGATCGCCCGCTTCGGCTGAGCCTCACTGATCGCCGAGTCAGTCGACGTCTCATCGCCTGGATGAAAATCCGGTGCACACGGACTCATAGGGGGCATTCCTCGCCACCATCCATTGCGCTTATCTCAACGCCTCCGTACCGTGTCGGCCATGCGGCAAGAGTTCGACGTCGCGGCGCGCGTCCGTCAGGTGATCGACGAAGCGGGATGCAGCCAGCGGGAGTTCGCTCGGCGGGTGGTGATGGACCCCTCCAAGCTGTCCCGCTCGCTCGGCGGCACCCGCCGTTTCACCGTCGCCGAACTGGCCCGCATCGCCGACGCGGGCCGGGTCGACGCCGGGTGGCTGCTCGGCACCACCGGTCCCGGCGAACCCGCCGCCGACACCCCGGAACCGGCCGTCCGCCCCTCACCCCCCGAGGGCGGGCGGCCCCTCCAGATCGTGCGGGAGACGGTCAGGCTGATCGCCGAGCACGGCTTCCACTCCGTACGCGTCGCCGACATCGCCGCCGCCTGCGACACCAGCACCGCCGCCATCCACTACCACTTCCCCGGCCGCGCCGAATTACTGGAAGCCGCCGTGCGCTGGTGCATGGACGAGGACACCATGCGCCGCGCCGGCCGCCTCGCCGAGGCCGACGACGCCCTCGAGGAACTGCGTCAGCTCATCGACCTCCAGGTCCCGGAGAGCACCCAGCAGCGCCATCAGTGGCTGGTGTGGATGGACCTGTGGGCCGAGGCGGCGCGCTCGACCTCCATCGGGCAGCTGCACGCCGCGTTCTACCGGGAGTGGCGGCGGACGATCGCCGAGGTGATCCGGCGCGGCATCGCCCAGGGCGTGTTCCGCGACGTCGACCCCGAGTTCAGCGCGCTGCGGCTCACCGCGCTGATCGACGGGTTCGCCACCCAGGTGGTCGCCACCGCGCCCGGTGAGGGCGGTACGAGCGCGGAGCGCATGCGCACCGCCTGCCTCGCCTACGTCGACACCGAACTGTCCGCACAGCCCCCTCACCATCCGGACGAAACCCGTTCATCCCCGTTCCCGTAGCTACGGAGCAGTCGCAGAAGACGGAGAAGCGCCATGCCCATGAACGACAGCGTCATCATCACCTGCGCCCTCACCGGGGCCGGTGACACCGTGGGCCGCAGCCCCCACGTCCCCGTCACCCCCGAGCAGATAGCCCGCTCCGCGGTCGAGGCCGCGGAGACCGGGGCGGCCGTGGTCCACATCCACGTACGCGACCCCGAGACCGGCGCCCCCGCCCGCGATCCGCGGCTGTACCGCGAGGTCGTGGAGCGGGTGAAGGAGACCGGCACCGACGTCGTCATCAACCTCACCGCGGGCATGGGCGGCGACCTCGTCATCGACCCCGAGGCACCGCTCACCCACCTCCCCGGCACCGACCTGGTCAGCGGCCTGGACCGGCTCCCGCACGTCGAGGACCTGCTGCCCGACATCTGCACCCTGGACTGCGGCTCGCTCAACTTCGGCGACGGCAGCAACCTCTACGTCTCCACCCCCGACATGCTGCGCACCGGCGCCAAGCGCATCCAGGAGCTGGGCGTCCGCCCCGAGCTGGAGATCTTCGACACCGGACAGCTGTGGTTCGCCAAGCAGCTGCTGGCCGAGGGGCTGCTGGACGACCCGACCGTCTTCCAGCTGTGCATGGGCATCCCGTGGGGCGCGCCCGCCGAGCCCGGCGTGCTCAAGGCCATGGTCGACCTGCTGCCCGAGGGCGCGCAGTGGGCCAGCTTCGCGCTGGGCCGCATGCAGATGCCGTGGGTCGCCCAGTCCATCCTGCTCGGCGGCAACGTACGGGTGGGCCTGGAGGACAACCTCTACCTCAGCCGGGGCGTCAAGGCCACCAACGGCCAGCTCGTCGAGCGCGCCGTCCAGATCACCGAGCTGCTGGGCGCCACGGTCGCCACTCCGGACGAGGCCCGCCAGCGGCTCGGCCTCAAGCCCCGCGCGTAAGGCCCCCGTCCGCGTAAGGCCCCTCCCCTCCTCTTCCCCTTAGGACCCCCATGCCCTCACCCCCTTGCGCCCCCGACCGTGTCCGCCGCGTCGCCTGTATCGGCGCGGGCGTCATCGGCGGCGGCTGGGTCGCCCACTTCCTCGCCCGCGGCTACGACGTCACCGCCTGGGACCCGGCGCCGGACGCGGAGACCAAGCTGCGCCGCCTGGTCGACGCCGCCTGGCCCGCGCTGGAGCAGATCGGCCTGGCCGAGGGCGCCTCACCGGACCGGCTGACCCTCGCGCCGAGCCTCGAAGAGGCCGTCGCGGAGGCGGAGTTCGTCCAGGAGAGCGCCCCCGAGAAGCTGGAGCTGAAGCGGAGCCTGCTGGCCCAGCTGGACGCGGCGGCCCCGCCCGGCGTCGTCATCGCGTCCTCCACCTCCGGCTATCCGATGACCGACATGCAGACCGAGGCCACCGACCCCGGCCGCCTCCTCGTCGGCCATCCGTTCAACCCGCCGTATCTGATCCCGCTGGTCGAGGTCGCCGGCGGCGAGAAGACCGACCCGGCCGCCGTGGAATGGGCCTCCGCCTTCTACAAGGCGGCCGCCAAGTCCGTCATCACCATGGACCGCGAACTGCCCGGCTTCATCGCCAACCGCCTCCAAGAGGCCCTGTGGCGCGAGGCGTTGCACATGGTCGCGAACGGCGAGGCCACCGTGAAGGACATCGACGACTCGATCACCGAAGGACCCGGCCTGCGGTGGGCCTTCATGGGTCCGTGCCTGACGTTCGCCCTCGCGGGAGGCGAGGGAGGCATGGGGCATATGCTCGATCACTTCGGACCGTCACTGAAATCGCCATGGACGCGTCTCGAAGCCCCTGAGCTGGACGACTCGTTGCGTACGGCCATGGTCGACGGATGTGACGAGGCGGCGGCCGGGCGGAGTATCGCCCAGCTCGTCGCGGAAAGGGACCAGGGCGTGATCAACGTCCTGCGGGCGACCGGCCGGTTGCCCGAGCAGCGCAACGAGGGAGGCGACACGTGAGCGACCAGCTCCCGCATTACCACCAGACCGTCCGACCGGAATGGATCGACTACAACGGTCATATGAGCGAGGCGTTCTACGTCCTCGTTTTCGGACACAGCACGGACGAGATGATGGTCGAGACCGGTCTCGATTCCGGATACCGGGTGAAGACCGGCTGCTCCCTCTACACCGTCGAGACGCACATTCGCTATCTCCACGAAGTCGAGGAGGGCGCCGAGCTGACCATCCGCACCCGGGTGCTGGGTGTGGACGAGAAGAAGGTGCGGTTCTCCCACGAGATGTACGTGGGCGAGCCGGAGGGTGGCGATCCCGTGGCCACCACCGAACTGCTCGCCCTCCACATCGACCAGAAGGAGGGCCGCTCGGCGCCGTTCCCCGAGGAGGTCCGCGAGCGGCTCACCTCCCTGGTGGAGAAGGCACCCGACTGGGCGGGCCGTTCCATCGGCCCGGTTCCCGCGGCCGCCTAGGCGCGGCGGCACACGCAGAGACGAGGGGGTCACCGGCCGTTCCGCGGCCCGGTGACCCCCTCGACGCGTCCGGCTCAGACCCTCGTGTCCGCCTCTCGTCGGCGCAGGCCGTCGAGGATGACGCTCATCAGCGGCCGTGCCGCGGAGTCCCACTCCTCCCGGTCCAGTCGGCCGAGGTAGGCGATGAGCTGGAGGACTCCGTGGGCGTCCACGTCCGTACGGAGGGAACCGGCCGCCTTCCCGGCGTCCAGCAGGAGGGCGAGCGCGCCTTCGATGGGGTTGTGGCTGTGGGCCACGAGGTCCTGCCACGCCGCCGGTTCGAGCGCCGCCAGGACACCGCGCTTGATCCCGGCGTAGTCGATCACCCGGTCGAGCCAGTGCCGCAGGGCCTCCACGGGCTCGTGGGCCGCCAGCAGGGCGGAGGCGGCGGTCACGAGTTCCTCGACGTCGCGCCGGTAGACCTCGGCGAGCAGCGCTTCGCGGTTGGGGAAGTTCCGGTACAGCGTCCCCTGCCCCACCCCCGCCCGCTTGGCGATCTCGTTCAGGTGCACATGGCTGGACCCGGCGAGGGCTGCGCGGGCGGCCTCCACGATGCGGGTCCGGTTCCGCTCCGCATCCGGACGGCGTGCTGACGCGCCCATGAGCCCCTCCTGAAGTTCCGCCGCTGACAAGTGGACACGTGTCCGGTAGGTTGATCCCTACTGCGGACACGTGTCCACTTTACCTTGGAGGCAAGGGTGCCCTCTCTTCACGGCAAGACCGTCGCCATCACCGGCGCGAGCGGCGGCATCGGCGAGGCCACGGCCCGGCTGCTCGCCGAGCGCGGCGCGGCGGTCGTCCTCGCTGCGCGCCGCGGCGAGCGCGTCGACGCCATAGCCCGGGACATCCGGGACGCCGGGGGCCGCGCCACCACCTGCGTCGTCGACGTCACCCGGGCCGAGGACCTGGAGCGCCTGGTGTCCACCACCGTCAGCGAGTACGGCCGTATCGACGTCCTGGTGAACAACGCGGGCATCGCCCCCATCGGCCCGCTGGCCGACCTCGACACCGCCGGCTGGTCGGCCATGATCGACGTCAACCTCCGCGGCATGCTCCACGGCGTCGCCGCCGCGCTGCCCGTCTTCCGCGAGCAGGGGGCGGGCCACCTGGTGAGCATCGTCTCCGTGGCGGGCCTGTCCGTATCCCCCTCGATGGCCGTCTACGCCGCGACCAAGAACGCGGTGCGCACCATCCACGAGGGGCTGCGCAGGGAGTCCACCGACGGGGTGGTGCGCACGACGGCCATCTCCCCCGGCTACGTCCGCACCGACCTCGCCGACTCCATGGCGGACCCGCACCTCCGCGAGCAGACGCGCACGGCCATGGACGCGGTCGGCATCCCCCCGGCGGCGGTCGCCCGCGCGGTTGCCTTCGCCGTCGAGCAGCCCCATGACGTCGAGATCGGCGAGATCAACGTCCGCCCCACCGTCCAGGCATGACCCGGGCCGTTCACCGCGCCCGGCCGGGCGGCCACCGCCGCGTCCGGGCCGGCTTCCTAGACTTCGGTCGTGATGCCTCCCGCCGCCCTCCCCTCGCCGCTCACCCCGCTCGTCGATCCGGTCATGGAGCGCGCGGGGCTGGAGCTGCGGTTGAAGCGGGACGACCTCATCCATCCCACCGTCCCCGGCAACAAGTGGCGCAAGCTCACGCCCAATCTGCGCGCCGCCGCCGAGCAGGGGCACACGCGGTTGCTCACCTTCGGCGGGGCGTACTCCCACCACATCCGCGCCGTCGCGGCGGCCGGGGCCGCGTGGGGGCTGGACACCGTCGGCATCATCCGGGGTGACGAACTCGCCGAACGCCCGCGCAACTGGTCCCTCGCCCTCGCCGAGTCGTACGGCATGCGGCTGTCCTTCCTCGACCGGTCCGGCTACCGGCAGATCCTGCGCTCCCTGGACGACCCGGGGACGCGGCGGGAGCTGGAGGCGCGGTGGGGGCGGGCTTATGTCCTGCCGGAGGGCGGTACGAACGCGCTCGCCGCGCAGGGGACCGCCGAACTCGTCGCGGAGATGCCCGACCTGGGCGCGCGCGACCTCGTGTGCTGCGCGGTCGGCACGGGCGGCACGCTGGCCGGGATCGCCGCCGCCCTGCCGGAGGGCGCGCGGGCGCTGGGGTTCGCCGTCCTGAAGGGGGCGGACGGGTATCTGGAGGGCGAGGTCGCGGAGCTGCACCGGCGGGGGTGGGGGCGGGGCTTCTCCAACTGGCGCATCGAGCACGGCTGGCACGGCGGCCGGTACGGGCGGGTCCCGGCCGAGCTGGAGGCGTTCGCGGCGGGGTTCGAGGAGCGGCACGGGGTGCGGGTGGAGCGGCGGTACGTGGCGAAGATGCTGTGGGGTGTGTTCGGGCTGGCCGAGGCGGGGGCGCTGCCGAGGGGAGGGCGGGTGACGGCGGTCGTGACCGGCCCGCCGGATCCGCGGTAGCGGGTGGTCTTCCCCCACCCCGCCCCTTCCCGAAACCGGGGCTCCGCCCTGGGCCCCACCGGGGCTGCGCCCCTGGACCCCGCCTCTCGGGCGCGTCCGCGTAGTCCCGCCGGGCTCACGACGTCCCGCACGCTCGCTGCGTTGTCGGCGCGTCCGAGGAGGACCGCCCCCGGACTCCCTCCGGGAGGTGCCTGACACCGCGGGCTGACCCGGAGTGGCGGTGAGGGGTCACTCGGGGGTTCGTAGGCGGATGACCGCCACCGCCGCGTGGCGGACCGTGCTCTCCTGGCGTACCTCCACCGTCAGCTCCGGCGCGATCGGCTGGTACGCGATCCACGCGCCGACCGTGTCGATCGCCGTGGGCGGTTCCGGAGGCGGGGGCTCCGTAGGGGGCAGGTCCCGCAGGGCCGGGGTGAGCTGGGCGCGGACCGCCGGGGAGAGGGGGCCGGAGACCACGGGGGTGTCGTCGCCCGGGAGCACCAGCGCGAGGGCCCGGGGGCGGAGGCGGGGGCCTACGACGCCGACGACCATCGCGTCCCGGGTCTCCGCGTGCCGCAGTTTCCGCCAATGCCTCCCCGCCCGGTACGGCTGGTCGGGGTGCTTGATGACCAGCCCCTCCACCCCGATCGCCGGGAACGCCTCGTACCAGGTGGCGGCCACCTCCGGGTCCATCGTCATCGGGACGGCCTGAAGCGGCGGGCCGAGCGGTTCGAGGAGCGCGAGGAGGAGGGCCCGGCGGCGTTCGTACGGCAGGGGGCGCAGGTCGTCCGTGCCGCTCGCGAGGAGGTCGAACGCCGCGTAGGAGGCGGGGAGTTCGCGGGCGAGCCGCGCGGCGCGGGCCTCGCTCGCTGCGGTGGCGCGCTTCTGGACGGCGGCGAAGTCGGTGTGGCGCCCGACCCACACCACCACCTCGCCGTCGAGCACCGTGCCCACCGGGAGCCGTTGCGCGGCGGCCGCCAGGTCGGGGAAGGCGCGGGTGACGATGCGGCCGGAACGGGCCTGCATCCGCACCTCCTCCGCCAGCCGGAAGATCAGCAGCCGATGGCCGTCGAACTTCGGCTCGTACGCCAGCCGCCGCCCCGGCCCCGCGACCGGCAGGGTCGGGATCGGCCGGGCGAGCGCAACCGGCACGGGCGGCAGCAGGGCGGTCATGCGGTGCCGGGCAGCGGATGGGCCCGTGCCGGGTCGAGGAGCGGGGCGAGCAGATCGCCGTGGCGTTCGAGGCGGGCGGGGAGGTCGTCGACCCGGAACACCAGCCGCCCCGGGTCGTCGCACGACTCCACCTCGTCCCAGGTCACGGGCGTGGAGACGGTCGGCTCCCGGCGGGCCCGGGGCGTGTAGGGCGCGGCGGTGGTCTTGGCGGCGGCGTTCTGGCTGAAGTCGACGAACACCTTGCCGGGCCGCAGGGAGCGCGTCATCTTCTGGATGGCGAGCCCGGGCAGCGCGGCGGCGGCCTCCGCCGCGAGCCGCCGGGCGTAGTGGGTGACCTGCCGGGACGGCGCCGGTTCCAGCGGGGTCAGCAGATGCAGCCCCTTGGAGCCGCTGGTCTTGGCGTACGCGGCAAGACCATCCGCGCGCAGCCGCTCCCGCAGCCATACGGCGACGGCGCAGCAGTCCACGACCGTGGCGGGCGGTCCGGGGTCGAGGTCGAACACCAGCCGGTCGGCGAGGCCCGCCCCCACGTCGATCCGCCACATGGGCGCATGGAACTCGACCACCAGGTTCGCCGCCCACATCAGCGAGGCCAGGTCCTGCACCAGCACTTGGCGCGCGGTCTCCCCCTCATGGCGGCTGACCTCGGCGGTCGTCACCCAGGATGGCGTGCCGGGCGGCGGGTTCTTGGTGAAGAACAGCTGCCCGTCCGGGCCGTCGGGATAGCGCAGGAACGCGAGCGGGCGCCCCCGCAGATGGCCGAGCAGCGGGTCCGCGGCGGACGCCAGGTAGTGCAGCAGCTCGCCCTTGGTGGTGCCGGTGGCCGGGTGGATGACCTTGTCGAGGTTCCTGAGCGCGATCCGTCGCCCCTCCACCTCCGTGATCGGGGACATACGATAAGAATCTCACGAAAGGGATCAAGCATGCGATCTATCTGAAATGGGAACATTTCGTTCGGTCTGGTGAGCATCCCGATCAAGATGTATCCGGCGACCGAGGATCACTCGGTGTCCTTCCGGCAGATCCACACCGCTGACGGCGGTTCTCTGGGGGTATGAGGTGTTCCCTGGCGCCATTCTCCGCATCGATGCAGCTCACAGCCGGTTGCGTGAAAGACGTCCAGTGCAACATCCGTTGCGGGATCAGCGGATCAGATGAACCGGCCCTGGTCTCCTATATCTGACCCACGGTGCCAAGTACCCGTCGGCCCTCTGCCCCTCCCCCCGTTGCTTCCTGCCCGGCCTCTTCGCTAGGCCGAACGAGTACTCGACGGAGGGGCGGGGACGTTCATACGCCGGGAGTGGTCACCCGAGGACATGGCAGCAGCAGTTCGGGATCGCGAGGGCAGACAGCACCGCGAGGGCGTTGAAGCCCTCACAGCTCGAGCTGATCGAGGACTCATACGACCTGGTCGCGGCCGGCCTACCGTGCGTCGAGTGCCTCCACCTCGGCCGCTTCTGGGACCGCCTTCGCGTTCGTCCTGCGGCCCCGGAGGCCGAGGGCGACGAGTGCGGCCGCCGCCAGTACGATCGTTGTTTCCACCGCGAGGACCGTGTGGAGGCCCGTCAGCAGGTCCGACGTGGTGGTGGCGAGGACGCCCAGGAGCGGGATGCCGATGGTGATGCCGACCTGCTGGGTGGAGGTGACCAGACCGGTCGCCAGGCCCTGCTCCGCGTCCGGTACTCCGGACGTGACCGTCAGGCCGTAGGAGACGATCACACCGAGGTGGCACACGCACGCCAGGGAGATGGCGGCCGTGGCGAGCCACACCGACCAGACGTGGGTGCCCAGACCCAGCAGCGCCCCGGTCAGCACACCCTGCCCGGCGAGCGAGCCGACGAGTGTGCGACGGGCTCCGAAGCGGCCGATGACCTTGGGGGCGTAGGCCCCGGCGACGGCCGACAGCACGCCCGCCACGCCGAAGACCAGCCCCGTCCGGAAGGCGGACAGGCCCAGGGTCTCCTCGAAGTACAGGGTCAGCACGAACACCAGCGTCGACATCATCGAGAAGGTGACCAGACCGCCCACGTTGCCCCATGCCACGGTGCGGCGGCGCAGCATCGGCAGGGAGACCAGCGGCGCCTCGGTGCGGGACTCGATGAGCACGAACGCGATGAGCAGCGCCAGGCCCGCGACCAAGGTCGCGATGACGTCGACGTGCCCGAAACCGCGGTCGGCGGCCGTCGACAGGGCGTAGATCACCGACAGCAGACCGCCGGTGACGGTGACCGCGCCGGGCACGTCCAGGCGCGGGCGCTCAGGGGTGCGGGACTCGGGCAGCAGCCCCGGGGCGAGGGGCAGGACGATCAGCGCGAAGAGGGCGAGCACGCCCATGGTGGAGCGCCAGCCCAGCACGTCGGTCATGACACCGCCGGCCACCATGCCGACGGTGAAGCCGAGCGAGAGCAGCGTGCCCGAGATACCGAGGGCGCGGTCGCGGGCCGGTCCCTCCGCGAACGTCGTGGTGAGCAGGGACATCCCGGTCGGGACGATGGCCGCCGCGCCGATCCCCTGCAGGGCCCGCCCGGTGAGGAACGACGCCGGGTCCCAGGCGAAGGTCGCCAGCAGCGAGGCCGCCCCGAACAGGGCGAGTCCGGTCAGGAACAGCCGTCGGCGGCCGTACAGGTCGCCGATGCGGCCGAAGAGGAGCAGGAAGCCGCCGGACGGCAGTGCGAACGCGGTGACCGCCCACTGCAACGCCCACTGGCTCATGCCGAGGTCGGCGCCGAGGACGGGCAGCGCCACGTTCAGCACGGAGAAGTCGAGGGCCACCATGAACTGAGCGGCGCACAGGACGAACAGCACGAGTCTGTCGCGCGTCGACAGCCGTGGGGTGTCGAGCGGTGAGGGTGCGGGATTGGTATCGATCGCCATGGGCAAGAGCCTGCGGCCGGTGGAATAGCCGTGGGGAGCGGCAGGTTCTCCTGGTGGTGGCACCACCAGACACGAGGAGGACCGGATCATGCCCGGGGACGCGCCCAAGACCCGGCGGCGTAGCGAGCTGCGCGAGTTCCTGATGAGCCGGAGGGCCCGGGTCACCCCGGCCGACGCCGGACTCCCGGAAGGTGGCGCCCGCCGCCGCACCCCGGGGCTGCGCCGCGAGGAGGTCGCCGTGCTCGCGGGTGTCGGCGCCTCCTGGTACCAGTGGCTGGAACAGGGCCGGAACATTTCGGTCTCCCCGCAGGTCCTCGACTCCGTCGCCCGCGTCCTGCGGCTGAGCAACGCCGAGCGCCGCCATCTCTACGTCCTCGCCGGGATGAACCCGCCCGTGCCCGAGATCGAGCCGGACAGGCAGCGAGACATCTGCGAGGGGCTGCAGCGGCTGATCGACACGTGGATGCCGTATCCGGCGCACATCATGGACCTGTACTACAACACCGTGCTGTTCAACGAGGCGGCAGCGACGGTCCTCGGGATGCGGCCCGGCATCACGCAGAACTGCCTCGTCGACTTCTTCACCGATCCGATGTACCGCTCCCGTGCGCGGAGTTGGGAGCAGAACGCGCGCACGGTCGTCGCGCAGTTCCGGGCCGCCTGTTTGGCCAGCCCGGACGACGAGGGGTTCCAGGCGGTGGCGGCCGAACTGAAGGCGGCGAGCGCGGAGTTCACCGAGCTGTGGGAGCGGCGGGACATCGAGGAGGCCGGGCAAATCCGCAAAGAGATGGACCACCCGGTGCTGGGGCTGCTGTGCTTCGAGTCCAGCGTGATGAGGCTGCCGGCGCGACCGGATCTGTCGATCGTGCTGCACACGCCGCTGAACGAGGCGGATACCGCGGGCAAGCTGGAATGGCTGGCGTCGCCGGAGGGGCGGCGCGGGGCGATGTACCCCATGGCGGGATAGCGGCGGTGCTACTGAGGTTTTCGGTTCGGTGGATGGCCGCCGCATCCGGGTGGGGTATCGTCCGCCGCGGCTCCGGCCGATGACGGACCTGAGCCGGAGAGGACGACTCATGGGCTCGAAGACGGAACGTACGCGCGGCAGGCAACGTGATTCGGATGCCACGCGGGCCGCGCTGCTCGGCGCTGCCCGCGACCTGTTCGCCCGCCACGGATATGACGCTGTGACCGTTCGGGACATAGGAGAGCATGCCGGCGTCGACGCCTCCCTGATCGCGCGGTATTTCGGCAGCAAGGCTGCCTTGTACCGGGCGGCGGTGGACGAGGACAGCCGGAACGTGAACGTGTCGCCCGAGACGCTCGACCTGGGGGCCTTCACCGTGGAGGCGCTGCACCGAGCCGACCGTAGAGGCGCGCCGGGCCCTGTCGTCCAGGCTCTCCTCTCCCGGAGCGACGTCGCCGAAGCGCGTACCACCGCGGCAGACGAAGCACGCACCCGCCTGATATCTCCGCTCGCCAACCGACTCGCGGCCGAGGGTGCCGACGATCCCGTCGGCCGGGCCGAGGTCCTGATCTCCTGCTTGATCGGCGTCATCGCCCTGCGCACGAGCCCCAGCTTCGAGCGCCTGTCGGCAATGAGACCTGAAGAGATCGGTGCCATTCTCGAGGCCGCCGCGCAATCGCACACCGAGCCCGCACAGCGTGCGCCCGGCTCCGCCGCCAAGGAAGAAGCCTAGGATCCGGATAGCGATGTGACATTCAGGCTGCGGCCCCTCTGCGGCGTCAGGATGCCGTTGCTTTGCGGCGACCAGTCTTGCCGGTGAGGGCATTAATCAGCTCTTCGCGGCTCATCGAGGATCGGCCGGGGATGCCGGCATCGGATGCGCGGTGGTAGAGCTCCGCCTTGCTCAGCCCCTCGAGGTCGGATGCCTTCGAAGGCTTCTTCGTGACCTTCTTCGCCTTGCGGCTGGCCCGGCTCTTTTCGGCCGCTTCTTTCAGCTGCGTCGGCTTCCGAGCGGCCTGGGCCTCTTCTGTGCCGGCCTCTCTCTTGCCTTTGGCTTTGTCGACGCTGGCTTGCAGGACGTCCATGAGGTCGATGACGTTGGTGGAGCGTGGCGGAGGCTCGCTCTTCTCGATCGTCTCACCAGCGCGTTTCGCCTCGACGAGTTGCATCACGCGCTCCTGATAGGTGTCGTGATACTCCTCGGGCTCCCATTCGGTGCTCAAGGCCTCAACCAGCTGAACCGCTGTCTGCAGCTCCTTATCGGCGACCTGCGCGCCTTCCGGGAGATTCCCGATTTCGCGGCGGGGATCGCGCACCTCGTCAGCCCAGTGCAGAGTGTGAAGCGCCAGGACGTCTCCTTCTGGTTTCACAGCGACCAAATACTCGCGGTTACGCATGACAACGGTGGCGATCCCTGCCTTGTTGGATCGGGCCAGGGCCTCGCGCAGCAGGGAATAGACCTTCGCGTACTCCTTGCCCTTCGGTGCCACGTAGTAGGCCTTGTCGAAGAAGATCGGCTTCACCTTTTCCGCGTCGACGAATCCCGTGATTTCCAGCCCCTTGGACCGACCAGGTGCGATCTCGTCCAGCTCGCCGGGCTCGACCACCACGTACTCGTCCCCCATGTCGAAGCCCTTGACGATCTCGTCCATGGGGACTTCTTCGCCGGTGCGTTCGTTGACCCGCTTGTTGCGCACACGGTCGGATGTTCCGCGCTGGATCTGGTTGAAGCGGATGGTGTGGCTCTCCGTGGCGGTGAACAGCTGCACCGGCATGGCGACCAGCCCGAATGACAGAGCACCGCTCCAGATCGCCCTCGCCATGGCCCCTTCACCTCCCTGTTCATCCCCATCGCACCCCCACAGGCCGGTGATCGCATCCCGAGGTCCCGCGGCTGACGCCAATAGGGTGGGGCGGCCGGCATCAGTGGCGGATCTGATTCAGCGACCGGGTCAGCTCCCGGTTCGCGGCCCGTGCGGCCTGGAGCTCTTCGGTGCGGTCCTCAAGCTGGCCTTTGAGGTCCACGACGTGCTGTTCGAGGGCTGTGATCTGCCGCTGAAGCTGGTCAATGTCGGCGGAGGCTCCCAGACCGGAGTCGCGCCAGGCTTGTTCACCGAGCTGTTGGGAAAGCCGGTTCTCCAGTTGCCGGACGCGGGCGGTGAGCCGGGCGTTGCGCTCCAGGGCGTTCACCAGGTACCCGCCCCCGGGCCACCGCCGGATGGCCGCCGACGCCACAGGAGGGGGCGGGGCCGCAGGGGTGGGGTCCTGGACGTTACGTGTATTTGTAGCGCCTGCTTCCGGCCCACCCCACGTCTCCGAGCACCGGCGCCAAAAATATACGAGTCCAGGACCCTGCCCCGGAGGCCCCGCACCCGGCACCCACCACCCCGGCGACCGCGCCCCACCGGTCAGCTGAAGGCAGGCGCGTGGTCCGCGACCCAGGTCGCGAACGGCCGGGCCGGGCGGCCCGTGATGCGTTCGACCTCCGGGGAAATGGCCTGCGGCCGGTCCACGCAGCCCTCGAAGACCCGCAGCAGCGAGTCCGCGATCTCCGGCGTCACGAAGCCGCCGATCATCTTCTCGCGCGCCACCTCCACCGGGATCTCCTCGTACCGCACGGGCCGGCCGATGACCTCGCCGATGATCCGCACCTGGTCGGCGAAGGTCAGCGACTCCGGGCCGGTCAGTTCGGGGGTCTGGCCGACCAGGTCGTCGACGAGGAGGGCGCGGGCGGCGACGGCGCCCATGTCGGCCTCGTGGACGGGCGCCATGTGGGCCGCGGCGTACGGGCCGTACACCACGTCCCCGGTCTTGATCTGGTCCGCCCACTGGAAGGCGTTCGCGGCGAAGGCACCCGGCCGCACATGGGTCCACTCCAGGCCGGTGCGCTCGACCTGGGCCTCCAGGTCGCGGTGCATGGCACCGATCGGGTTGGCCTGCGGGTCGGTGGCCTCAAGGACGGAGGACGACGACAGCGTCACGATGCGCCGCACCCCGGCCTCCTTGGCCCGCTCCAGCAGCTTGTCGGTGCCCAGCTGCCACGCCACCGCGGCGTGGAGGAAGAGCCCGGTGGCGCCCTCCATCGGCAGATCCTCGGTGCGGGCGGCGTGGACGCCTTCGGGGAAGCGGGCGGTCCCGGGGTCGCGGGTGAGCGCGCGGACCTCCGCACCCGCGGCGGCCAGCTCCTTCACCACGTGCGCGCCGACGTTTCCGGTGGCTCCGGTTACCACGAACATCATGCAACTCCCTGTCTGTCCGACTGTCCAAAGCTCTTCGGAGACAGCGTTCATCCAATCGGATGAACTTGTCAAACATATAGATGGAGCTAATGTTGTCCGGTCGAGCACAAGGAGTTGAAGGACATGGAGGGGACGCCGAAGAGGCCCCGCCGCGCCCCCGCGCCCGAGGAGCGCAAGCTGTGCCCGGAGCGCTCCCGGCGGCTGCTGCTGGAGGCCGCCCGGGACGTGTTCGCGGAGAAGGGGTTCGCGGGCGCCCGGGTGCAGGACATCGCGGACCGGGCGGGCGTCAACAAGCAGCTGATCGCGTACCACTTCGGCGGCAAGGAGGGCCTGTACCGGGAGCTGGGCCGCGAGTGGCTGAAGCGCGAGGAGACCTTCAACGACCCCGCGATCCCCCTGGACGAGCTGGTCGGGCGCTATCTGCGGGAGGCGTTCGCCGATCCTCGGGCGACCCGGTTCAACGCCTGGTGCGGCCTTGACGACGCCGCGCCGGAGGAGGAGCCGGAGGACCTGTCCGATCTGCGGCGCCGCCAGGCGGCGGGCGAGATCGCGGAGGACATCGACCCCGCGATGGCGATGCTGCTGTACGTCAGCCTGGTCACGGCGCCGATCGCGCTGCCGCACGCCGTGCGCCGGTTCTTCGACGCCGACCCGGAGTCACCGGAGTTCCGCGAGCACTACGCGGAGCAGCTGCGCAGGATCGTCCGCCACCTGGCGACCTGAAAGCGACGTAGCCACAAAGCGACGTAGCTACTCCGCGACCCCGTCGATCTGGAACGTCTGCACCGACTGCGCCGCGAACGGAACGCTCAGCCGCTTGCCGTCCAGCGCCGTGTCCCGGCGCGCGGTGTACAGGTCGCCGCCGCCCGCCGTCTGGGGCGACCAACGCGGCACGAGGCCGCCCGTACTGCCGCTGACCTGGCCGAATAGGGTCCATCACCTGCCATTGGCCTCCTCACCCGTGCGAGCACAGGCGATTCTCCCTGGCGCCCTTGGTCACTGCTCGCCATGAGTTGGGCGGCTGCTGTTCGACGCGGGCGTCATCGACCGCCTCGGCAGCGTCGACTCCGGGGACACCCAGACCGACACGGGCGCCATCGAGCGGGAGCGCGGCATCACCGTGCGGTCGGCCGTCGCCTCCTTCGCCGTCGGGGACACCCAGGTCAACCTGATCGACACCCCCGGCCACTCCGACTTCATCGCCGAGGTCGAGCGGGCGCTCGGCGTGCTGGACGGGGCCGTACTCGTGCTGTCCGCCGTCGAGGGCGTCCAGGCGGCGACCCGGGTGCTGATGAAGACGCTGCGGCGGCTGCGGCTGCCCGTGCTGCTCTTCGTCAACAAGATCGACCGGGCGGGCGCCCGGCACCCGGAGTTGCTCGCGGACATCCGCCGGCTGCTGGCCCCGCACCTGGTGTGCCTGACGGACGTGACGGACCTGGGCACGCGGGCCGCGCGCGCCCGGCCGCGGTCGCTGGACGACACCGGCGTGCGCACCGAGGCCGCCGAGGCGCTGGCGGAGACCGACGACGCGCTGCTCGCCCGTCTCGTGGACGGCCCGCTCCCCTCCGCCGCCGAGGTGCGCGCGGCGCTGGCCGCGGCGACGGCGGACGGGCGGGCGCACCCGGTGTACTTCGGTTCCGCGCTGAGCGGGGAGGGGGTCGCGGCCCTGGTCGACGGCGTCGAACGGCTCGTCCCGCCGACCCCGCACGGCGACGGTGAACTCCGGGGCACCGTCTTCGCCATCGAGCGGACGGCGGGCTCGGCCGCGAAGACCGCGTATCTGCGCCTGTTCTCCGGCGAGCTGACCGTACGGCAGCAGCTCACCCTGCACCGGCCGGGCGCCCCGCACAGCGGGCAGATCACCGCGCTGGAGGTCGTGGGCCGGTCCGGGGCGCGGGTGCTGACCGCGGGGAACATCGCGCGGATCAAGGGGCTCCCCGAGGTCCGCGTCGGCGACCGGCTCGGTGCGTACGACGGCGGCGACGGCGAGCCGCACTTCGCCGCGCCCACCCTCCACACCCTCGTCCGCGCCCGCGAACCCGGCCCCGCGGCCGCCGCCCGGCTGCACACCGCGCTGCTCGCGCTTGCCGACCAGGATCCGCTGATCCACGCCCGGGCCATGCCCGGCGGCGCCACCTCGGTGCTGCTGTACGGCGAGGTCCAGAAGCAGATCATCGCGGCGACGCTCGCCCGGGACTACGGCGTCGAGGCCGCCTTCGAGCCGAGCCGCCCGGTCCTGGTGGAGCGGCCGGTGGGGGTCGGCGAGGCGTGCTACGAGATGGCCCGGCGCGGCCATACGGGCCCGTGGGCGACGGTCGGGCTGCGCGTCGAGCCCGCCGCGACCGGGTCCGGGGTGGGCTTCGGCTACGAGACCGAACTGGGCGCCCTGCCACGGGCGTTCCACACCGCGATCGAGCAAACCGTGCACGACACGCTGTGCCGGGGCCCGCGCGGGCGGGCGGTCACGGACTGCCGGGTCACCCTGATCCGTTCGGGGTTCGCCGCCCCGATCAGCACCGCCGCCGACTTCCGTACCGTCACCCCGGAGGTGCTGGGGCAGGCTCTGGAGCGGGCGGGGTGGCGGGTGTACGAGCCGTACCACGCCTTCGAGCTGGAGATCCCGCCCGATGTGCTGACAGCCGTCACCGCCCGGCTCGCCGCGGTCGGGGCGGACCTCGCGGAGAGCGCGGGCGGTGCGTCGGGATGGCTGCTCACGGGGGAGATTCCGGTGCGGTCGGTGCACGGATTCGAGCAGGAGCTGCGGGGGCTGTCGCACGGCGAGGGGGTGTGGCTGTGCCACCCGTCGGGCGACCGGCCGCTCCCCGGCGGCGCCACCGGCTGACGACCCGGCGCCTAAATGCCGGGCCCGCCCACGCGGGTGTACGTCACGGCGTTGCTCGTACCGCCGTCCGTCGTGACGGTGACGTTGACCGCCCCGGCCGACCCAGCCGGGGCGGTCGCCGTCACCCAGGTGTCCGACACGACCGTGAACGCGGCGAGCACGGAGCCGAAATGGACCGCGTTCGTCGTGGTCAGGCCGGTGCCGAACAGGGTGACCGTGGTGCCGCCCGCCAGCGGGCCCTGGGCGGGGGCCGCGCTGGTGAGGACGGGGACGACGACGTAGGTGTACGGGACGCCGTTGCTGGTGCCGCCCGGCGTGTCCACCGTGACCTGGACCGTCCCCGCGCTGCCCGCCGGGGCCACGGCGTTGATCTGCGTCGCCGACACCACCGTGAAGGACGTGGCGTTGACGCCGCCGAACCTGACCACCGTCGCGCCGAGCAGGTTGGTCCCCGTGAGGGTGACGGCCGTACCGCCGGAGAGCGGGCCCTGGCCGGGGACGATCGAGGTGAGGGTGGGGATGCCGACGTAGAAGTACGTGACACCGTTGCTGGTGCCGCCCGGGCCGATCACCGTGATCTGCACCGGCCCTGCACCCTCGGGAGGTGCGACGGCCGTGATCTGGGTCGCCGACACCACCGTGAACGACACCGCGGGCACCGAGCCGAAGAGCACCGAGGTGACGCCCGTGAGGCCGCTGCCGGTCAGCGTCACCGTGTTGCCGCCGCTCACCGGGCCCTGGCCGGGTGAGACCCCGGTCAGCACCGGCGCGGGGGTGGCCACGTACGTATAGGTGATGCCGTTGCTCGTACCCCCCGGGCCGGTCACCGTCACCTGCGCCGAACCCGCGCTCCCCGGCGGCGCCACCGCCGTGATCTGCGTCGCCGACACGACCGTGAACGACGTGGCGTTCACCGAACCGAAGCGCACCGAGGTGGCGCCGGTGAAGCCGGTGCCGGTGAGCGTGACCGCAGTGCCACCGGCGGCCGGGCCCTGGGTCGGGGAGAGCGCGGTCAGCACCGGGGCGGGGGCGGCCGCGTAGCCGAAGGACACCCCGTTGCTGGTGCCGCCTGGGGTGGTCACCGTCACCAGCACGGTGCCGGATCCCGCCGGGGAGGTGGCGGTGATCTGGTTGGCGGAGACGACGGTGAAGCCCGGGGCGAGGGTGGTGCCGAAGCGGACCGCCGTCGCCTGGTTGAAGTTGCTGCCGGTGATGGTCACGACGGTCCCGCCTCCGGGTGCTCCGGAGGCGGGACTGACGGAGCTGATCACCGGAGGGGACGCCGCCGTGACCGCGGACGCGGCGGTTGCCACGGAACCCGTTTGGGGACCTGCGGCATGAGGGGTGCTCAACGTGCTGCTCCTTCCGGCGGAACGTCCCAGGAGTGATCAGATTCCGGGTGACGCGAGGTACTGGAACGGGGTAGCGGCGGTCGCGCTGCCCGCGCTGTTGGTGACGGTGACGTTGGCGGGGCCGGGCTGTCCGTCCGCCGTGGGCGGCGTGACCGCGGACACGCTGGTGGAGCTGATGACGCTGAACGGCGCCGCGATACCGCCGAAGGTGACCGACTGGGTGGTGTCGAGGTTGGTGCCGGTGATGGTCACCGCGGTGCCGCCGGAGGCCGGGCCGGAGGCGGGGGCGAAGCCGGTGACGGTGGGCACGTCCACATAGGTGTAGGACAGGCCGTTGTTGCTGCCGCCCGCGGTGGTGACGGTGACCCCGACGGACCCGGCCGCGGCGCCCGCGGGCACGGTGACGCTGATGCTGCTGTCCGAGGTGACCGTGGGGGTCGCGGCGTTGGCGCCGAAGTTCACGGCGCTCGCCGTCGACAGCCCGGTGCCGCTGATGGTGATCGTGTTGCCGCCCGCGAGCGGCCCGGAGGTGGCGCTCAGGGCCGACTTGAAGGGCGCGCCAACGTAATAGAAGCTCAGCGGGTTGCTGGTCCCGCCCGGCGTGGTCACGGTCACGGGCACCGTGCCACTGCCGGAGGGCGAGGTCACAGTGACCGACGTGGGCGTGTTGGCGGTGATGGTGGCCAGCTTGCTGCCGAAGTGCACGGCGGAGGCGTTGGCGAGGTTCGTACCGGTGATGGTGACCACGGTGCCGCCGCCGGTCGACCCCTGGTTCGGAGAGATGGGCATGGCGTTGTCTCCCTGCTGGAGGTGAGCCCGGTCGGGAAGCACGAGGCCCGGGAAGGCTCAGGGAATGGAAGGAAGGACGGGCCGGGCGGGTCGGACCCGCCGCGCCCGCAGGAGAATGCGGTGTGCGTCGGACGGGTCTTTGGGGACGCCCGCCCGGCCCCCTCGCGCGGTACGCCTGGCGCCCGGGACCGGCGAGGATGCGGGGGCCGTTTCGCCGGGGACACCGGCGGAGGCCATACCGCACATTTTCAGTAATCCATCGGAAGAGTTCCGTCCACAAGAAGTGTGACGCCGCATCACTCGTATGGCGGGCGTGCGGCCTCCGCAGGTCGTCGCGGGCCTCGCGCCGGGCCCACGGTCGCCGCGCGGGAGCGCGCGACGTGGTCCCGAAATACCCGCGCGGGAGCGCGCGGCCTGGCCTCCGATACCCGCACGGGAGCGCATGGGCGGGGCTTTCGGGACCCACTCACCCTTTCCCGTGACCCATCGGACGAAGGGGTCACTTCCGCACCCCGCGGGCGTATCCTCTTGCCGCATGGGGGCGGACATGGGCATTCCCGTCAAGGGGTCGCCCGCCGGGGGGTGTTGGCGGGTACGCGTTCGCGGCATGACCGGTGAGGTCCTGGGCGCCGGAATCCTGCTGGGCGGTGACACGGTGCTGACGTGCGCCCATGTCATCCCGGACGACGGGCGCCCGGTCCCCGCCTCGCGGGTCCTCGTCGACCTGGTGCAGCTGCCCGACGCCGCGCCAGTGACCGCGCGGGTCGCCGCGGGCTGCTGGGTGCCCCGGCGCGCCGACGGATGCGGCGACATCGCGCTGCTGACGCTGGACCGCCCGCAGCCCGCCGAGCACGCCGCGCCCCTGTACCGGCTGTCGCCCGAGCCGCTGGGGCAGGTGCGGAACCTGGGCTTCCCGCGCCACAACGACCACGGCACCTGGTTCTACGCGAAGATCGCGGGCGCCGTCGGCCCGCGCGCCGAGTGGCTGGAGCTGATCCCGGACTCCCCCGGCGACGTGGTGCGCCGCGGATGCAGCGGCGCCGGGGTGGAGGACGTGAAGACCGGCCAGGTCATCGGCATGATCGTCAACCGCTACGACGACGCCGCCGACATCCCCCGCGACCAGCGGCGGCTGCGGTCGCACATGATCCACGTCGAGACGATCCTGCGCCATCTCCCGCTCGTCCACCGCTTCGTGGGCGGCGACCGCGTGGTCGACGCACGGCTCGTCTCCCGGCTGACCGGCGGCGGCCGGGACGTGCTGGACATCCCGTTCGCGCAGCGGCTCGCGTTATGGCTGCGCCGCGAGTCCCTGGCCGGGCGGCGCCCGGGCGTCGCTGACGTGGAGACGGTCGTCATCGCGCACGACGACAGCGGCCGCTACGAGGCGCTCAGCCGCGCCGTGACCCTCGCCGACCGCGAGCTGTCCGGAGGCGGCGACGACGAGGCGGTGTCCTCCGCGCCGCGCGGCACCGTGCCGCCGCTGGGCAGCGTGGACCTGGCCATCGACGTCACCGGCCGCACCGACACGGAGGTCGCCCGCCGGGTCGCCGACCGGCTCGATCCGCGCCCGCCAGGTGACGCCTCCCCGCTCAGCCGCATCCGGGCCGACGCCGTGCCGCTGACCGTCGTGGCCGTCGGTCTCGACCGGGCGAGCGAACCGGAGGCGCTGATCCGCTTCATGGCGCTCCTCGCCGACCGGGGCGCCCGGCTGATGCTGGTCTTCCGCGACCCGCACGCCCCCGGACTCCGGCTGGCCGAGCGGCTGTTCCGCCCCGCCCCTGAGCGGATCGACGCCTGGCTCGACGAGCTGGCCGACCGGGTCGCTGAGGCCACCGGGCTGGAGCGGGAGGCGGCCGCGTCGGGGGCACGCGCCGCGTCGGACCCGGCGGAGGCCCCGGCGCTGCGCATCAACCTGACCCGGCTGCGCGGCGACCCCGAGCTGCGCACCCACCACATCGTCGCCAAGCTGGCCGCGTTCGAGCAGGCGGTACGGGCGGTACGGGAGCGGGCCGAGGCGGCGCTGCGCACGGCCGACGCCCAGCGCGACGAGGTCGAGGAGCTGAAGGGGCTGCTGAACGCGTACGCGGCGCTGCTCGGGGCGAAGGCCGCGTCGGAGCGCCGGGAGCTGTTCCCGCTCCAGCGCGCCGCCCACCGCGAGCTGTCCGCCGTGCCGTGCGACGTGGCGGCCGCGCGGCTGGCCGTCGACCGCTTCGTCCAGGCCGTGCACGCACCGCCGGAGGGGGACACGCCATGACGACACCGGGGGCGGTGTGCGCCCGCCCGGACTGCCCCGGCGGGGGCGGCGCCCGGATCAACTCCCGGGGCTTCTGCCCGGAATGCGGCCGCCGCCCCCACCCCACGCCCGCCCCGGCGGCGCCGGACACGGGGCCCGCCACCGGCACGGAACCCCGCACCGGCAGCGGCAGCCGCGCGGGATCGCGCCCCGGGGACGGGAGTCTGCGGTCCGGGGGGACCACGGCCACTGATCGGGCGCGGCGGCGGGACGCGGCGCGGAAGTTCAGCCTGGGGCCCGCCGGGGGTGGACTGCTGGATCTGCCGTGGGTCGAACTGCCCTCCCTCACCGACCTCGTGCTCGACGACCCGCGTCCCCCGTCCCGCGGCCAGATCTGCGGGCGGCCGGGGTGCGAGGAGACCGTGGGCGCGCCCTACAACGGGGAGCCCGCGCTGTCGGCGGGGTTCTGCCCCCGCTGCCGCCATCCGTTCGACTTCACCCCGCGGCTGCGCCCCGGGGATCTGCTGGGCGATCAGTACCGGGTGATCGGCTGTGTCGCGTACGGCGGCCTCGGCTGGGTCTATCTCGCCGAGGACACCCAGCTCGACCGGCAGCCCGTCGCCATCAAGGGTCTGATCAACAACGAGGACGAGGCGGCGCTGCGGGCGGCGGTCGAGGAGCGCCGCTATCTGACGATGCTCGACCACCCCGGCATCGTCCGCATCATCAACTACGTCACCCAGACGGAGCCCGGAAGCGACCGGCTCACCGGGTACATCGTGATGGAGTTCGTCGGTGGCATGACGCTCGCCCAGATACGGGACCGCGTCGCGGACGCGACACCGCCGTACGACGGGCCCCGGCTGTACGAGCACATCCTGGCCTACGGCTGCCTGGTGCTGCGCGCGGTCGGCTATCTGCACAGCGAGCGGCTGCTGTACTGCGACCTCAAGCCGAGCAACGTGATGCACTACGAGAGCCGGGTCAAGGTGATCGACCTGGGCGCGGTCCGCCGCCTCGGGCGGCAGGGCGGCGATCCGCCCGTCATCACCGAGGGGTTCGCCTCCCCCGAGTCGCTGCGCGGCGGCCCGCTCACCGAGCGCCACGACCTGTACGGCGTGGGCGCGACCCTGCGGTCGCTGTCCGACAAGGCCACCCGGCCCGACCAGGCGCCACCCGGCCTCGGCGCCGAGTCGTACCGGCGGGTGCTGGCCCGCGCCACCGCCCGCGATCCGCGGCGCCGGTTCGGGTCGGCGGGCGAGATGTCGGAGCAGCTGTGGGGCGTGCTGCGGGAGATCCACGCGCTGCGGCTGCGCGAGGAGCAGCCCGAGCCGTCCACCCTGTTCGCCCCCACCGCCGCGCTGCTGGACGCGGGGCTCGGCCGGATCCCGGGGCTCGAACACTGGCTGGAGGGCGATCCGCGCCGGGCCCTCGCGCACGGGCTGCCGTCCCCGGAGCAGGTGCCGCCGGGGCTGCCGGTGCCGTTCCCGGACGCGGCGGACCCGGGCGCCGCCCTGCTCAACACCCCGACCGACAGCAGCCCGCGGCGGCTGATCGAGCAGCTGGGCGCGTTCCCGTATCCGTCGGCCGAGATCCGCTTCCGTACTTGCCGCGCCTATCTGGACCTGGGGGCGCTGGACCGGGCGGACGCCGAGCTGACGGCCGCCGAGGAGATCATCGGCGCCGATGCCCCGTACGACTGGCGGGCCGCCTGGCACCGCGCCCTGCTGCGGCTCGCGGGCGGCGCGGTGGCCGAGGCGCGGCGCGCGTTCGACGAGGTGTACGGCGCGCTGCCCGGCGAGTACGCGCCCAAGCTGGCGCTCGGCTACTGCGCCGAGCACCTGGGCGACCACGAGGCCGCCAAGCGGTTCTACGAGGCGGTCTGGGAGCGCAACCGCTCCCAGGGCAGCGCCGCCTTCGGCCTGGCCCGGCTGCGGCTGGCCGCCGGGGACCGGGGCGGGGCGATCGCCGTCCTGGACCGGGTGCCGAAGGTCTCGCGCCACTACGACGCCGCCCGGATCGCGACCGTACGTGTGCTGGCCGGACGGCTGGGCGAGCGGGCCCTGCCCACAGGTGAGGACCTGGTGGAGGTGCTGACCCGGCTGCCGCGGCTGTATCTGGACGACGGGCGCGGCCAGGGGCAGGCCAGGGACCGGCTCACCGCGGAGGTGCTGGAGGCCGCGCTGGACTGGACGCTGCGCCGGAAGGCGGCGGGCGATCCGGCGGACCCCGGGCTGCTGTTCGGCGAGGAGGACGACGAGCTGTCGGTGCGGTCGCGGCTCGAAGCGGTGCTGCGACGGCTGGCCCGGCAGGCGGACAGCCCGGAGGCGCTGGGGGTGCTGGTCGACCGCGCCAACGCGATCCGGCCGATGACGGGCGTCTGACAGATCCGACAGCGGGACAGGGGGAGGCAGAGGGATCACATGAGCCAGGACAGCCAGGACGATCCAGGACGGGACAGCTACGGGGAAGGGGGCGACGGCCCCGCGCTCACCCTGCGCGTGCACCAGAACAAGTACCTCCCGGCCGCCGCGGGCCGCGCCGAGATGCACGCCATCGTCAGCGTCGAGGCGAAGGGGCTGGGCCCGGCCGCGGCCCGTACCGCCGCCTCCGAGGTCATCGTCATCGACTGCTCCGGGTCGATGAGCTGGCCCCCGACGAAGATCGCGGCGGCCCGGCGGGCGACCGCGACCGCCGTGGAGGTCCTGCGCGACGGCACCCACTTCGCGATCATCGAGGGCACCGAACAGGCCCAGGTCGTCTACCCCTTCGCGGGCGGCATGGCCGTCGCGGGCCCCGACACCCGGGCCGCCGCCGCCCGCGTCGCGGCCCGGCTGCCCGCCATCGGCGGCACGGCCATCGGCGCCTGGCTGGATCTGGCCCGGCGGCTCCACCTCAGCCGCCCTGCCGCGATCCGGCACACCCTGCTGCTCACCGACGGCCGCAACGAGCACGACGCGGCCGGATATCTGGACAAGGTGCTGGACGCCTGCGCCCCGCACTTCACCTGCGACGCGCGCGGCATCGGCGACGGCTGGGACGCCACCGAGCTGAAGCGGATCGTGCGCAGGCTGCACGGCCGCGCGGACGCGGTGCTGGACGACTCGGCGCTGGCGGCCGAGTTCGCGGAGATGACGCGCGCCTCCATGGCGAAGGCGCTGGCCGGGGTGCGCATCCGGGTCCGTACCCGGGCGGGCGGCCGGATCGGCTTCGTCAAGCAGGTGCACCCCACCCGGGCCGACCTCACCGACGAGGGCACCCGGCCCGACGCCCGCACCTGGGAGTGCCGCACCGGCGCCTGGGGCGACGAGTCCCGCGAGTTCCACGTGTGCGTCCTCGCCGACCCGGACGGCGATCCGACCGGCGAGGACGTCGAACTGGCCGCCGTCGACCTCACGATGGACGGCGACCCCGCACCGCACGGTGCCACCGGCCTTCCGCTGCCCACCCCGCCGCCCGCCGAATCCGTGCTCGTCCAGTGGACCGACGACGTGCTGCTGTCCTCCCGCGTCGATCCCCGGCTGGCGCACTACGGGGCCGACTCCGACCTCGGCCACGCCATCACCGCGGGCTGCGACGCGTACGAGGCGGGCGACCGCGAGGAGGCCAGGCGGCAGTGGGGGCAGGCCGTCCGGCTCGCGCACGGGCTGGGCAGCGCCAAGATGCTGGAACGGCTGCGCGGGCTGGTCCGCATCGTCGACGCCGCCACCGGCGACGTGCGCGTCCGGGAGCCCATCCGGCCGCTGGACCTCAACTCGGCGATGATCGTGACCGAGGAGAGCGTCCGCTTCACCGGCGTCCCCGGCACCGCCCCCGCCGGCCCGGACCGGATCTGCCCGAACCCGTCCTGCCGTCGCACCGCGCCCGCCACCGCCGCGTACTGCCAGAAGTGCGACACCCCGCTGCGCCCGGAGGCGGCGTCATGAGCGGCACCCGGGCCTTCCTCGTCCGGCGGCTGACCGCGCTGCTCCTCGTCACGGCGGTGGCGGTGACCGCGCTGTTCGCCGCGTACTACGGCGTCAGCCGCAACACCACGGCGGTCAGCGAGCGCTCGACCCCCGCGATCCTCCAGGTGGCCGCCGCGATCGACGCCCTCCACGCCGCCGACGCCCGGGCGAAGCCCAGTCTCACCGGCCCCACCACCGACGTCGAGGGGCTCGGCGAGGACTACCGCAACGAACTCTCCACGGCCAGCCAGAACCTCGCCCAGGCCGTCAAGAGCACCACCGGCGGCAAGGAGGCCCGTCAGTCGCTGCTCACCATCACCGGGCTGGTCTCCTCGTACAGCGACCTCGTCGAGCAGGCGTATGTGAACCGCGACAACGACGATCTGCGCGACGCCTATCTGAGCTACGCCACGGCCATGCTCACCCGGGACGACGACGGCATCCTGGCCCGGCTGGGCATCGTGCAGCAGGGGCAACAGAAGGTGCTGCGGGCGCAGACCTCGTTCGGCTGGCTGCTGACATTCGCCTGGTGGGTGCTGGTGCCCGCGCTGTTCCTCACCCTCGCGGTGCTGCTCGTCCTCACCCAGCGGTATCTGCGGCACCGTTTCCGCCGGCTGGTCAACCCCTGGCTGATCGCGGCGACCGCGCTGCTGATCGCGGTGGTGCCGCTGGCCGCCTTCGCGTACCAGACCCAGGAGCGGCTGGCCTCGGCGGGGCGCGCACTGCACCGGACGGACATCGGCTCCCGCGGCGGCGCGACCGCCGAGGACGTGGCGACGACCATGGGAGGCACCCACTGGCGGGCCGGGGCCGTCGGCTGGATCCCGCTGGGCGGCGCGGCCCTCGCGGCGCTCGTCCTCATCGGGCTCCAGCCGCGCATCGACGAGTACCGGTTCCAGCCGCGATGAGCGCCCGCAGGAGCACCCGCAGAGGCTCCTTCAACGTGACCGCGGCGGTCCTCGGGCTGTGGCTGGTGGCGCTGTCAGCGGTCGGCACGGGCGACACCGGCGGGCAGCGTTCGCACGGCAGCGTCAGCGTGCTGGCCACCTGGACAGGACACGAGGGCACGGCCTTCCGCAAGCTGCTCCGGTCGTTCACAGCCAAGACCCGCATCCGCGTCGACTACCAGGGCACCACGGCGCTGCGCGAGGTGCTGTCCTCGGAGGTGAAGGCGGGCACCCGGCCCGACATCGCCGTCCTGCCCAGCCCCGGCGAACTGGCCACCTACGCGGACACCCTGGTACCGCTGGAGAAGGTGCTCCCCAAGAGCACCCTCGCCGCCTACGACGGCACGCTGTGGAAGCCCGCGCCGCGAGGGGACGGCGCGGTCTACGGCATCGCGGTCAAGGCCGACCTGAAGAGCATCGTCTGGTACGACGCGGACCGCCACGCCCCGCGCGAACTGCGCGCCCTCGCGGCCCGGGGCGGCCAGTGGTGCGCCGGAATGGGCGGCGACGCGACCTCCGGCTGGCCGGGCACCGACTGGATCGAGGACATCCTCCTCCAGCAGCAGGGCAAGGCCGTCTACGAGGCGTGGGCGACCGGCGGCCTGGCCTGGACGGACCCCCGGATCGAGCGGGCGTGGCGGACCTGGGGCGCGCTGTTCGGGAAGGGCGCGGCGCGCACCGCGCTGCTCACCGACTTCCGGGACGCGGGCCGGAAGCTGTTCGCCGCGCGCCCGCCGTGCGCGCTGGAGCACCAGGGTTCGTTCATCCGCGGCGGCTACGCGGCGAAGGACCGCACCCGCGCCGCCTTCGCGTTCTCCACCGGGCTGATCCCCGGCGCCGAGCGGCGCACCACCGCCCGGGAGGTGTCGGCGGACTTCGCCGCGATGTTCCGCGAGACCCCGCAGTCGCGGCAGCTCCTGGCGTACCTCACCTCGGCGAAGAACCAGACGGCCTGGGTGCGGAACACCCCGCGCGGCGGCACCCCGCCGTTCTTCGCGAACAGCCAGGTCCCCTCGGCCTTGGGGAAGTACGACGGCGTGGCCCGGCGGATCGCCGGCGCGCTGAAGGACTCGGGATCACTGTGCCTGGACGGATCCGACGCCATGCCGACCCGGATGCGACTGGCCTTCCAGCGCGCCGCCCTCGCCTACCTCAGCCAGGTCCGCAAGGACCCGGACACGCTGCTGGCCAGCCTGGAGAAAGTCCGCACCGATCTGCACCGGGAGAGCGGACAGCCCTGGCTGTCGACCGTCTGCGGCTGATCCCCGGCGCCCTACGGCGCCATCTCCTCCGGGCAGGGCGTGCCGCGCGGCAGCTGGTACTTGCCCGCTATCCGGTAGATGCCGGGCCGCGGGGCGTGCAGCACGGTCCACTCGTCCTCCGGCTGCCCCTCCACGGCGGCCTCGACCTCGTTGGTCAGACAGCCCTGCCGGTTGACCGGCAGCTCGTCCTGCCGGTCGGCCTTCGGCGCGTGGACGCTGCGCCCCTTGGAGTCGACCAGGCCCAGCCACGGCGAGTACGGGATGCGGATCAGGACCGGTCCGCGCTTGCGTACCTTCAGCACCAGCTGGTCGGCACCCGCCCGCTCCACGGTGGCCGGCGGGTCGGCGAGCTGCGTCGGGTCCTTGACCTCGTACAGCTTCCAGTTGTCGTCCGACCACACCTGCCGCAGATACGGCAGCTTGGTGCCCGTCAACAGCCGGGACTCCTTCTCGGCCCCCTTGTCCGGGTTGTCGGCGGGCAGCACCACGAAGTGCACCGCCCAGCGCTTGAGCCACTCGTGGTAGGTCGTGGGGGTGAGGGTGTTCTCGCCGTAGAAGATCGGGTTCCGGTCCAGGTCCCGCTGCCGGTTCCAGCCGCGCGCCAGGTTGACGTACGGGGCGAGCGCGGAGGACTCGCGGTGGCTGCGCACCGGCACCACCTCGACCCGTCCCCGGTCGGCGTCCACCCGCTTCAGCCGGTCGACCAGCGGCGCCAGCTCCCGGGCCCAGGACGCGGAGGGGGTGGTGTGGATGACGTCGTCGGCGGTCTTGACCAGCTGCCAGATCGTGATCGTCGCGAGCGACAGCACCAGCGCGGTCCACCGCTGTCCGGTCCGCGTGGTCCGCCACTCGGTGCGGGCGGGCCGGATACGGGGCTGGGTCAGCGCGGCGATCACCACCACACCGCCGAAGATCATGCCGAGCCGGGCGATGTTGGTGCCGATCTGGGACGGGATCAGCCAGGTGAGCACCACGCCGAGCGAGTACAGCGCCGCGCCGACCCGCACCGTGCGCCAGTCGGCCGGGGACAGCAGCCAGGCCGTGAGCCCGGCGATGAGCGGCAGCACCGCCGAGCCGAAGGACATCGGCTGCTCACCGGAGAACGGGAACAGCCACGCGGACAGCGCGACCACCAGCGTCGGGGTGACGCCGAGCGCGTACGCGGCCGGGCGCCGCTTGGTCAGCCACAGCGCGGCGGCCACTATCCCCACGAACAGGCCCGCCACCGGGCTGGCCATGGTCGACACCCCGGACAGCAGGGCGGCCAGCAGGAACCGCCCGGTCCTGTGGTGCCAGTGCCGGGACCGCCAGCGCACCGGCCACGCGAAGATCACCGCGACCGCGGCCAGGCCGAACATCGCGCCGAGCCCGAAGGTCACCCGGCCCGAGATCGCGTTGCACACCAGCGCGAACGCGCCGTACAGGGTGGGCCACATCGGCCGCGCCACCGAACGGCTGCGGACCAGCAGCAGGGCGAGCAGCCCCGCGGACAGCGTCCCGGCGACCACCATGGTCGACCGCACGCCGAGGACCGCCATCAGATACGGCGAGATGACGCTGTACGACACCGGGTGCATCCCGCCGTACCAGGCCAGGTTGTACGCCGAGTCCGGGTGCTGGAGCGCGAACTCCGCCCAGGCGTCCTGCGCGGCCAGATCGCCGCCGCTGTTCGCGAGCAGCGCCACCCACAGCAGGTGCAGCACCGCGGCCGAGGCCAGCGCGGCGGGCACCGGACGGCGCAGCGCGGCCACAGCGCGGTGGACCACCCCCGTCCGGGCTTCACCCCCGGGAGTCGCCTCCGCCGCCAAGTCGTCCGGCTCGGTGGGCGGGCGCTGCGCGGGCAGTCGTATTCGCGCCGCGGTGCTCGCCGCGGTGCTGTCCTCCGAGTTGCCGTTCTTACCGGCCCGTGTCGGATCCACGGTGGTCACTGTGGCTCTCCCCGTCTCCCCCGAGGTCTGCCCCTGTTCATCGCGTCAACCCTGTACCGGTTCCCCACGGTTCACCTTGGTCTGGGCGAGTCAGGGTCGGGGACATCGTTCGACGCTAGCACGCGAGGCGTTTCGTCAGCGGTCGCGGACACCGGCGCGGCTCGGCGCGCCGGTGTCCCCGTCCGGTCTCGTCCGGTCCCGCCCGGTCAGGAGATACGGGTCAGCTTCGCCCCGAAGGACGGCTCGGACAAGTCGTTTTCCAGCGCCACCGGCGCCTTGACCTGACCGGGCCCGCTGCCCACGGTCACCTCGCCGACGACGGTGCCCGCCTTCGCCGTGTGCGGAATGGTTTTGCCGCCGTCACCGATCTTGATGTCGACGTTCAGCCCCGCCCAGCCGACCGCCTTCAGGTCCTTGGTCGCGACGACCGGCGTCGTCCCGCCGAGGCCGTCGTCCACCTGGCCCACGACATCGCCCTTCTTGACGACGGTCGCCGAGGTCAGCGCGTCCTGCACGGTGGAGATCAGCTTGTAGCTCTCCGTCTGGGCCAGCTGGAGGCTGGCGTCCAGCGTGGTGGGCGCGCGCTGTTCGAGCACGACCCCGAGGATCCGCTGCTTCTTGCCCTCGATCGTCCGCACCGCGGCCCACATCAGCGCACCGCCCGCCGGAGTCGACGAACCGGTCTTGATGCCGATCACACCGGGCTTCACCAGCAGATTGTTGTTGTTGTAGATCTTGCCGTCGAGGCCGGGGATGTCGGTGTTGGGCGTCGCCACGACCTCCCGGAACGCGTCCGACTGCATCGCCGCCTTCGCCAGCTTGAGCTGGTCGGCCGCGGTCGACTTGGTGGACTCCTTGAGTCCACTGGGGTCGGTGTAGGTCGTGTTCTTCATCCCGAGGCTCTTGGCCGCGTCGTTCATCTTCTTGATGAACGCGTCCAGCGACCCCGCGTCCCAGCGGGCCAGCAGCCGGGCGATGTTGTTGCTGGAGTTGATCAGCAGCAGCTGGAGCAGCTGGTGCTGGGTGAAGCTCTGCCCCGCCTTGACCGACGCCCGCGACTCGTCGGCGGACTCCGACTCCTTGGCGGCCGTCGGGTCGATCTTGATGCGCGGGCCCTCCGCACCGGCCTTCAACGGATGCTCCTTGAGCACCACGTAGGCCGTCATCACCTTGGTGACACTCGCGATCGGCACCGGCTTCTGCTCACCCGACGTGCCCAGGCTGCCCACGCCCTCGACCTCCGCCGCGGACTGGCCCTCGCCGGACCACGGCATGGCCAGCTTGTCGCCCTTGAACGCGTACGACGCGTCGGCCGTCAGCTTCAGCTCCGGGTCCGGCAGCGGCCGCACCGCCTGGGCGACGCCCAGGATCACGACGAGCAGCAGCACCAGCGGCGTCCAGATCTTGACCCGCCGCACCGCCGTCCGTACCGGCGTCTCCGGCTTGGGCGGCTTGTTCGTCAGCTGCGCCAGCAGATCGAGCGGCGCGGGCTGCTTGCCGTCCGGCGTCTGCGGCGGCAGCGGCTGCTGCTTGGTCCGCTCGGTCTCCGGCACGTCGGCCGGCTTCGCCGGTGCGGTGTCCGGCTTCGCCGGTGCCTTCGCCTCCGCCTTGGCCTTCGCTTCCGGCTTCGCCTTGGCGGGGGCGGGGGCGGGGTCGTCGGTGGAGCGCAGCGGTACGAACTTGCTGGTGCGCTCGTTCTCGCCCTCGGAGCGCTTCTTCTTCTCGGGAAGCACGCCGAACGCGGCGGTGGGCCGGTCGAGGGCCTTGCCGCCCTCGTCGTCCTTCTTGTCCTCGGCCTTGTCCTCGACCTTGGGCGCGCGGAAGACGGCCGTCTTCTGGTCGACGCCCGAGCCGGACGACTTGTCGTCGTCATCGCCCCCGGCCCACGTCGGCCGCCGCTCACCGGACGCGCGCTTGTCGCCCCCGTCGGCGTCGTCGTCGGCCGCCTTCGCCGTACGGAACTCCGCGGTCTTCCGGTCGATCGGCGCCTTCGACGAGGCGCCCTCGCCGTCCTCGCCCTTGGCACCGGAGTCGGCGTCGGCATCGGCGCCCTTACGGTCCTCATCGCCCTCGGCGTCAGCCGCCGCCTTGGCCGAACGAGACGTCGCCGCACCGCCGCCGGACGCGCCGGAGTCACCCTTCGCGCCGGAGTCGGCGTCGTCGTCACCCTGAGCGTCCGAAGCCGCCTGCCGGTCGCCGGACGCAGCCTTCGCGTCACCCGCGTCACCGTCAGCGTCCGACGCGGCCTCGGCCGTCCCCTTGGCACCGGACGTGCCCGCGTCCTCCTTCAGGCCGGACTCGGCCTTCGCGGCGTCGTCGTCACCCTGGGCACCCGAAGCCGCCTGTCCGTCACCGTCGGCGTCCGACGTGGCCTCAGCCGTCCGCTCGGCGCCGCCCTTGGCGTCCTCATCACCCTCGGCGTCGGGCTCCGCCTTCGCCGTGCGGAACACCGCGGTCTTCTGGTCGACCGGCGAATCCGACGAGGCGCCCTCGTCCTCATCGCCCTCATCGCCCTCGGCGTCAGCCGCGGCCTCCGCCGGGCGATCCGCCCCCGAACCCTCGCCGCCGGACGCGGACTTCGCGTCACCCGCCGCACCGTCGGCGTCCGAATCGTCGGACGAGACCCAGGCCGCGACGGCCTCCCGCAGGCGGGCGTCGCTTCCCTCCGGCTTCTCCGTCTTGCCGGATTCGCCGGATTCGCCGGACTTGTCCTCCGCGTTCGACGAGGACGCCGCGCCCGGGCGGACCGGGAGCCCGGAGGACGTGGCCTCCGCGCCCTCCGCGTCCTCCGACTCCGCTTCCGCTTCGGCCGATTCACTGCCTTCGCTTTCGCGAACATCAAGCGCATCGCCGTCGCCAGCAGCTTCCGGACGCTCCGCTTCCGCTTCCGCCGACGCCGTACCGTCCGCCGCGTCCTCCGCGACGGCGACCGCCGAGCGCCCGCCGTCGACCTCGGCCTCCCCCTCACGGAAGGCCGTGAGCCGCGGATCGCGCGCTCCCCTAGCCGTCTCCCCCGACGACTTCTGCTGATCCGACTTGCCGGGGGACTCGCCCGCCACCGATGCCTCCTCGATACGTCACACGGGACGCCGGGCGCCTCCTGGCGCCGCGTCCCGCATTCCAACCATCAACCAGTGTCCTGTGTGCCCGGCGTGGAGTCGCGCAACGCCACCACCGGAGAGCGCCTCAGGGTGATCGCTCACCCGCTAGACGAGAAAGACATACCTACCGGTTCCCGCCCAAATCCACCAGGCACTCTCGACAGACCAATGTGGCAGGGGTCACCCTGTCATTCATCCACGCGGGGAGGCATGGATGGGCAGGAGCCGCAGAACAATTCCGGAGGAGCTTCTGCTGCTGGCCCTGGACCCGACCACGGGTACCACGGCGCAGCCGCAGTCGCTCGACCTCGGTCTTGCCGGGGCACAGCTAGTAGAGCTGGCCCTGGCCGGACGGATAGCCCCTGACGGGGATCGTATCGCCGTGGTGCTGCCACGGCCGACCGGAGATCCAACCCTGGACTCCGCACTGGAGCTGCTGCGCCGACGCGGCAGCCCGGTTCGGGCCGTCCACTGGATCGGCGGGCCCCGACTGGGGCTGCGCCAGACGTATCTCACGCACCTGGAGCGGTGCGGCATGGTGCATGCCGTGGCGGGCCAGATGTGCGGGGTACTGCCGACGACTCGCTACCAGGCGACGGACACGGCGATCAGCCGGGAGATCAGGGCCCGGCTGGACAGTGCGATCCGTACCGGCGTACCGCCGGACCCGCGGACCGCCGCGCTCGCCGCCCTGGCCCATGCGGTCGGGCTCGGCAAGCACTTGTATCCCGGGAACGAGGGGCGCTCCTCGCGCTCCAGGCTCCGGGATCTGATCAGGCACGACCCGATGGGCGGTCTGGTGGCGCACGCCGTGATGGACGTGCAGAACGGTGTCGCGGCGCAGCCACGGCGCGCACCGGCCCCGGGCCGACAGCCGGGAGCGCGCGCCGCGGAGCCCGCGGCCGGGGTTCCGGCGCAGCCGTCCCGCCGCGGGAGCATGACCCGCGTCGGAGCGCACTGACCCATCACCAGGAGGCCCCCAGGGCGCCTCAGGACGCCGCACAGCATCCGTGAGCGGCTCCGGCACCCGGAGAGCCCCCGAAGCACCACAGCGCACCACCAGCGCGCCACAGGGCACCAAGGGCGCGCGGCAGGGCGCCACAGAGCACCGCAGGGCACTTCTCCAGGGCACCAACCGGGCTCACCAGAGTCCGCAGAACCGATACAGCACCACCGACCGCACCGCAGTCCCCACCGACCCGGTCCGGGAGCCGCTGAAGCGCGGGGTGGTGGGACGGCCGTTCCGGACGACCGGCCGTCCCGCCGCCCCGCGCCCGCGTGCGGCCCCGCGCATGCCGCACGCGCTCCGCACCGCGCACGCGTTCGGTCGCCCTTTGTACGGTCTTTGTCGGGCCATTTCCCAGCGCGGCCGGGTCCGGTAGTGGCAGGCTGCTGAACAGCATGTATCAGCAGTACGAAGCCGGAGGTGCACGTCCCGTGACATCGAACGTCGGCCCCACTGTCCGGCGACGCCGGTTGGGCCAGGAACTGCGCAGGCTCCGCCAGGAGAAGGGCATGACGGCGGAGGAGGTGGCGGAGGAGCTGATGGTCTCCCAGTCGAAGATCAGCCGACTGGAGAACGGGCGTCGCAGCATCAGCCAGCGCGATGTGCGCGACCTCTGCCGTACGTACAAGGTCGAGGACAAGGCCCTGGTCGATTCCCTGATGCAAATGGCGAAGGAGTCGCGCCAGCAGGGCTGGTGGAACGCCTTCGGCGACGTCCCGTACAGCGTCTACATCGGCTTCGAGACGGACGCCGCGTCCCTGCGGGTCTACGAACCCCAGGTGATGCCGGGGCTGTTGCAGACCCCGGAGTACGCCCAGGCCGTCATCACCGGTGCGCTGCCCGAGGTCGCCGCGGACCAGATCGCCCAGCGGGTGCAGGTGCGGCTGCGGCGGCAGGAGCGGATCACCGATCCGCTGTCCCCACTGCGGCTGTGGGCCGTGGTGGACGAGGCCGCGATGCGGCGTGTGGTCGGCGACCACAAGATCATGAGCGATCAGCTGGAGTATCTGGTCCGCATGAGCCACGAGCCGCATGTGACGGTGCAGGCGCTGCCGTTCGGCATGGGCTCGCACCCGGGGATGAGCGGGCAGTTCACCATCCTGGAGTTCTCCGACGAGTCGGATACGAGCGTCGTCTACCTGGAGGGCGTGACGAGCGACCTCTATCTGGAGAAGCTCACCGACGTGCAGAGCTACAGCATGATGTACGAGCATCTGCGGGCCCAGGCGCTGAACGTGGACCAGAGCCGCCAGTTCATCACCGAGGTGGCACAGGAGCACGCGCGTCGGCACGGGGAGGGCTGACGACGCGGGCCGGGAGCGAGCGCGGAGCGTACACCTCCGCACCCCGCCGCGGAAGAGGCCGATGGAATATGCCACCCGGTCGAGTGAATGGCCACCTTTCATGACGATGTTGACGAGTAACGTCGGCTTCGCCTCCAAACGGGGGCGCATCTCGTCAACAAAACGCATCGGAGCAATTGTGTCCATTCAGCAGGGAAAGACGAGCACGTGGGTGAAATCCTCGTACTCCGCAGGAAACGGCGCTTGCGTTGAGGTCGCCTCCCCGGTCGTCGATGAGATCGCCGTGCGCGACTCCAAGGACCCGCAGGGACCGACGCTCAGCTTCGCCCCCGCCTCCTGGTCGGCCTTCGTCGCCGACGTCCACGGCGGAGCCTTCGACCTCGGCTGATCCTGCTGTTCGACCGGCCGCGGCAGCGCGGTCCGGACCCGAAGAACCGCAGTTTCGCACCATCGCCACCGAGCCCTCTCGACCGGCCGCCGTCCCTGCCGAGAGGGCTCGTCGCATTCCCGCTTCCGTGGCTCTCGGCAAAGCCCTCATCGAAGCTCCGCGACATATTGGTCCGTACCGGGAATCGTCGGAATGAACGGCGCGACGAATTCCACCCGGCCCAGTCCGGACCGCTCGACATCCGCGTCGAGCCCTCTCAGATATTCCTCCCAGCATTCGCGCGGATCGCGCTGGAGGAACCACAGCAGGGTCAGCCTGGTGTCCACGCCCTCCACCTGCTTGACGTACGCCATCCGGTCCGACGGCAGCGGAGTCGGCCGGAAGACGGTCACCATCGCGGCGGGCGAACCGGCCAGGCAGCGCGGCAGATGGCGGGTCCGCAGCCAGTCGAGCAGCTCGTCGCGGCGCTCGGGGCTTTCGGCCTCGACGACCTCCAGGACCAGCCCGGCGTAGGGGTGGTCGAGGGCGTGGTGGTCGCGCGGCCCGGCCGCCCCGTCCCGGTAGACGGTCGCCTCGTGGTCGTGGAAGGCCGTCAGGACGTGGGTACGCTCCTGGAACACCCGGCCGTCCCGGTTGAGCCGCTTGTTGATGCCGACCGTCCACCGCATGTGCTCGGTGTAGCGGTCCTCGGTGAGCCAGTAGACGGTGAGGTAGCAGCCCGCGGTGACCGGCTGGGCGACCGCCGACTTCTCCGGGTAGCGCAGGCGCTGGAGGTCGCGGGTGGCGACCCAGCGGCGCCCGGCGTAGATCCACGGCATGGCCATCGCGCCCGCGATGAAGTGGTCGTCCTCGTACCAGCGGTTGTACGCGTACTCATGGCCCGGATGCGGCTCGACCATCGTGATCAGGGCATGCCCCGGGCGTACTCCGCAGGGGCCGACGGAGGCCAGTTCCCCGTACGCCTCGGCGAGTGTGTCCTCCCGCTCGCCGCGTGTGCCCTCGCTCGCGTCGCTCGTCATGCCCATCAGGTGTAGCTGACGCAACGTCAGCTGTGGAGGGGGTGCGGCACAATCGCGCCCCCTCGGATCCGGCGCGAACCGGGTCTGGCCTTATCCGTGCCGTACGCCTAGCCTGACGCCTCGTCAGCCCCGAGGAGGCCCCATGCTGAGCGGCAGAACGGTCATCGTCTCCGGTGTCGGCCCCGGCCTGGGCCAGCGCATCGCCGCCGCCTGCCTGCGCGAGGGCGCCCAGGTGGTCCTCGGGGCGCGCACCGGGGAGCGGCTGGCCGAGACCGCGAAGCAGCTCGACCCGGACGGGGCGCGTACCGCCCACCGGGCCACCGACATCGCCGAAGCGGTCCAGTGCGAGGCGCTGGCCGCGCTCGCCCTGGACCGCTTCGGCCGGATCGACGCCGTCGTCAACGTGGCCGCCCTGGACAGCCACTTCGGCGGCCTGGAGGACGCCGACTTCGCGTCCTGGGGGCGCGTGGTGGACGTCAACCTGTTCGGGACGCTGCGGATGACCCGGGCCTGCCTCCCCGCGCTCAAGCGGAACGGCGGCGCGGTGGTGCTCATCGGTACGCAGTCGTCGGTCGCCGCGCCCAGCGAGGTGCGGCAGGCCGCGTACGCGGCATCCAAGGGGGCGCTCACCTCGGCGATGTACTCGCTGGCGCGCGAGCTGGGCCCGCACCGGATCCGGGTCAACACCGTGCAGCCCGGCTGGATGTGGGGGCCGCCGGTGCGGGCGTACGTCCAGTTCGCCGCGCATTCGGAAGGCGTACCCGAGACCGAGATCGAGCAGCGGCTCGCGGACCGGATGGCGCTGCCCGACCTGGCGACGGACGGCGATGTGGCGGAGGCCGTGGTGTTCCTGGCCTCCGACCGGGCCCGGGCGATCACCGGGCAGTCGCTGCTGGTGAACGCCGGTGAACTGATGCGGTAGCGCGACTCCTGTCCGGCCTTTCGGGATCCCGCTCCCGTACCGACCCATCGATGCGCGGGCGTGCGTCTGACGAAGTGCCCGCTCATCGTGGATTCGGGGACGCGTGCACGACAACGGCCCGTCAGGTCAAGAAATCGTAAAACCGTTCTTCTCTCTGATTTGTGTTCACACTCGTGACCTGTCGAACCCTTGACCGACCACCCGGACAAGCGGTTCAATCCCGGAAGTACCCCGCTCCCGCTCGGGGGAACCGCCCAAGAGGAACGTCGCGGCGAAGTGCGCTCCCGTTCACAAGGCGGACCCCTGGGAGGGGACATGAACAGTCTCGACTGGGCTGTGCTCATCGGCTATTTCGGCGTCATGGTCGGCATCGGCGTCTGGTCCCACAAGCGTGTGGACAACGTCAGCGACTTCTTCACCGCCGGCGGCAAGATGCCCTGGTGGCTGTCGGGCATCTCGCACCACATGTCCGGCTACAGCGCGGTGATGTTCACGGGTTACGCGGCCATCGCCTACCAATACGGCATCACCTCTTATGTCACCTGGTCCTTCCCCATCGCCATCGGCATCGCGATCGGCGCGAGCCTCTTCGCGCCGCGGCTCAACCGGGTGCGCAGCAAGCTCGGGGTCGCCTCACCCCTCGAATACCTGAAGAACCGTTACAACCTGCCCACCCAGCAGGCGCTGGCCTGGTCCGGGGTGTTACTGAAGATCGTCGACGTGGGCGCCAAGTGGGCCGCCATCGCCACCCTGCTCTCCATCTTCACCGGCGTCTCGCTCAACCAGGGCATCCTGATCACCGGCGCGGTCACCGCCGTCTACTGCACCGTCGGCGGGCTGTGGGCCGACGCGCTCACCGAACTCGGCCAGTTCGTCATCCAGTTCGTGGCGGGCATCGCGATGCTGATCGCCGTGCTCAACGAGCTGGACGGCTTCAGCACCTTCTGGACCGTCTGGGACGACCTGCCCGACAGCCACGCCGAGCCGACCGTCGGCCCGTACACGCTGATCTTCCTGCTCTCCTACCTCTTCATCAAGACGTTCGAGTACAACGGCGGCATGTGGAACCAGGCGCAGCGCTACATGGCCACCGACAGCGCCCACTCCGCCAAGCGCTCGGCCCGGCTGTCGGCCGTTCTGTGGTTCGTCTGGCCGCTGGTGCTGTTCTTCCCGATGTGGGTCGCGCCGCTGATCATCAAGACGGACAAGCCCGCCGACTCGTACGCCGAGATGGCCGAACACCTGCTGCCGCACGGTCTGCTGGGCCTCGTCATCGTCGGCTTCTTCTCGCACACCATGGCGATGTGCTCCTCGGACGCCAACGCGATCGCCGCCGTGGTGACCCGCGACATCATGCCCGCGATCTTCAAGTCCGTACGGCAGTGGAGCACCCGCACCGGGCTGCTCGCCGCCCGCTACACCACACTGCTCTTCCTCGCCCTGTCCATGGGCATCGCCACCCAGGTGAACTCGGACTTCTTCGGTGACATCATCACCGTCGTCATCAAATGGGTCGCCGGTCTGATGGGTCCGATCGCGATCCCGCTGATGCTCGGCATGCTGCGGGCCTTCCGCAAGTCCGGGCCCACGGCGGCGCTCACCAGCTGGGCGCTCGGCCTGATCGCCTTCTACCTGGTCAACTACCCGATCAACGACGCGGTCGAGGGCGGCGTCAACCTGGAGTACCAGGTCGCCGTCCCGCTCGCGGTCTCGCTCGTGCTCTTCATCGTCATCGGCTATGTGAAGCCGGAGGACACCCCGGAGCGCGACGCCATCCTCGCCTCGCTCAACTCGGATGACGACGGGCCGGGTTCGGCGGGTGCCGCGCGGTCGGTTCCGGCGTCGGACGCGACCGGGCGCAAGACAGTGGCGGGCGCGTCCGACTGACGCCCGCCGCCCCCGCGCAGCGCTCACGGGCCCCGGTCACCCTCGCTCCTTCGGTGGCCGGGGCCCTGACGTGCGGTTTTACGGCACGCACAGGCAACCCGCACCCCTCCACGGGCCATCATCCGGAACGTACTATCGTCGGCCGCCTGTGCCGTTTGCCGCCCTCATGCACCTCTGGAGCGACCCCCGTGACCGCGACACAGATGATCACCCGGCGTCCCACGCTGTGCGCGGCGGTGTTCTGCCTGGTGTCCTTCACAGGCTTCTGGATCGCCCAGCGCGCCGCCCAGGTGTCCATGGCCGATCTGCTGGTCTACCAGGCCGAGGGCTGGACCGTACGCAACGCGGCTGACCTGTACGACATGCGGGCGACCGCGCACCATCTGCCCAATACCTATCCGCCGTTCGCGGCCATGCTGTTCACCCCGCTGACCGTCATGGGCACGGGCGTCCTGCGCACCTTCGGCACCGCCGTCAACCTGGTCCTGATGGTCGCCCTGGCCCATCTGTCGCTGCGGCTCGTCGGCCGCCCGCGCCGGGCGCCGCGCGCCGCCGCCGTGCTGGCCCTGGCCGGGGTCGCGGTGTGGTGCGAACCGGTGTGGACGACCCTGCGCTACGGCCAGATCAACCTGGCTGTCGCGGTGCTGGTGCTGTGGGACCTGACCCGCCGGGGCGGCCACCAGTGGGCCGGGGTCGGCACCGGCATCGCGACCGGGATCAAGCTCACCCCCGGGCTCTTCATCGCCTTCCTCGCGGCCGCCGGGCTGATCGGCGCCATCCGGCGCCTGCGGTCCGGTCACGGTTTCGGGAGCGACCATCTGCGGCGGGCGGGCGTCGCCACGGCCGCCTTCGCCTGGACGGTCTGCCTGGCGGCGCTGGCCCTGCCGTACGACTCGCACCGCTTCTGGACCCAGGTGCTGTTCGCCACCGACCGGCCCGGCGACGTCGAGGGCTCCGGCAACCAGAATCTGCGCGGCGCCCTCGCCCGCCTCCTGCACACCCCCGACCCCGGCCCGTGGTGGCTAGCCGCCGCCGCGCTGATCGGCTGCGTCGGCCTGGCCACCGCCGTCGCCGCCCAGCTCGCCGACGAACGCGCCCTGCCGCACGCCCGCGCGTGGGCCACCCTCAGCTGCGCCGTCACCGCCCTCATGATCAGCCCGGTCTCCTGGTCCCACCACTGGGTGTGGGCGGTCCCGATGGTGCTGCTGCTCGCCGTCGAGACGGTCCGCCGCGCCTCCCGGGCCTGGGCGGGATGGACGGCGCTCACCTGGCTGCTCTTCTGCTCCTTCATGATCTGGTACGCCCCGCACAGCGTGAAACAGCGCGTCGAGCTGCACCAGACCCCGCCCCAGATGCTGATGACGGCCGTCTACCCGATCATCGGCACCGCCTTCCTGGCGACGGCGGCCTATGTCACCTGGCGCGCCCTGCGCGATGCCCCGGCTCGGCCCGCGGCGCCGGATCGTCCCGAATCGCGGACCGTATCGCGGACGCTCACGCGCGCGGGTAGCGGCTGAGCCAGGCGGGGGCCGAGTTCTCGGGGCCGTGCAGGGCGGGGCCCTGGGTCATCTCCATCGCGAAGTCGTCCGCCAGTTCCAGGATCGTGCCGCGCCCCTCCACCTCGGCGAGCCACGCGGGCGGCAGTGCCGTCTCGCCGTGCAGCACGCCCAGCAGATTGCCGCAGATCGCCGCCGTGGAGTCGCTGTCCCCGCCGTGGTTGACGGCCAGCAGCAGACCGTGCCGCACGTCCTCGGCGACCAGGGCGCAGTACAGCCCCATGGCCAGCGCCTCCTCGCCGGTCCAGCCCTCGCCGAGGGATTCGACGCGCTCGGGCGTCGGCAGCCCCTGGCGTACGGCGCCCAGCGCCCGCCGCAGCGCGTCCGTGGTCTCCTCGTGGCCGGGGCGGCCCGCCAGATGGGCCAGGGTGCGCTGGACGGCGCCGTCCAGCGCCTCCCCGCGCGCCAGCCCGTGCACGATGAGGGCGAACGCGCCGGCCGCCAGATAGCCCGTGGGGTGGCCGTGGGTCTGCGCCGCGCACTCGATGGCCAGCTGGAACACCAGCTGCGGCTCCCAGCCCACCAGCAGCCCGAACGGCGCGGAGCGCATCACGGCACCGCAGCCCTTGGAGTCCGGGTTCTTGGGCGCCTCCAGGGTGCCCATGGTCGCGTCCCCGAGCCCCGTCAGGCACGCCCGCCCGGGCGCGCGCTGCGCGTACAGCCACTCCTCCCTGGCCAGCCACCCGTCGCTCTCGCGGCGCTCGTCGGGGCCCCAGTCGCGCTGGGTGGCGTACCAGCGGCGGTGCGCGGCGTGGATGTCGGTGGGCGGATGCCAGGCGCCGGTGTCGCGGCGCACCTGGGCACGTATCAGGCCGTCCACGGTGAACAGCGTCATCTGGGTGTCGTCGGTGACCGCGCCGCGCCGCCCGTACGCGGGCACGAAGTCCGTCACGCCCTGCGTGCCGTGGTCCGCCCGGATGTCGGCCAGCGAGGAGAACTCCACGGCCGCCCCCAGGGCGTCCCCGATCGCCCCGCCGAGCAGACAGCCCCGTACCCGGCTGCGGAAGTCCTGCTGTTCGGCGCGGCCCCATACGCCGGTCGCTGCGCTGACGGTTGCGGTCACGACCTTTCCCCTCTTCTTCGATATGTGTATGGCCCTGGAGTGTCTTTGAACTGTAATGGACACTCTTTGATCGAATCCGGGTGCCGTCAATGGGGCAGCGAATGGTGAAGGCGTCATCACGGATAGTGCGACGGACCTCCTCATTCCGAAATGACGCACCGGATAACGGACAGCGCACAACGCGCAGCGGCGTTCCCATCGCGCGGCAGATCTTACGGGGAAGCCCGGCATTCCCGAGACGGCGGAATGGGACGCGCCGCCCGCACGGATGAGGGCCCCGACCGCCGTGCGGTCGGGGCCCTCATCCGTGCGGGCGCGTCGATCCCGGTCAGGCAGGTTCCGGGGAGCCGAGCAGCGCGGACGCGGCCTCAAGTGGCGTATGGCCCGCGTCGGGTGTGGATACGGGAAGGGAACGGCAGGTGAAACCGAGACGGGTCAGTGCTCGGGTGACCTCGTCGGCGGTGAAGTCACGGCGGTCCTGACGGGTGATGACCGCGCCCACTTGCTTGACGGGGTATTGACGGCGGCCGATGAGCACGGAGTCTCCCGTGACGGTTTCGGGTTTGATACCTGCCATCGCTTGCTCGACCTCACTCTTGATCAGATCGAAGGGGAAGCGGGCGATAACACAGCGCATAATGCCTCAACAGGGTCGAAGAGAGGCCGAAATCGGATGACCGGCCGGAGAGATCAGCGGGGCGAGGGCGAGGACTCCCAGGGCGTAACCGTCCTCGTCGACCACCGGTGAAGCCCGCAGCGCGCGCTCGCGCATCCTGCGTTCCGCTTCACCCACAGCCGTCACGGGCGAGGTGAAGGGCCCCCGGTCGTGCGGGATGTCCCGCAACCGGGTTTCCTCGGTGTACCAGGAGGCGCCGCGGTGGGCGCTCAGCTGGGCACGGGCCACCAGTCCGGCACACCGGCCGTCCTCGTCACGGACGAGGAGATGGTCGGCGCGGGCGCCCGCCAGGACCGACAGGGCCACGTCGACGAACATGTCGTCTCCGGCCTGCGGCCCGGGCGGGCTCATGGCGTCATCGGCTGTCCTGGGGGAACAGCTCGTCGGGCGGGGGTGCGGGTGAACCATCGTCAAGGAGAGCCTCCGTGCTGTGGTGGTCCGACGAGCCGTAACCGAGCGTCAGCGTCCGGTCCGGGGCTTACGCGGCCGAGCCGAGGGTGGACCGCCGCGGCGAGGCCCCCGACCCCGTCCGGGTCGATCCGGCGGCGCGGCGGGCCCGGGCCGGTCGGCTACGCCGTCCCCGCGAGGACGAGCCGCCGCGCTTGGCGCGTTCGACGACCGGCGTGGCGATGGTGACGGGGATGCCGGAGGGGGCCTGGGCGCCGGTGATGCGGCTCAGTTCCGCTTCGCCGGAGCGGACCTTGGTGCTGTGCGGGGTGATGCCGGCCGTGCTCATGAGCCGGGCCATGTCGCGGCGCTGGCCCGGCAGGACGAGGGTGACGACCCTGCCGGACTCGCCGGCCCGGGCGGTGCGGCCACCGCGGTGCAGGTAGTCCTTGTGGTCGCTGGGCGGGTCCACGTTGACGACGAGGTCGAGGTTGTCCACGTGAATGCCGCGGGCCGCGACGTTGGTGGCCACCAGTACCGTCACGTCGCCGGTCTTGAACTGGGCGAGCGTGCGGGTGCGCTGGGGCTGGGACTTGCCGCCGTGCAGGGCGGCGGCGCGGACGCCGCTGTTCAGCAGGTGCTGGGTGAGCCTGTCCACCGCGTGCTTGGTGTCGAGGAACATGATCACCCGGCCGTCGCGGGCGGCGATCTCCGTGGTGGTGGCGTGCTTGTCGGCGCTGTCGACGTGCAGCAGGTGGTGTTCCATCGTGGTGACGGCGCCCGCCGAGGGATCGACGGAGTGGACCACCGGGTCGGCCAGGTAGCGCCGGACCAGAAGGTCGACGTTGCGGTCCAGAGTGGCCGAGAAGAGCATCCGCTGCCCTTCGGGCCGGACCTGGTTCAGCAGCGCGGTGACCTGAGGCATGAAGCCCATGTCGGCCATCTGGTCCGCCTCGTCCAGCACGGTGACGCCGACCTGGTCCAGATGGCAGTCACCACGGTCGATGAGGTCCTTCAGCCGCCCGGGGGTCGCGACGACGACTTCGGCTCCGCCGCGCAGAGCGCTGATCTGCCGGCCGATCGCCATACCGCCGACGACGGTGGCCAGCCGCAGCTTCAGCGACCGGGCGTAGGGGGCGAGCGCGTCAGTGACCTGCTGGGCCAGCTCCCGGGTGGGAACCAGGACCAGCCCCAGGGGCCGGCGGGGCTCGGCGCGCCGTCCGGCGGTACGGGCCAGCAGGGCCAGGCCGAAGGCGAGGGTCTTGCCCGAGCCGGTACGTCCACGGCCCAGGACGTCGCGGCCCGCGAGGGAGTTCGGCAGCGTGGCGCCCTGGATCGGGAACGGCACGGCCATGCCTTCCGCGGTCAGGGCCGCCAGCAGCGCGGGCGGCATGTCCAGTTCGGCGAAGGTCTCGGCCGGAGGCAGAGCGGGGGTGCGCGTGACGGGCAGGGCGAACTCTCCCTGCGGCGCGGCGGGACGACGGCCGTTCCCACCGGAGCGGGGGCGGACGGAACGATTGTTCGTTCGGGCAGTGCGTTTCATGCGGCCTTCCTCGATGCGGCACGTCGAGGAATTCTCGGCAGCAGTGAGCCGCGCAGAAAAGAATCGCAAGAACGAACCGAATAGGTAAACGAAACGAAGCGGGGCGGAAGAGGTGCGCCCATCGCTTCGAAAGATGATCGACATACACCGGCAAGTCGGACGCTCGAGATGCCGGATCGTCGGGGAAAACGAGTGGGGCCCGCACCCAAGGTGCGGGCCCCAGCGTCGCTGTACGCGTCAGCGTCAGGCGGGAACGATGTTCTCGGCCTGCGGGCCCTTCTGGCCCTGCGTGAGGTCGAAGTTCACCTTCTGGCCCTCCTGCAGCTCACGGAAGCCCTGGGCGGCGATGTTCGAGTAGTGGGCGAAGACGTCGGGGCCGCCGCCGTCCTGCTCGATGAAGCCGAAGCCCTTTTCCGAGTTGAACCACTTCACGGTGCCAGTAGTCATGCTATATCTCCTTCGGGCGCAGTGCCCGGAGCCCACACTTTGCGGACCCCGCGTCGCCGCGATGATCACCCCTCCGGAAATGCACCGGAAATACAAAAGCATTCCCGCCGTGTACGACGGCGAGGACACTTGAAGTCTGGGAACCACAACTGCAACTGACAACGACGGTAGCACGGCACGCCGGGTCCTGCACGATAATTGACAGTCAAGCTCGGCAAGGCAAAAACTCCCCACCAATTCAGAGGCTGTTTCTGCAGTCGCGGCATTACATATTGGGCATCGGCGGGGAGAACGCCGCCGAGGGCCGACGGGCCGCCGGGAAGACGGCCGCACGGTGGACAGCGGCGGTGACGACCGAGGCCCCGCCACCGCACCCTCACCTCCACCGCCCCGGCCCATGGGGTCGGGCCCCTGGGCCTGTTGCGGCAGTAGAGGTAAATCTGCACCGGCCGCAGTAGACATGCGGCGCTCTTGTAGCTAGTGTTTCTCGCGTAGCCAACGACGTCAGTCAGGCGCGGCAGAGACGAACTGCCGCGAGCAGAACACCGCACGACAGCGGAGTGGCGCGGCCGGGAAGTGCAGGAAGGTCCCGCCACTGGCTGCCGGGCCGGGTGGCCCCAGGGCCACCACGCATGACGCACGACAGCAGTTCCAGCAAGAGCAGCGAGAGAAAAGGAGAGGAGGAGACGCCATCAGGATCGCCCGGGCACGGACCTGGTCCGCTCGGGTACCGCAGGCCCCGGATTGGAAGGTGGTCCCCGGTCACGCAGCCGCGATCCCCGCGCCTCGCCCCCAGGGCAGGCAGCGGAAACAGAAGGCCGGTGCACAGCGCCGGTAGATGGTGTTGAACCCTCGGGGCCCTGGTGCCAAATGGCACCAGGGCCCCTCGACGCGTCCCACAGAGAGGTGCAATGAATTCGAAGCCCCGAGAGCGAGCCACCGACAAATTCGATGACGACGATTACCCCGCGTACACCATGGGCCGCGCAGCGGAGATGATCGGCGCCACACCCGCCTTCCTGCGGGCCGTCGGCGAGGCCCGCCTCATCGTCCCCCTGCGCTCCGAGGGGGGCCATCGCCGCTACTCCCGCTACCAGCTGCGCATCGCGGCACGCGTTCGCGAACTCGTCGACCAGGGCACTCCGATCGACGCCGCCTGCCGCATCGTCATCCTCGAAGACCAGCTGGAAGAGGCCCAGCGGCTCAACGCAGAGCTGCGGGAGCCCGCAGCCGATGCGAACCAGCCCGACGCTTCCTGACGCCCAGTTCGGCGAGGGGCGCACGCGGGGCCGCGAGCCGGGCGCGGGCGGCCCGTCCCTGGCCCCGTCTCTCGGCCGTAGCCAGCGCCTCCCCGCACGACGACTTCAACGGCGGCGGCAGGTCGGACGCGGCCATCGGTGCCAAGGGCGAGGAGGTCACCCCCGGCGTCGAGGAGGACGGCGCGGTGCGGGTGCTGCGCGGCTCGGCGGGCGGCGCATCACCCCGAGCAGACGAAGATCCCGCAACGACTCGTCACCGCGAACGCGCCCTTGGTGTCGATCTCGTCCCGCACCAGCCGCTCCGCGCGCCGCAACACCTCCCCCGCGTCACCGCCCCTGCCGCCCGCCCAGGTCTCATACGACCCCATGTGCGCCATGACGGGCCCCGGCTCCCGGACCGTGATCGTCCCCGTCAGCTCGATGACCCGCACCTCGGTGAAGGCCGCCCCCAGCAGCGCGGGCGCCTCCTCCAGCGTGAACCGCCCGCTGAACGACGGCCGCTCCTCCCCCGCCGCGCGCCGCCACACCTCCGCGATCTCCGCCTTGTCCCGGCCGCCGTTCGTCGACACCAGCGCCACACCGCCGGGCGCCAGCACCCGCCGCAGCTCCCGGATCGCCCGCGGGATGTCCGGCACGTGGTACAGCATGTGCATCGCCAGCACCGCCCCACAGCTCCCGTCCGCCAGCGGCAGCGCCTGCGCGTCCGCCACCGCCGCCCGCCCCACGGCCCCGGCCAGCATCCCCGGCGACAGATCCAGCGACAGCACCCCCAACTCCGGCCGTTCCGCCCGCACCCGCGCCCCGTACACCCCGTTCCCGCACCCCACGTCCACCACCGGCCCGCGTACACCGCCCAGTTGGGCCACCGCGATGCCCGGCAGATCGTGCCGCGGCTCCTGATGCGCGTACAGCGCCTGCCGCGCGGCGAGGTGGCGGTCGTCCCGGTACTCCCGCTCGGTCAGAACCCTGCGATCGAACACGGCGCGCCGCCTCTCCGCCCCCGGGGAGCCTCGATGGACCGCCCAGTCTCACAGCCCGCGGACGCTCGCGGCAGGGGGCCCGGCCGGGGTAGCGTCCCCTCATGGGAATCGGGGAATTGCGCTGCGGCGTATGCGGATCGAACCGGCTGAGCCCGGTCGGACAACTCCGGACGCTCGAGGGCCAGAACGACCGCCTGCGCCTCAAGTTCCCCCGCCCGCGCCTCTACAAGCTCCGCCCGGCGTTCGACGTCGACTTCGCCCGCGCCTGCCTGGACTGCGGCGCCGTGCTGCCGTTCCTCAGCAACGTGGACCTCAAGCAGCTCAATGAGGACGCGGACAAGATGTCCGGCTACGACATGTGAAGCGCCGCCCGCAGGTCGGCGAGGGGCGTGCGAAGGGCCGCGACCCGGTCGCGGTCGGCGCCCGGGGCTTCAGCGAGGTCGTCCAGAGCACGTACGACGTGGTCCACGACCTCCCAGTACGGCCGGGCCGCGGGTAACTCCGCGAGAAACCGCCCGGCCCCGGCCCAGTCACCGAGGGCGGCTCGGCTGATGATCGATCCGGCCGCCCGGGTCTGCGGGTCCCGCTCATCGCCATGCTCGGCCAGCAGCTCTTCGAAGGTGGTCCACCGCTCCCGCGCCTCGGGGAGACCGGTGGTTCGGCTCACCAGCATGGCGTGTTCGAAGGCGATGTCGAGGTCGTCGGGGTCGGCAGCCATCGCCCGTTCGATGTCCTCGGCTGCCGTGGCGTACCGGCCCGCCCGCCGGTGGCACCTGGCCCTGACCTCCAACGTGAACAGATCGTCGGGGTCGAGCCGGACAGCCTGGTCCAAGTCGTCGAGAGCAGCCGCGTCAACATCCAGGCGCAGACGCAGGTCGCCTCGGTGCGCCAGAACCCAGGCATCGTCGGGAGCGGCGGCGACAGCAACGTCGAAATCCGCCAGCGCTTCAGCGTGTCGGCCGATGTGCTCATAGGTCCGCCCCCGCTGGACCAGCGCGAACACATACGAAGGATTGATCCCGATGGCACGGCCGAAGTCTTCCAGCGCTTCCTCGAAACAGCCCATCATCCGGTATACCTCACCACGCTCGGCGAGCGCTTCCTGATCGTCCAGCTGAGTCGCAAGGTGACGGTCGATCGCAGTAATCGCCTCCTCCCTGCGCTTCAGGCTGCGGAGGGCCTGAACCAGACCGAACCATGCGTAATGGGCAACGAGTTCGATGGCCCGTTCGAAGTCGGCGAGCGCCTCCTCGTCCCCCCCATCTTCCGTGCCTCCATGGCGTGTTCGACGGCGGCGGCCATCTTCTGGAGCTGCTCGATCCGGCTGGTCAGCA